>JAOTUU010000012.1 GCA_029863705.1 Gammaproteobacteria bacterium
CTGCTCCAGAAAATGCTGCCCGCCGTCAATATCTTGTCGAAAAACGTGCAGCGCCTTATTCGCTTCGCTATCGATCTTGCTGGCAGACCAGTCAACGGAGGCACAGGACTGCAAAAAACCACCGGCAACCAGAATCGCGACCACCTTTAGCAGAGATTTCTTCATCATTTTCACCTCGAAAAATGCCGTTTTGCCGCACTGACGAAGGCCGTGAGCATACGCTCGAGCGTAACACGAAGCTCGGACGCCTTCGCCTCATCATAGTTGCGCGTCGCCTCGTCCATGTAAGCGCGCTGTGCCAGCTCAAGCTGAATCACTTGTATGTTATCCGCAAGTCGACCGTAATGGCGCGTAATATATCCGCCCTCAAAACGCCCATTCACAACGGTCTCAAAGGGGCTGTCTTCAGCAATTTCGATGACGTCGCCGGCGATACCGGCATCACAGCTACGCCCACCCCAGGTACCAAGATTTAAAATCGGCAGATCACCGTCAAAGAGCCGCGGCACGCGACTGGCGATTGAATGTGCGTCCCACAGAAGTGCAAAACCGTGGGACCGCGAGAATTCGGCCAACGTGTCGTTGATTTTGGCGTGATAAGGCATCCAGAATTGCTCAACACGCGCAGCGACGTCGATACCAGTCCCGTCGCTGTAGATGTCCTGGCCATCGAACGTGTGCCGGGGGCACAGGCCGGTGGCGACCTGCCCTTCGTACAAGGTCGCGTTGTCGGCTGGCCGGTTGAGATCAACAACGTATCGCGAAAGCTGTGCCGAAATTGTCGCTGCGCCGAGACCGCGAACAAATTCGTACAGCTTCGAGACGTGCCAATCGGTATCGGGAATATCCCTGCCCGCCCCGGTCATCGTCATCGCAATATCGTCCGGCAGAATTCTGCCATCGTGCGGCACGCTTACCAGAAGCGGTATCGAACCCGGGTGGAATGTAAATGTGTCCGTCATACGCTATGACTGGGGAGAACCGATTCCGCGTACGCGCAGAAAGCCCCTTCGTCAATCAAGCCCGCAACTCTTGCGATATCCGCAGACATTGATCGATCCTCAGCGTATGCCGGGGAAACTTCGCGTATCGCCACGATGACTTTTTCGAGTATCGGCGAGCTCTTTTGCGGGAGATGAAACTCAACGCCTTGTGCCGCGGCGAGAAGCTCAATTGCAACAATGTTGGCGATATTGTCGATCATTTCGTGGAGGCGGCGTGCCGCGAACGTTGCCATGCTGACATGGTCTTCCTGGTTGGCCGAGGTTGGAATGCTGTCGACGCTGGCGGGATGGGCATGTGACTTGTTTTCGGAGACGAGCGCGGCGGCCGTGACCTGCTCCATCATGAAACCGCTATTCAGGCCGCCCTCTTTAACCAGGAATGGCGGCAAACCACTGAGATTCGCGTCGATCAGCAACGCGATGCGCCGCTCGGACAATGAACCTATCTCGGCAATTGCCAGGGCCAGGTAGTCGGCCGCCAGGGCAACCGGTTCCGCGTGGAAGTTACCGCCGGAGAGCACGGCGTTGGACTCCGCAAAAACGAGCGGGTTGTCGGTAACTGCATTGGCTTCCGTCTCGAGAACGCCGCAAACATGACGTACCACATCAAGGCACGCACCCATGACCTGTGGTTGGCAGCGTATCGAGTACGGATCCTGCACGTGATCACAAGTTACGTGAGAGGCGCGAATCTCGCTGTCTCGCATGAGTTCGCGCAAGACGCCCGCGACAGCAATCTGGCCGCCGTGGCCACGCACAGTCTGAATTCGCTTGTCGAACGGCGTGTCGCTTCCTTTGACCGCATCGGACGACAATGCACCAGCCGCGAGTGCCGCAGCCAGGACGTTCTCGGTGCGAAATACAGCCGCTAATGCCAATGCGGTGGAAACCTGTGTGCCATTGAGCAGTGCCAGCCCTTCCTTTGGCGCAAGCTTGATGGGCTCGATTCCCGCCTCCTTAAGCGCCAGCTCCGCAGGCACAATCGTGCCCTGTATTTTCGCTTCACCGACGCCGATCAGTACACCCGCCATGTGTGCCAATGGCGCGAGATCACCCGATGCGCCAACGGATCCCTGCGAAGGTATGCGCGGATAAATATTGTGGTTGATCAATTCACACAATGCTTCAACGAGTTCCAGTCGCACGCCCGAGAAACCCTCCGCGAGTGCGATGACCTTCATCAGCATCACGAGGCGAACGATATCGTCATCCAGATCTTCGCCGACACCAACGGCATGTGAGCGCACCAGGTTTTCCTGTAAATGCGCGAGTTCGTCGTCATCGATGCGTACATTTGCCAGCTGTCCGAAGCCGGTATTGACGCCGTAGACCTCATCACCTGCCGCAACCACATTGACGATAAGCTCGTTGGACTCGGCGATGCGTCGACGCGTATCGTCGCCCAGGCTCACTTTTAGCGGTTGTCGCCATGCCGCACGCAACTCAGCGAGACCGACCAGTTGATTGTCTATGGTCAATTTCATTTCGCACCCCCATGGTCCAGCATCGGCAGATTCAGCCCATGCTCTCTTGCGCAGTCAATTGCGTCTTCATAACCCGCATCGGCGTGTCGCATTACACCCGTAGCCGGGTCATTCCAGAGCACCCGGGCGATGCGCCTGTCGGCGTCTTCCGAGCCATCACAGACAATGACGAGCCCCGCATGTTGCGCGTAGCCCATACCAACACCGCCACCGTGATGGAAAGAAACCCAGGTAGCGCCGCTCGCCGTGTTCAACAACGCGTTGAGCAAAGGCCAGTCAGATACGGCATCAGAGCCATCGCGCATCGACTCCGTCTCCCTGTTCGGGCTCGCAACGGAGCCACTATCAAGATGATCCCGGCCTATGACGACAGGTGCTTTCAGTTCGCCACTTCGCACCATCTCGTTGAACGCGAGGCCGAGCCGGTCGCGCTGCCCCAAACCGACCCAGCAGATACGCGCGGGCAAGCCCTGAAAATGAATACGCTCGCGCGCGGCATCGAGCCATGCGTGCAGATGTGCATCCTCCGGAATCAACTCCTTAACCTTGGCATCGGTTTTATAAATGTCCTCGGGATCGCCCGACAACGCAACCCAGCGAAAAGGTCCGACACCGCGGCAGAATAGAGGTCGCACGTAGGCGGGAACGAAGCCTGGGAAATCGAAAGCGTTGTCGACGCCTTCGTTGAGTGCTTCCTGGCGGATGTTGTTGCCGTAATCGAACGTCGGAATTCCAGCTTTTTGGAATTCGAGCATCGCCCGCACGTGGACCGCCATCGATTTGCGTGCCGCCGCTGCGACCGCATCCGGGTCGCTGACGCGACCTTCTTCCCACTGCTCCACGCTCCAGCCAATCGGCAGATAGCCATTGGCCGGATCGTGCGCCGACGTCTGATCTGTTACCGCATCAGGCCTTACGCCACGCTTGACCATCTCCGGCAGCAATTCTGCGGCGTTGCCGAGCAAACCAATACTCACAGCAGCCCGCTCGTCGACCGATTTGTTGATGAGCGCGAGTGCCTCATCAAGTGACTCCGCACGAGTATCGAGATAGCCCGTCTCGAGCCGTTTGTCGATGCGGCTGGACTGACATTCTATTGCGAGCATCGATGCACCCGCCATTGTCGCTGCCAGAGGCTGTGCACCGCCCATGCCACCGAGTCCTGCTGTCAAAATCCAGCGCCCGGCCAGATCGCCGCCATAATGCTGCCGCCCCATTTCGGCGAAGGTCTCGTAAGTACCCTGCACGATTCCCTGGCTGCCGATGTAGATCCACGAACCCGCCGTCATCTGGCCAAACATCATCAGACCTTTGCGGTCGAGCTCACGAAAGTGCTCCCAGTTCGCCCACGCCGGAACGAGGTTCGAATTCGCTATCAGCACTCGTGGGGCGTCCGCATGTGTTTTAAACACGCCCACGGGCTTACCCGATTGCACCAGCAGAGTTTCATCGGCTTCGAGTGTCTTGAGTGTGCTGACTATCACGTCGAATGCTTCCCAGTTGCGTGCAGCTTTGCCAATGCCTCCATAAACCACAAGGTCTTCCGGGCGTTCAGCCACGTCCGGATCGAGGTTGTTCATGATCATTCGCAATGGCGCTTCGGTGAGCCAGCTTTTCGCCTGAAGTTCTGTCCCAACAGGTGCTTTGATCGTTCGTTTCTTTCTCATCGTTCTATGGTCTCCAGTTCCACGACGTTGGCCATCGTCGATTTGGGTGTTCCGGGAGGGGTGTAGTGGCCAGTCAGCTCATAGCGACTGCCCGGGTGGTGCAGGCGCGCAAAAGTAACGGGCCGACCGTGTGACCAGGTGCGTCGAATGACAACCAGGCTGGGCTCGTTGTCGGTCATTTGTAATTGCTGGCGAACTGCAGCATTCGGCAGCGTCGCCCGCACCACCTGTTCCGCTTCCTGAAGTGGCGAAATAGCCGTCAGGTAGGCGCTCGGTGTCACCGTTCGAAAATCTTGCTCGATACATTCGGGCGCGAAATCCGCGACGACGTATCGATCCTCGACCTGAACCGGGCTGGAATTTTCGAAATGCACGAGCAGCAGATGAAATACATCCGTACCTTGCTCGACATCCAATGCCCGGGCGATTTCACCGCGGGCGTGCTGGCGCGACTGCCGCACGACTTCGCAGGAGTGTGTGTGGCCACGGCGCGTAATTTCGTCTGCGATGTTTTGCACTTCAAGCACGTGAGATCGAGCCCGAAAATCAGACACAAACGTGCCACGACCGGCGATGCGATCGACATAACCTTCATCGGTCAGCTCGCGCAATGCACGATTCGCGGTCATGCGCGAAACGTTCATCGATTCCACCAGGTCGTTTTCTGACGGCACCCGATCCCGGGGTCTCAGGTCGCCGTTCGATATGCGCCCAATGATCAGGTCCTTGAGTTGCTGGTATCTTGGTTTTACGAGCGCTGTCACGGTGCTTCCCCGATTTTCCGCAGCGCGTCTGCAAACGCGGCTCGAGTATCGGCCTGACCTACATGTTGCCCGTCGATAACCTGCCATTGGCCGTGAACCATGACGCGCTCGATTGGCAGGCGGTAGCCCGAAAAAACCAGCGCATCGAGCAACGATGCCTCATCGTGACCAACCAGCATTGGGTCGTCGTCATACAGCGCAACCAGATCCGCCACGGCACCGCTTTGAATACCCGCTATCTCTCGCATACTGATCTGCGCGCCTCCATCGAGCGCACGTGAAAACAACTCCCGGCCAACATGTGATTGCTGCAGCGATGCGACGTTTCTCGATTGCGTTACAAGGCGCTGGCCGTACTCCAGCCAGCGAAGTTCCTCGAACGGATTTATGGAAACGTGGCTATCGGAACCGATGGCCATTCTTCCGCCTGCGCTGAGAAAATCATGCAACGGAAACAGGCCATCGCCAAGGTTCGCTTCGGTACTCGGGCAAAGGCACACAACCGCCGCTGAATGCGCCAGGGACTCGATTTCGTCCGCATCCATGTGCGTCGCATGTACCAGGCACCAATTGTCTCCGACATCGAAATTCTCGAGCAACCAGCGAACCGGGCGTCGGCCATAAGCGGCCATCGACTGGTCGACCTCGCGCTGTTGCTCGGCGATATGCAAGTGCATCGGCAGATCCTGAGAGTCGGCGATACTGGCAATCTCTACTAGCGACTCTTTGCTGACGGCACGCAGACTGTGCGCACCGATGCCCACATTTAGTGTTTCTGATGCCCGCTCACGAACCCGCCCGTGATGTGCCAGGAAACTCTCGACATCATTGGCGAACAACTTCTGGTGACCCACCGGCTCTGGTTGATCGAACCCGGATCGCTCATACAGCACCGGGACGTAAGTCATGCGAATACCGCTGTCTTTTGCCGCAGCGCAGAGCGCGTTGAACATCACGTCGTCGTGCCGGCTGCCACCTGGCTCCGAATGTAAGTAGTGAAATTCGGCAACGGACGTATAGCCGCTCGCAAGCATCTCGCTGTACGCCTGCTGCGCGATCGCCGCGAGCAAGTCAGCATTGAGCCGCCCCGCCAGCGCATACATGCGCTCGCGCCAGGTCCAGAAGTTGTCGTGTCCGGTTGCGGAACGCTCCTCGGTCCTGCCCGCGAGCGCTCGCTGGAATGCGTGGCTGTGGGCATTACAAAGTCCTGGAATGATGACACCCGCCACAAAGTCACCGGACTCGGCCGAGGTATTTGCAGTGGCGCTCCCGATGCGCCCGCCGTCAAGCTGCAAGCGGACATTGTCTGCCCAGCCCTTTTGCAGCAACGCTTTACGAGCGAAAATAGACGACACTGGAGGCCCATCAAGTTGTATATACAGCTTTGGCCATGATACCGTCGAAAGCATACTCGGAGCAACGAATGATGGACTGGGATCTGCTGCTGACAGACGCGCGCATCGCAACTATGCGACGCGATTCGCCCGGTTTCGGTGTCGTCGAGGACGGCGCGATCGCGATCGCAGATGGTGCGCTGGCGTGGCTTGGGCCGCACACGGATCTTCCCGGGAAAACGGCGGCAGTTACCCGATCCCTTGCGGGTCAGTGGGTAACTCCGGCACTGATAGATTGCCATACGCACCTGGTTTTTGGCGGCGATCGCTCGGCCGAGTTCGAGCAACGCCTCCAGGGCGCAAGTTACGAGGACATTGCCCGCTCCGGCGGCGGCATTCTTTCGACGCGCAAGGCTACTCGCGAGGCAACGCCTGATGCGTTATTCGAATCAGCGATGCGGCGCGTGCGAATGCTCGAAGCCGACGGTGTTGCGACCGTCGAGATCAAATCCGGTTACGGGCTCGATATCGATAACGAGATCAAGATGCTCGAGGTCGCACGCCGAATCGGAACGTCATCGAGTTTGACGGTCCGCACCACCCTGCTCGCTGCCCACACTGTTCCGCCAGAATTTATTGGCGATGCAGATGCTTACATCGACCTCATCTGCGACGAGCTGCTGCCACTGGTCGCAGAAAGAAAACTCGCCGACGCAGTCGACGCTTACTGCGAAACAATCGCGTTCAACGTCGACCAGGTCGCGAAAGTTTTTAGCTGCGCACAGTCATTCGGGATTCCGGTGAAATTGCACGCCGACCAACTCAGCGATAGCGGCGGCGCATCTTTGGCAGCGAGGTTTGGCGCACTCTCAGCCGACCATCTCGAGTACGCGCGGTCGTCCGGTGTGGCAGCGATGGCAAATGCCGGAACCGTTGCCGTGCTCTTGCCTGGCGCCTTTCTAACCCTGAACGAAACACAACAGCCGCCTGTTGATGAATTACGCCAACGAAGCGTGCCTATCGCAATTGCTACCGATTGTAATCCCGGCACATCACCGCTTTGCTCAGTGCGCGAGGCCATGGCGCTTGCAAGCCGACTGTTCAAACTCACGCCGCAGGAGTGCCTTGCGGGCGCAACGCGTGAGGCGGCCGTCGCGCTCGGCCTCGGCGAAGATCGCGGTACACTCGAGACCGGCAAACGCGCTGACCTCGCGATTTGGGACATCGGACATCCGAGGGATCTTAGCTACTGGCTCGGCAGCCCCTCGCTGGCGGGCTTGTTAATAGCAGGTCGGGATGTCAGTCTGACCTGATCGTGAGCCCCCCCGCCCCCCACCATAAGCGAAGCTTCGTCGTTACGCTCGGCCTGCTGACGGGCCTGGCCGCGCTGACAGTTGACCTCAGCCTCCCTGCCATACCGGCAATGGTTGAAGCCCTCGCAACCAACCTGCAGCGCAGCCAGCAAATCGTCGGTATATTCATGGCGGGCATGGCCTTCGGCCAGATTCCAGCCGGGCTGTTTGCCGATCGTCTTGGCCGCATGCCTGTCCTGTATGTTGGCATGTCGCTGTTCGCAATAGCCGCGACAATAGCCGCTAACGCGAATGATATCGAAGTCTTACTTGGCGCTCGTTTTCTGCAGGGATTCGGTGCCGCATCTGCGCTCGTTGTATCCCGCGCAATCGTCAGGGACGTTGCAAGTGGCAAAGAAGCGGCACGCCTGATGTCGTTAATGATGATGATCTTTACAGCGGCACCTGTCATCGCGCCAAGCATCGGCGCATTGCTCGTTGCGCAATGGGGTTGGCGCACTCCGTTTACCCTCATCGCCGCGTGTGGCTTCGCGATACTGCTCGCAATTCGCAGTAACCTTTTCGAGACTCACACACCGACCACCGGACAACACCCCGTGCGCCAGTTGATCTCCAGCTTCGCCGAATTCTTTTCCCACCGGCAGAGCATCTTTGGGCTGCTGTTGATCATCCTCCCACCTGCAGGGTTCATGTCGATAATTACTGTATCTGCCGCACTTGTCGTCGAAATCTACGGATTCTCGATACAGGCGTTCGGCTTGGTGTTCGCGACCGCCGGACTATCGATACTTTCCGGTGCTGCGGTCAATCGTATTCTGGTTGCCCGATTCGACATGATGCAGTTACTCACTATCGCTGTTGTGCTCATCGCAATCAGCGGTACGCAATTGCTTGTAATTGCCTGGCTCGATAGCGCCCCGTTCTGGTGGCTATGGATGAACATCTGCATCTTCATGTTTACGGTCGCCATCCTCATGCCGAATTCCCTGGTTGTCGCGCTTGACCCGCTGCCCCGAATCGCCGGTGTGGCCTCATCGATTATCGGTACGCTGCAAAACATCCTGGGGGCCATTGGCGCGATTGCCGGTGCATTGATATATGACGGCAGTGTTCGCCACAGCGTTGTCATCATCGCCACCGTATCCGCTATTACGATCGCGGTTTTTTTGCTCAAACCATTGATCGCACCCGGACCCTTCATGCACCACCCGGACGAACTCGCGCGGGACTGAAAACCAGGGCCAGGGGAATTTGCCTAGGGGAGTTCCGTCAGCACATCTGTCGCGGGCTTGCGGACCTGATCCGGTGTGACTTTTGGGTAGCCGTAGCAGATCAGGCCGACAACAAGCTCGTGGTCTGCATCAATACCAACGATATCCAGGAAACGCGAGTCGCGTGTGATGTCGCCAGTAGTCCACTTTGAGCCGACACCGGCTTTCCACAGATACAGCATCAGGTTCTGCACAGCGGCGCTGCACGCTGCGAGATCCTCTTGCTGCAGTGTCGGCTCTTTCGACCTGCGGCAGCTTACAACTAACCATCCCGGCTTTTCGGACCAGCTCTTCGCTTTGAAATCGGCTGCTTGCGCGTCCTTTTTTGCTGTGACGATGTCCCGTATGAGGTCCAGACATATCGTTTTCGTTTGCTTGCCAAGCACATAAAACGCCCAGGGTTCTGTTACGTGGTGATTGGGCGCCCAGGTTGCGACTTCGATCGCATCACGAATGAGTTTTTCCGGCACCGGCGTTTGCAAAAACAGGTTGATCGTCCGCCGCCCGCGCAGCACCTCGCCAAATTCACGCAGGTCGTTACTCTCGAAGCTCGGTGCCGGTTTTTTCATTGCCCTTTCAAGAGCCCTTGCGAACACCGATTGTAATGCGCCGCAATACATTATTCTTCAGTACGAAATGGTTATACAGCGCTGCGAGCACATGCACGATTAGCAGAACTGCGATGATCACCCAGGAGAATTCGTGGATTTCCTCCCAAAACTCATGTGACTCATCATTTTCGACAATCGGTAGTGCAACAGAAAACAAGCCGAAAAACGGCAACGCATTGCCACCGGTCGCAACCGTCATTGAACCCGAGATAAGCTGTACAAAAACTGAAATGTAGAGCCCCCAATGAACCAGCGTCGAGGCCGCGCGCTGCCATCCGGGTATACCGTCAGGATGCGCCGGCACGCCGTTAAGAAAACGCCAAACCAGCCGTACAGCCATTAACGCGAGTACGATGAGGGCAACTGACGCGTGGAGTGCCCGCAATTCCAACTTCTCCGGCCCGCGCTCCATACCGGCCTGTTGCAAGCCCAGCCAGAGCAACACGAAGATGCCGATCGCGACTGACCAGTGCAACCATTTAGCCGCAGAACTGTATTCGATTTTTGTGTCGTGCACATCAGTCTCCTTAGTCTTCACCCTGGCTCGGAGCCGTGCTCCGCCGAAGCTGCGTCAAACCTCCGGCCAAGGTACATGCCAACAAACGACCAGATGCCTGCGATAACGGCACCGATTGCTGCGACCGCGCCGAGACCCAGACCGGCGACACTCGTCAGCAAAGTAAACGCCCATGCTGTGACCATATCACCACCACGGTACAACACGATATCAACGACCGGCTTCGCTTTGAACCGGGTTTCCCTGTCTACGATTGTGAATAGCATTTCCCGCCCTGGTCGGGTAATAGCGTAGTTGCCCGCACGTCTGGCAACTTGCAATCCGGCAACAACAGCAACGACCGGCGACAGTGCGATTACGAGCATACCGATTGCCATCAACGCCGGAACCAACGCGAGTGTCGTTGCCATGCCAAATCGCGTCGTGATTCGGCTCGTGATAAACATGGCCGTGAGAATGGCCAGCGTATTCACCGCGAAATCGATATACGCCCAAATCTGGGTGCGTTCGTCACGCGTAAAAACCTCGAGCAAATTCTTCAATTCAAAGTATACGAATGAGCCAATGGCAACATAGAGAAGAATGAACAGGCCGATCCCCAACAGGTAAGGACTCTTCAGGAAGATCGAAAAGCCGGCCAACGGATTTCGCCCCATGGCTTGCTGCGCACTGAGGTCCACGCGGACATCTTCATTGCCCAGAACCGTTCGCTTAAGCCTTTTAAGGACCAGAATAATTGGAATCGGAATTAACAACATCGATGCCGAGATGAGCATCATGTTGTCAGTGCCAACATGTTCTACTAATTGTGCTGTCAATAGAGGCCCGACTATCGCCCCCACGCTCGCGCCGGTCGCAATAAACCCGAATAGCCTGGGTGCCTGCTCTTTGCTGAACAGGTCTGACATGAAGCTCCAGAACACCGACAAGTGAAACAGGCTAAATACGCTGAGCCAGACATAAAAACCCTTGTCGACCAGATCCGGGTCAGCGAAAAAAGTCGAACCCGCGTAGAAGACGAAGAACGACAGCGCGAAAAAAGAATAGACGCCCGGCACCAGGAATCGAAAGCGAACGAACGATATGGCGGCACCATAGACACTTACGGCAATAACGCTGAGAAAGAAGGTCGTCGTCCAAAGCAGGCTGACCTCAACATCAGTCCAGTCGCTCGCCATCGCATCGCGAACCGGACGCATGATGAAGTACGCGGTCATCAGGATGAATACAAAAAAGAACGACAACAGCGTTGCGGCCAACTCATGGGGCTCGACCTTGGTCGCCGCTTTGACGATCCGCGCAATGGGATTGCCGCGACTGGATTCGTTCATCATTTAATCTCTAGTCGAGTCCGAGTTCGAAACCTGCATCGAGTTCTTTTTTGGAATAGGCGCGAAATGCAATCATCGTCTCAGTCTCGACGATGCCCTCGAGGTGGCGCATTCTGTCACTGATGACGTCAGCGAGATCGTCGTTGCGAGCAACCTTCACTATCGCGATCAGGTCAACGCGACCGGCGACAGAAAAAACTTCCTGAACGCCATCCATCTCCGTGATCTGGTTGGCCAGCTCGGGAATTCGGCTGGTCTCAGCCTTTATCATGACGATTGCCGTTACCATAGGTGTCTCCACGCTCTCTCATTGGATCAAGCGCGAAGCGTACCATTACCGGGGACTTACAACTATTGAGCGGCCACCATGCCTTTGGCAACGGCCAGGAGTTGGTCAGCGGGAAGCCGTTCTTTGTAGTCCGCATTCGAATAGGCAAACGCGATTTTTCCGTCTTTATCCACTGCGAACACCGATGGCACCGGTAGCACTCCGTGTACTGCCATCGACGAATCCGTGATGTCGTCGCCTTTCTCGACGCGCCTGTCGATCGCTTTTTGTGGCGCCTTGAACGCAATGCCAAACGCAATGGCGGCCTGAGCATCAGCATCGGAAAGGAGCTGATAATCGAGACCAGCGATGTCTTGTTGCGTCTCTTCATTCAGGCTCCGGTAGAGCAATTCCGGGCGATCACCGCTAAGGAACAGGACGTCCACGCCCAGCGCGTCGATGTCACCGATGACGTGTCGAAGCTCTGACAGGTGCATGTTGCAATAAGGACACCAGCCGCCGCGAAAAGATATGAGCAAGGCCGGCCGATCCAGTTTTCGCGGTTCAAACACGAATGGTTCATGGTCAACCGTTTCAACCGCAAATCGTGGCGCGACATCTCCAGCAACCAGGGGTTGAATCTCTTCGGCAGTCGTGGCAACAGGCGTATCGGCATGCCCGTACTGTACCGACATGCTGCATAGCAGACTCAGCACCAATACTGTCGACAGCAAGCTGATTACCGTGGCTCGGTCATTGAATTGCACAGTTGCGAAAATAGACATCTGTATCGCGCTCCTTAATCGTGTCGGTGAAACTGACCCGTGCAGGTAGCGGAATATTACATGGCTTTCTCAAGAAGGTCGCAAGTGCCAACTTCCGTCACACCGCGACAACGATCCTTGGCTCGATACATGGCCTGATCCGCTTCGCGCAACAATCCGGTCAATGTATTGGCGTTATCCGGGTAAAGTGCCAGTCCGATACTTGACGCGCAGTTCAGCTCGTCTTTGCCGATGAGGTACGGCTTTTCGAGTGTCGCCGTCAGGCGCCTCGCCAGCTGCTCGGCGATTTCACCCGTGACATCCGGCACCAGAGCAACGAATTCGTCACCGCCAGGGCGACCAATAACGTCGCAGGACCGCAGGCTTTTCCTCAGGCGCGCGGCAGCGATTGTCAGCATTTGGTCTCCAACTTCGTGCCCATAGTTGTCGTTAATTGTCTTGAAATCGTTGAGGTCAATGAAAAGCAGTGCTCCGGATGCATCGTCGGCGCTCTCTGTCAGGCGCTGTGATGCCTTACGCTCGAAGCCACGACGGTTCAGAACTCCGGTTAGCGGATCCGACAGCGCGATCGATTCCATTTGATCAACTTCGGCCTTGCCGTCCGTAACATCGACAAACGTGAGTGCGATGTCTGTGCCAAAGGGCTGGCAGATCATTCGCAGCCACCTCACCGCGCCATTCGACTGATGTTGGGTCTCTATGTCGACACTTTCATTAGCCTGGATCGCTTTGCTGAAATCACCAACAACGGCCTTTGCCCGATCAGCATCCATCGCATTCGTGGCGATTCTCAAAATTTGCTCGCCGCTGCAGTCGAGCAGATCATCAGTTTCCATGTGCAGGAAGCGCGCGGCGGCTGTATTAGCAAATACACAGCGCAACTTCGCCTCGCCCTCTTTTTCATTCTGCGTCCAGCGAAGGCGAACGATGCCATTCACCGAGTGGTCAATAAGCGTCCGTAGCAGCGCCTCGCTGGCGCGGACTTCGGCCTGGGCTTTCTCTACATCGCTGACATCACGGAACATCAGAACCTTGCCATCAGATGAGGTTGCTCGGGTGGACGCCATATCTGACACCTGCACGTGCAAATATCGACCGGTTGCCGTCAGCATGTTTCGCGGTTCACCGCTGTCCAGCGCCTCGAAAATCTCCGGAGATTCACCGCCTAATACGACGCTCAGTGGCTCCATAAGTGCAGACGTTTCAGAGACGTCGAGCAGCGCCTCAGCACCGCGATTAAGTCCAATAATCCGACCTTGCTCATCCACTACAACAACTGGATCCCGCATATGCTGAAAAACGGTTTCATAGGCGAGTGGAGTAAACTCGATGATTTGCTCGCCAAGAATCAACCAGGCGTAAATAGGCAGCATAACCGTGAGCACGATAGGCACAAACGAAATCGTATTCGAGCCAAAGCCCAGATCGTAGGCTAAGGTAGCGGAGAGCGGCGCAACACAAGCGGCAGCCAGAAGGAGTACACCGCGACGATGCGCCCTGGAAACTGCCGAACTGTGCGTCATCAGGGTTAATATTGCAGCACCGATTACAGCGTAGCTGTAGGGCGCGTGAATGAACAGGAACCACCGACCCCACTCCGCCGGGCGCGTCAGAAAATCGCCCGCCGCATTAGCGATAGGCACATACCACATGAATTCGTGAAAATAGTTGGTCGCCGCAAACGCGATCGACACGATGGGAATGATCAGCATCATGACGACGCGGTGAATCGATGACCTGCGGCCTGTGTACTCACGGAAACTGAAATAGGCCACAATTGGGAGGAGCGCCGTACCAACGAAGTGGCAGGTGCGACCGACCGAGAAAACATAGAATGTTGTCGACATTAGCTCGATCGCGCCGCCAACCACCCAGAAGCTAATAACAACGAATAGCAAGCCCATCGGCACCGTACCGGCTTCTCGCTTCGCCAAAACAAGGCGCAGCCCCAGCGCGAGATAGCACGCGGCGCTGAACATCAGGATGACTGACAAGCCGATTTCGAAGGTCACTTTTCCCTTACCCGAGCGTACGAAAGACTTTGTTATGGTAAGCGGCCAAGCGGCCATTTTCGCGGAACTGTTCCACAGCTTTTTAGTCCGCAAATCGCCACGGGTGGTCGATTTTTCTCATAACAGAGACTTTTGGGTCTTTTTCGCGCGCTCACATGCACGATAGGTAATTGTTTTTATGGTTCTTTTTGGGGTTTTGTAGTGCTTTCGACGAGCCGACGGTCCATCGATAGATCAACGGCCACATTCCTGCCGCAGTCGATCCGAAAGCGCCTGCGGCGTTATCGCGTTGATCCGGGCCAGAAAACGTTCTGCACCACTTTCGCTGTGCAGCGATTCCTGTGCATAGTTATCGTCATTGCCTTTTACTGCCAGGCGCCAGTACAGCATCGTCAGTGTCGTTGCCAGGCGCGTCCGCAACAGGTGGTAGAGCAGATCGATTTCGACATCTTCAAGTGGCGAAATCCGGTCATAAGCGGCAATAAACGCCGCGATGTATGCCAATGCGTCCGCATCATCGCAGCGCAGGTACGAGGCGGCTATAGCGAGTTCGACCACCAACGGGGCGCGTAACATGTCCCCGAAGTCGATGATGCCCGCCACCGACCCCGAGTCATTTTCCTCCACGAGCACGTTGCCAGGATTCACGTCATTGTGAATAACCTGATGCCGCAAGGCGGCGAACTGCGGCTCAGCGACCCGCTGGAAGTCGTCGAAACAGTCCAGCACCACCTGGCGCAGTACCCCATCCGGAATGTGCGTCGTCAAGGGAAGCAGGTTTGCAGCGCGCTGCATGTCCCAAAGCAGCGGCTGTTGATCGCCATCGCATTCGAAGTCGCTGAGTGCGATATCCAGATACGCAAGAGATCGCCCGATGGAGCGCATCAACGAAAGCGTCGGAGACACGTCGGCGAGCAGGCGGCCGGGCAAATAGCTGACAACTCGAACAACATGCCTTGTTTCACCGTGCAGAATCGTTGTCGATGAGGCGCCACCTCGCGTTCGGCGAATCTTCGGCACCGTGGCCCTGCACTCGCGCGCCTCAAGATGCAATAGCCCCAGAATTTGAAAATCGGCGGCTTTCTGGTCCTCGGCAGCGCCGGCGATCTTGACGACGTAGCTCTGGCCATCACTGGCCGCCAGGCAAAAATTCTGGTCACGCTCGCTGAGCAGCGGCCGCAATCGTCCATCCAGACCGTAGTCCGTCCTGAGTAACCGCGCCACCTCAGCATCACTGAGTCGCGGAGCGCACACATCAAGCTTACCCAGCGGGTTCATTTGGGCACCATTATTGGAATCAGACGCATAAAAAGGGCCATTCTGTCACGCCTGCGCCTGACCAGAAATGCCGACCAGTTCCGGCTTCTCTTCAACATAATCGTTCATAGTAAACAAGTTATGAAACATCTGGCTCGCCTAGTCCAATCAGCGACACCGACCACCGCCGTACAATTTCGCAAGAACGCGTATGGCAAGAACGGCGTACAGAGCTTCCTGCGCGACGTTCTGGCAATGGCGAACGCTGCAGTAGAGGGCCCTCGATACATCGTAACTGGCGCCGACTTCGATGCGCGTGGCCGCAAGCGATTGTTCGGAGTAGACCGAGACGACTTCTCAGGGACTCCGGCATACCTGCCCCTCGCCAATGAACACATCGAGCCGCCAATCTGAATCCGTTATCAGCCCGTCACCGTAGAGGGCGAGCGCCTGGGCGTTTTTGAGATAGGCGATTGCCAGGATCGGCCGTACATGATGCGAATCGACTTCTCGGAAGCCTTACGCCGCGGTGACGCATACGCACGCCTTAACGACTCGGCGTTCAAGCTGGGACGACGCCAACTACAAAGCCTGTTTGAGAAAAAATTCCACGACTCAGTATCGGCCGCGAATATCGAAATTGGTTTTCCAGGTGACATCATTCACAAGGACCAGAAACTACCGACCTGCAGCCTGTCGCAACTGCCCTCTTCGATTGCCAGCTCCAAACTCTACGAATTGATTCAAGCAAAAAGCAAGGTTCATGCCACGACGCCCAATACCATAGTCGCCCGGCTTACCCACGCGCGCCTGTTTGGCACAGACAGGCCATACGAAGAGCGTTCGACAGACGATATCCGAAAGGAAATGCAGCAGATCGCGCGTCGTTATCTCCAGCATGATCAACACTTTCTTTTCACCGAGAATGGCTGCGACCTGCAGCTTGTCGTGCTCAATCAGGGAGAGGAAGACCTGAACGATGCATCCTTAACCTTCGCCTTGCCAAACCACGACTCAATCCATGTCGCGAGCCAGCTGCCAAAGCTGTATCGTAATGACCGTTTCGTCGACCGCACGCCGGCAGAGCATGCCGACTATCCGGCAGTAACTGTACGAGACAACGCGATCAACGTATCGGTCAAACTCGGTGACGTTCGGCCCGGGGAGCCGATTGACGTTTTCAAGACACCGCTTCGACTTTGCGTAGGGTCAGATCTCAAAGGCCGGCGAATCGGTATTCAGTATTCGCTGTTTGCGCATAACCTGCGCACTCCGGCAACGGGCAAACTAAGGCTGCTGTTCTAGCTCAATGTCGATCTAAACCAGCGTGCCAGCAAGGGTTTTCGCGGCATGCGCCTTGGCACCATCGATAATGTCCGCGACCTCAGAACGGTGTTGACGCAACTCTTCAGGAGATAATGCGTCGAGTTCGTGAGGAAATACCAGCCACTCCGCCGTTTCCCTCAGGAAATAGTCTGGCACGATATCCGTTTCGTTTCGGCTTGGCTTAAACCAGGGCACAGCGACCCGCATGTCCTCGGGTGTATTGCCGCGCGCCCGTTTGGTCAGTTCTTCAATGACAGCAACGATCGTGTTGCCGGTATCGAAAACATCGTCGACGATGAGTACGCGATCGTCGTGACAGATTTTCTTGATGATGTAGTTGAGCCCATGCACCGCGACCGATCCGCGCTGGTCGACGCCAACGTAGGAGGAGGTTCTGATAGCAATGTGATCAGCCTCGACCCCGCAATAGGCAAGAATCTCTTGCACGGCCATGCCCACCGGCGTCCCGCCACGCCAAATGGCGATGATCATCGTGGGTTTGAATCCGCTTTCCAGGATATCGAGCCCGAGGCGGAATGAATCCTCGAGCAAATCCTGCGCTGATAGTACGACTTTGCTCATTGTTATTCTGGCGTGATAATGTTTCGCCTTGATTGTACAGCACCTGGGGCCGACAAAAACTATGAACAAGAAGATCGTTGCAGCAAATGATCTCCTGGAAGACTCCTTCAGGCTTGCCGCTAACATCGCGGCGGCCGGCTTTCGCCCAGACTTCTTGGTTGGGCTTTGGCGCGGTGGTAGCGCCGTCGGTATCGCCGTTCAGGAAGGCCTCGAGTTTCTCGGCATCAAGACTGACCACATCGCTATCCGGACGTCGTATCGCGGCGCGCCAAGTTACAGCGAAATGATCAGCAAGGCGGAATCTATCCGCGTGCATGGCCTGCAATACCTGCTCGAGAATTTGTGCGCCCATCATTCGCTGCTCATCGTGGATGATGTCTACAGCACGGGCTCCAGCGTCAATGCCGTTATCGAGCAGCTGGCCAGAAAGACGCGACGTAACCTGCCGCAGGACATTCGTATCGCGACGGTCTGGTACCGCCCCGGTGAGAAATCAAAGCGTGTTCCGGACTACTTCGTCCACGAAACATCAGATTGGCTTGCCTTGCCGTACGAATTGACGGGCATGTCGATTGACGAATTGCGCACGAGCCGGCCCGAACTGGGCTCGATCATCGATCGCCTGGAACCGCTAGTCGGTTGATTGACTGTTGGGTGCGTTTCGGCCGGCACGTCTGCCCTGCAGATACGTCGCCGAAATATTGCGATCGTCGCCGAGAAAAATAAGCGAGAAAAGTAATTCATCAATCGACGACGTTGCCGCGGCCCGGCGCGATGTTGTACTCGATCTATCAGCATTGAGCACAATAAAATCGGCTTCTTTGCCCACCTCGAGATTGCCGATGCAATCATCGAGACCGATTGCCTGCGCCGCACCGAGTGTTGCCAGGTACAAGGCCCGACTCGCCGGAAGGGATTGGTTCTGCAAGTGCAGAACCTTATAAGCCTCGCTCATTGTCCTGAGCATCGACAGGCTCGTACCACCACCCACATCGGTTGCAAGCCCGACGCCTACACCGGTATCGCGCATCGATTCCAGATCGAACAAGCCGCTACCGAGAAACAGGTTCGATGTCGGGCAGAATGCTCCGGCACCTCCCTTCTCGGCCATCAGGGCGCGATCAGCTGCATCGAGGTGTAAGCAATGCGCAAATATCGAGCGCTCGCGTAGCAATCCGAAATGGTCATACACATCCAGGTAGCTGCGGCTCCACGGAAACTGCCTCGCGATCGCTTCAACCTCCGCGGTGTTTTCCGCGAGATGCGTGTGCACCCAGGTATCCGGGTACTCGGCGGCAAGACGCCCCGCCGCAGCGAGCTGATCCTCGCTTGAGGTCAGTGCGAACCGTGGCGTTATTGCGTAGCCGAGCCGCCCTTTGCCGTGCCACCGCTCAATCAATGCCTTGCTATCGCTATAAGCGGAAGCCGGATCGTCACGAAGCTCGTCGGGACAATTAATGTCCATCAGGACCTTGCCTGCAACAAGCCTCATGTTTCGCGCTGCGGCTGCCTCGAAGATCGCATCGACAGACTGAGGAAAAACCGTCGCAAACACCAGCGCCGTAGTTGTACCGTTACGCAAAAGCTCATCGACGAACACGTCCGCAACTTCATCTGCGTGTCTCTTGTCCGAGAACCGCGCCTCTTCCGGGTAGGCATACCGGTTCAGCCAGTCGAGCAGCTGTTCCCCATACGATGCAATAATGTCGAGCTGTGAAAAATGTACGTGGCAGTCAATGAAACCGGGCAGTATCAAATTGCCGCTCAGGTCTTCGACGGTCGCCGCCGGAGCCAATGTCGGCAATATTTTTTCTGCTCGACCAAGTTGTGCAACAACACCGTCTTCTACGACGAGCACACCATCCTCGAAGAACTCGACCGCCGCCGACGACGCCTTTTCGCCCGGATCAGCGAGGCAATGAAAAATCGATGCTCGAAACGCTCGCTGCATCGCTAGCCCTCAAGCAACATGACAGGCTCATCGAGATCATGGGTGTCACAGTTCGGACTATCGGCAGCGCGATCGATAATCAGGAACTCCCGACCCGCATCAAACGCAATGAGTGGCATATGCCAGGTGCCGCGATGATAGTTAATGCCCTGGCGTCCATTGGTCACGAATGCTCGTAAGTCCGATGCGTCCACACCCTCTTCGGGCGGCGCGACGACCACCACCATGCGACACGGCGTCAGGGGAACGAACGCCTGGCTGCCGAGCGGGTGACGCTCGACCATATCGATACGTAGCGGCAAGGACGTCGCGACGCGGCAACGGGCTATGCTTATCGCGACCCTGCCATCATCTTTCATGTCGACATTGCACAAATCATCAAATCTTTGAAATCGTTCCGCGTTCATCGCCGCCGTACGATCGATCGAAGTCTCAATGACATCGCCATAAAGCGCGAATCGTTCGCTGCTGAGTGGCTCCGGTTTCAGCGTAATGGTCATCGTCTATTTCTCACCAGCAAGTCGACCATGAAGACGCAGGCGACTGATGCCACCGTCCGGGTAAATCGATACGCGCACGTGGCTAACGGCGCCAATGGTTTCGAGTTCACTCTCGAAAAAGTGCTGCTTGTCCATTGTGAGTGTGGTTTCCGCAAGCAACGACTGCCAGGCAGCATTTTCTGCGACAGCCTCTGCATCGCTGACAAACATCGCCGCTTCTATCGCGACCCTGTCCGGGTAATTGCCTTTAAAGTGTGCGGTATCGACTTCGATCTTCTCAATTTCTCCGGCATGGCCCAGCGCGAGGATTACCCAGTCGTTGCCGGGGCCACGCCGTCGTGCGGTTTCCCAACCATCACCCATATTCACGCCGCGACCGGCCACATTCAGGTTATGCATGCTGCCGTAGTGTTCGTCGCTGCAGGCAATGGCGCGACCGCCATTTTCTAGCGCGACGAGATCAATAGCAGCAGTGACAGACGAGAACGACGGTCGAATCTCGCCGTAAATCCGTAAGCGGGCAATGCCGCCGTCAGGATAGATATTCAAGCGCAGGTGCGTCCAGGCCTGATCGTTATCGACAGCAATGTAGTTGTGGTCGTCTCCCTGCAGTGACGTTTTGGGCAAAAGCTCAACCCAGCCATCTTCTGGTACATCGCGGTCGCTTACACACGCGTCAATCGAAGCTTCGGGAGGATAGTTACCCGTGAAAAATCGTGTATCTATATCGAAGCCGCGAATGACTCCGGGCAAGCCGAGTTTCACGACACAGGAGTCATGGCCCGGAGCGCGCTTGCGGCGACTTTCCCAGCCGTCCATCCACTTGCCGTGATCGTCGTATTTATCATCGATAAATACCGGCTCGTGTGGCTCGATCAAGCGCTCTTTTGCGGCGAAAAATTCATCCGTTGCAAACGTCACACGTGTCCCCAACCGCGGTTGCTCGAGTCGAATCCATTTGTGGAACGGTTGCCGCTCGCCCGACATCAGCCGAACTCCATCGATCGCAGGCGTAAGCGGGCAATTTTATGGATCTCGGCTAGCGCGGTTTCGAATTCCGTTGCCGGGTCATTCTCAAGCCGCTCAGAGAACGCGCCAAGAATTTCTTCGCGTCCGCTGTTTTTGACGGCCATGACAAACGGGAAACCGAATTTCTCGTGATAAGCCGTGTTAAGTGCCTGGAATCGTTCGTATTCCTCGACTGAGCAATGATCCAGTCCGGCACTGGCTTGCTCGCTCGTCGACTCTTCGGTTAGCTCTCCGGCCACCTGAGCCTTGCCCGCGAGATCGGGGTGTGCGCGAATCAACTCGAGTTGTGTAGACGTCGATGCATTATCAACGCAATCAGCCATTAGCTCCGCGAGCCTCTCGATGTCATCGATTTCAGTGCTAACCGACGCAGCCTCTTCTGCGACCCAGGCTGAATGCTCGTAGATCGCAGCGAAACGATTAACAAAATCACTGTATTCCAGCTTCATCGAGATTCCGCCGGAAAATGTTTGCGCCAGTGATTCGCGATATCAATGCGGCGCGCGACCCAGACATCGTCCTGACCAGCAACGTAGTCAATGAATCGCGCCACGGCCGCTGCACGCCCGGGATGGCCCGCGATGCGGCAATGCAAACCAACCGACATCATGCGCGACCCTTCCGCATACAACACATCGAATGAATCCTTCAGGTAGTCGAAGAACTGCTGCCCCGAGTTAAAGCCCTGGGCAGTTGTGAATCGCATATCGTTGGCGTCGAGGGTATAGGGCACCATCAGTTGCGGTGTTGCCTGCGCATAGTCCCAGTACGGTAAATCGTCGGCGTAGCAATCGGCGTTGTAAACGAAACCACCCTCCTCGGCCACGAGGCGGTGGCTTTGCGGACTGCAACGGCCCAGGTACCAGCCCAACGGTCGCTCGCCTGTTACGTGCGTGTGAATTTCAATGGCTTTTGCCAGGTGCTCGCGTTCAGTGTCTGTGGCGACATTTTGGTAATCGATCCAGCGATAACCGTGGCTCGCGATTTCCCACTCGGCTTCCTGCATTGCCACCACAACACCAGGATTGCGCTCAAGCGCCATGGCGACGCCAAATACCGTGACTGGGAGACCCGCGCCCGTAAAAAGTCTGTGCAAGCGCCAGAACCCGGCCCTGGCGCCGTACTCATAGAGCGACTCCATATTCATATGACGTTGGTTATGAATCGGTTCTGCCGCCACGATTTCAGACAAGAATGCCTCCGATGCTGAGTCGCCATGCAGCACGCAATTCTCGGCACCTTCCTCGTAGTTGATGACGAACTGCACTGCGACGCGCGCGCCATTCGGCCACTGGGCGTCTGGAACTTGTCGGCCGTAGCCGTGCAGATCTCTTGGATAGGCGCCGTCAGCCACTAGCGCTCTCCAAGCGACTGATACCAGCGGCCAATGATGTTGCGCTCTTCTTCACTGATGCCCGTCAGGTTGCCGATGGGCATGGAGCGATTCAAAACAGTCTGTTGGTGGATGCGCAGCGCTTCGGTCACGATTTGTGCGTCCGTATCCAAAACGACGCCGGACGGAGCCGCGGGAAACGCTGGGTGCGTCGGTGTTTCTGAATGACAAGGCATGCATCGATTCTGCACCACAGCGCGAACATCGTCGAATGTGACGACTGCGCCGGATTGGCCGGCCGCTCGCGGAGCGAGCATTGCCGCAACGCCCATAAGAACCACGGTGGCTATGATGAGCGGCAGTAGCGATGCCCTGCCTTTGTGGCGAGCGACGAAATAGATACGAATCAACGCGCCGACCAATGCGATCGCGATCAGGATGACCCAGTTGTATTCGTGGTTAAAGGTCATCGCGAAATGATTGCTTGTCATGACGAACAAGACAGGCAGCGTGAAATAGGTGTTGTGGACGGAACGCTGCTTCGCCCGAATCCCGTCCACTTGGTCTGGCGTTTCACCACGCCCGGCAGCATCTACCATTCTTCTCTGGCCAGGAATGATGACGAAAAACACATTCGCCACCATGATAGTCCCGAGCACGACACCGAAATGGATGTACGCGCCTCGGCCGCCAAATAACTGGCACAGACCCCACGCAAGCAAAGACACAAGCGCCAGCAACACGCCGGCAAACAATTGTTCGTTGCTGCTCAGGCGCGACTTGCACAGTAGATCGTAGATGATCCAACCACCCACGATGAATGCGGCTGCAAGTCCGACAGCAAGCAGCGGTGACAGCTCGGCAACTGCGGGGTCGATCAAATAAACCTGTGCGCCGTACCAATAAACCACGACAAGCAGAAACATGCCGGATAACCACGTCGAATATGCTTCCCACTTGAACCAGTGCAATGTGCCTGGAACGACCTGGGGTGCGACCCGGTATTTCTGCGCGTGATAAAAGCCCCCGCCATGAACAGACCAAAGCTCACCGCCCACGCCTTTCTCGTCGTCGGCCGGTAATGCCGGCGCCTCGAGGTGGTTGTCGAGCCACACAAAATAGAATGACGAACCAATCCACGCAACACCGGTGATGAAATGCACCCATCGCGCGAGCAGGTTAAGCCAGTCAACAAAATACGCTTCCATGCTTACTGCCTGATGGGAAGAACGTTGTCAGGATACGCTGCACTGCCGCGCAGCGTCGCTCGCTCGTAAGCCTGCAGCACTTCGGCCGCGGCTGATACGGCAATCTCCGCTGGCTTCTTGCCGCTGATGCCGTCGACGCCGATCGGGCAAACAAGCTCGTCTATGACAGCCTGTGGCATTCCCTGATCTCGGTAGCGTTTCTCGAAGCGGCGGCGCTTCGACACCGACCCGATCAAGCCGCAATATGCCGCATCACCGCGACGCAGAACCCGATCACAAATTTCGAAATCGATAGCATGGCTGTGGGTCATGACGAGATAGCAACTATCGACTGGCATAGCTGCTACTTCCAACGCTGGGTCAGCGCTTTCTATGCTGCGCACATTCGATGGCGTGTTGCGAAAGATATTGCGCCGACTATCGATCCAGCGAATGTTGCAGTCCAGGCTCGATAACGACGCTACGACCGCGGATCCAACATGGCCCGCACCGAATACCGCAATGTTGAAGTTACTTCCGACGATCGGTTCAACAAACCAGTCGTCGACGCGATACGCGCCCCTAGCGTGTGCAAGTCGTTCTTGTATCGATTCCTGAATTGCCCTTGGCAATTCTTCACCGGCACTACCGAACTGATTGTCGGTAGTGACAACGAACTTCTGAGCGGCAGAATCAATGGCGGTCACAATAGCCGCCGGCTCACGCTGTCCGTGCAAACCACGTATGACCTGCAACCAGCCAGGTAAACCACTGGAGATAGGCTCGAACAAAATGTCGACCACACCACCACAGCATTGACCCATCGAAGCGCCAAGCGGGAATTTTCGCAGCGTTGCTTGCTCTTCGGCCTCCAGCAGGTCAACCGCAATTCGCGTGCATTGATACTCGAGTTGCCCTCCACCTATCGTGCCAACTGTCGTGTCACTGCTAACGATCATTTTCGCGCCTACCTCGCGCGGTGACGATCCTCGACTACCAGCGACAGTTACCAGCACCACCCGATCCCCGGCCGCCGTAATGTCGCAGAGTTCTTCGATCCACTCGTTCACGAACGGCCACCGTCAATGGCGCTCAGGACTGCTTCCGGCGTCGCCGGCGCCTGTAGATCCGGCAGCGGCTTGTCCGAGCTTGCAATTGCGTCACGAATCGCATGGAACACCGAAATGCCGAGCATCAATGGCGGTTCGCCGACCGCCTTCGAGCGGTAAATAGTGTCTTCACGGTTGGCGGAATTGCTGAGCAAAGCAACATTGAATTCCTGCGGCACGTCCGAGCTGGTCGGAATCTTGTAGGTCGATGGCGCATGCGTCGTCAACTGACCGGACTCGTTCCAGCAAAGCTCTTCCGACGTCAGCCAACCAGCGCCCTGAACGAAAGCACCTTCGACCTGGCCAAGGTCGACGGCGGGATTCAGCGAATCTCCGCAGTCGTGGACGATGTCAACGCGGAGCAGCCTATGCTCCCCGGTCAAGGTATCGACAACAACCTCCGAAACCGCCGCGCCGTAGGCGAAATAGAAGAACGGGCGACCGCTGAAAGTTTCACGGTCATAGTGAATTTTTGGTGTCTTGTAGAACCCTGTCGCCGACAACGAGACCCTGTCCAACCATGCCAGTTGCACCAATTCAGCAAAGCTCAGGCTTTTCTCGCCGACCGTCACAACGCCGTCATGAAAATCGACCGCAGCCTCGTTCGCAGAGAAGTGCCGTGCGGCAAATTCTGTCAGGCGACCGCGAATTTTTGCGGCCGCGATCTGTGCCGCTTTGCCGTTCATGTCGGAGCCGCTGGATGCGGCCGTTGCAGATGCATTCGGCACTTTGCTCGTATCCGATGCCGTGATGCGGATTCGGTCGACGCCGACACCAAGTTCGTCCGCGACGACCTGGGCAACCTTGATGAATAACCCTTGCCCCATTTCTGTGCCGCCGTGGTTCAGGTGCACCGAGCCATCTTTGTAGACATGCACCAGGGCGCCAGCCTGGTTCAGGTGAGTCGCTGTAAATGAAATCCCGAACTTGACCGGCGTCATCGCGATACCGCGTTTCAAAACGGCGTTCTCAGCGTTGAATTCGTGAATTTCCTGCCGACGCGTTTGATAGTCAGCATCCACCTCAAGCTTATCGATAATTACATTGATGATGTTGTCATCGAGAACCTGGCCGTACTGCGTCACACCGCGTTCGCCAACTCCGTAGAAGTTTCGCCTACGCACTTCAAGCGGATCCAGCTTCAGCGTTCGCGCGATGTCGTCGATCGCATACTCGATGGCGAACATTCCCTGTGGCCCACCGAAACCACGAAAAGCTGTGGCGGACGCGGTGTTGGTCTTGCAGCGATATGACTTGATGTGCACGTTTTCAAGAAAGTAAGCGTTGTCGCAATGAAACATCGTGCGGTCGTTCACTGGCCCTGACAAGTCAGCGGAGAACCCACAACGCGAGGCAAACATGAAATCAATACCATGTATCCGGCCGGTTGCGTCGAAGCCAACGTCGTAGTCGATAACGAAGTCATGTCGTTTACCCGTCATGATCATGTCGTCGTCACGATCCAGCCGCAATTTGCACGACCGCCCTGTCTTGTGCGCCATCAGCGCTGCTATGCAGGCGATGGTCGCAGCCTGGCTTTCCTTGCCACCAAACGCTCCACCCATGCGGCGACAAATGCAGACGACGTCTTTGGCCGCTCGACCGGTCGCTTCTGCAACCAGGTGCTGGACTTCATCAGGATGTTGCGTTGAGCTGTAGACGAGCAGCCCTCCGTCTTCCTGCGGGATAACCATCGCGATGTGTCCCTCGAGGTAGAACTGGTCCTGCCCCCCGAGATCCAGGCGGCGCCGCAGACGATGTGACGCTTTTTCGAGTGCTTCGCCTGGCTCACCACGCACGAGTGTTTCTGTCGGCAGCACAAAGCTGCCTTTCTCGACGGCCACAAGTGGATCGAGAATCGCCTCCAGATTCTCGTACGTGACATTTGCGAGTTTCGTGGCTTTGCGCGCCTGGTCTACGGTTTCTGCCGCAACAGCAAACATCGCCTGCCCGGCGAATTCCACGATATCCGTAGCAAGAATTGGCTCGTCAGCAATGATCGGGCCACAATTATTTTCTCCAGGTATATCTGCTGCCAGGCAAACGTCAACCACGCCGGCAGCACCCAGCACGGCGGCGAGGTCAATTGCGCCGATTCTCGCGTGTGCTTCGCTGCTCATGCCTACGGCGACATGCAAAAGATCGCGCGGCTCGGGCAGGTCATCTGTATATGCCGCCCTGCCACTTACGTGCAGGTGAGCGCTGTCGTGCGGCAGTGCCTGGCCGACCGCGCAGCGTTCAGGCGTCATTTTGTCAGCCCTGGCGGCCATACGAGTACACCGTCTCTGTGAATTCACCGCGACTTTCGAGATAGAACCGTCGCAACAGGTTTTGTGTGGCCTGCAGACGGTAGCCTGCCGAGGCCCGCATATCCGATATGGGTACGAAGTCTTTCCTCAATGCATCTATTGCCCGGCCTAATGTCTCATCGTTCCAGCGCCGGCCCACGATTTCCGCCTCGCAATTGAAAGCGCGCCGGACGGTCACCGCCATTCCGCCACACGCCATACGGAACGATTTGACTCTGTCATCTTCCAGTTTCAGTTTAAAGGCCGTGCAGACCGCGGAAATATCCTGATCAAATCGTTTGGACAGCTTGTGGCTGCGAAGCACCACGTTATCTTCGGGCAACGGAATTCGAATACTCTCGATGAATTCGCCTGTTTGCAGATTATTCACCTGGTAGTCGATGTAAAAATCGTCGAGTAGTATCTCACGTGTATCGACGCCAGAGCGCAGCACGAGGGAAGTGCCGACCACCATTAGCGCGGGCATCGAATCGCCTATCGGCGAACCGTTGGCGATATTACCGCCAAGAGTTCCAGCGTTGCGTATCGGCGGTGAAGCGAATCGTCTGAATAACTCATCGAGGTCCGGGTACAACTCGACAATAACCGCCATGGCGTTGCTAAGTGTGACCGCAGCGCCGATCTCGATGTGGGTCGCTGACACGCTGAGCGCATTAAGTGCATCGACGTGTCCGGTGTACACGATAGTACTCAGCTCACGATGTTGTTTGGTAACCCAGAGCCCGATGTCCGTGCCGCCTGCCAGTACAGTTGCGTCAGGATGTGCAGCCAGAATCTCGGACAATTCGTCGCTGCTGGTCGGCGCAAAGAAGGACTTGTCCTGCCCGACAAGCTGGAGGCTCTTTTCGCGCCGCAGGCCCTGTAGTCGCTCGACGCGCTCAACCGGAATCGTCTGGCTGCCAAACGGTTGACGCAACCAGTCATCACCGGCTGCGACGTCCCGTGCAGATTTGGCTGCATCTACAATTGGTCGATATCCCGTGCAGCGACACAGGTTCCCGGCCAGAGCATCGTCGATTTCCTGCCGTGTCGGGTTGGCATTGGTCTTGTACAGGGCGAATAACGACATGACGAAGCCAGGCGTACAAAAACCACACTGTGATGCATGGCAATCAACCATCGCCTTTTGTACAGGGTGCAGCTCGCCACCCGCATCGAGGCTTTCAACTGTGATGAGTTCTTTGCCATCAAGCGTGGGCAGAAACTGTATGCAGGAGTTGATCGCCCGAAGGGATAAATCGTCACCGTCTCGATTAAGCTCGGCGAGCACAACCGTGCAAGCACCGCAGTCACCTTCGGCGCAGCCCTCTTTCGTTCCGGTTCGATAGATATCTTCGCGGAGGAATTGCAGCACGGTGCGAGTAGGATCGACGTTGCCGACTTCAATTACCTCACCATCGAGCACAAACCGAATCTTGTCGGATTGTTCGTCGGGTACGGAGATCTGGTCGCTCATGGCGCTCAGCTACCCCTGTAAGTCGAGTAACTCCAGGGCGAAACGAGCAGCGGTATGTGGTAGTGCTGATCTGCAGCAACTGAGAAACGAATAACGACAGTGTCGAGAAAAGCAGGCTGCCCCGTCTCGATTCCAAGTGTCTTGAAATAGGCGCCTATGTCGAATTCGAGCTCGTACGTTCCAGCCTTCATCGCATCACCTTCAAGAAGCGGACCTGGTGCACGACCGTCCTTATTGCTGCTTACCGATGCTGTCAGGAGACGCTCATCGCCAAGCGCATAGAGACGCATGTCGACGTTCGCGGCAGGGATGCCGTTCGCCGTATCCAGGATGTGCGTGGTCAACCGTCCCATTATTTTCCCCGAATTAGCGCGCTGCATCGCCTGTCGATCGTCGGCATTATACGGCTCTGAACTAGAGGCCGAGCAATTCATTGCGGCGCGCGCCCAATGAACGCCGGCGCTTCTTGTCCAGCACATCCGAAAACTGATCCTCGAGGACATCGTCAGAAAGCGCTGTTAGCGCGTCTTTCCAGGCGTTGGTCAAGTTGAGCTCTTTGCCCTGCAGGAACTTTGGCCTGCCCTTCTTGCGCGCGAACGCTCTGTTGTGCCCGACAAGCAGCAACTGCCAGTTATCCTGACTATAGCGGATGCTCTGAGCAAAACGGCCATCGTTGTAGATCAGGGCATCGAATACGAACATCGCATCCCATTGATCTGCCAACGGACACGTTGCCGAGCTTCCCTTGCCGCTTTCGGCCCGCTGCACCTCGTCAATCGAGCCGTACGGAAGAAACTGCAATGAGCCGGCCTCGCCGTCGAGCTCACGCATCGCGGTGACGGGCACCATGTCCAGTTCGAGCAGTCGATCAAGACGGTATGCGGCAACCTCCGGGTAGAAGCCGCGAGCTGATTGTTTTGCAAAGACTGCCTCGACACCTCGCAGACCATTGCTTACTGTGACCAGCTGCCGTCCTGCTTCATCCTGGCGAGTCGATGCGATGTTGCCGCTCGCGAGCAGTTGCTCGATGTCTGCTGCATCAAGGTAACCGCCCTGACGACTGCCCACCCTGCGCGGATGAGGAACGACCGAAAACAACTCTTCGCTATCCTGGTTGATAACGAAAATACGGCCCTGCTCCATAACGAGGGCGTTGCCGCTGCCGGCATAGTGCTCATTGAGCATTCCCGTATCGACCTCGTATATACGGCCATCGAAACGCTGCATGATGCGCCGTCCCAGTGTTGGCGTATGACCGATGACAACCCGTTTCGCACCGATCGCGCGCAAGGAAACATCGAGTCGGTCCTCCTCCACTAGTTCGTTGCAGGCGATATTTCCCCGATACCAAAGTGGCCCGTCCGATGCATGAATTTTGGATAAATTGAGGCGCTTGACGGCCGACATGGCATCGATAACACGAGCTTCCGTGGTCAATGGCGCCAGATACTTCTCGAGCAGCATGGGGTGTTCATAGAAGTTATCAGTCGGTAACAATACGCCGGCCTCATACAGGACCTCAAGATTGCGCAGGTAGTCGACCAGTTCCTGCCGCAACCGACCGTTGACGCCGTCAAGCCCGATTTGGCCGATCATCGGCGACACGCCGCCATGGACAAAGGCGGTCTCGTTGATCACGACGACCACAGGTTTCTGCGACAGCCAGCGGCCATACCTGCCACTGGAAGAGAACGCACGCCGATGCGCGAAAAAGCCGATGGGGTAGGAACGATCAAATTCAGCGCGCAGCGCTTCAGTCGGTTCCGCTCCGCCCCTGTCCGCAGCGTAAGCTGCGAACCAGATATCGCGATCCTCAGCGAGTTCGTCGTCGGCAAATGCCGCATACTCTGCTTTCGAGACATAGCGAAGATCGCCGACGAGATTCATCGCTTCGTGGTTTCCGATCAACACGTGCACCTTGCCACCAACGATTGCCGCCTCGTCTTCGACGCGCATCAACAGATCCATGGCGGCGCGTGATTTGGGACCACGATCGAGAATATCGCCGACGATTACCAGGTGCGTACCGCCGCCTGACCATGCCAGTTCGTCATCCAGAACGCCGGCGTTCTGCAACGTGGCGACCATCGGTCCATACGCGCCGTGAATGTCACTAATGGCAACTACACGATCGATATTGTCAAACTGCCATTGTGAGGCGTTCGCTACCGCGGCGAAAGAAACACAAACACACAGCAAAAACGTCAACTGGAATGAGAGTCTCTTCAAAGTGCCTGAGTCCTTTATCTGTTCGAAACTGCAGTGTAATCACAACGCCGCGGCGCAGCAATTTGGCCGCCTGTCTGATCAGGTCGCTGTGCTAGACTTGCCGGTGTCTTTGACTATCTGCGACGTCGAGGGTTACATGCTCCGTTCCTGTTGGACTACAACCGCCATCGTCTTGTTCCTGCCAATGTTTGCGGCGTCGGCGCAGGACAACAGTCAGCCGGACCCGTTATTCGCCAGCGACGAGATTATTGACGTCGAAATTGAAGCACCCTTCGGTCTTCTCGCCAGTGAGCGGCCAGATGACGAGGAGGTGGCCGGAAAGTTTCGCTACACGGCGGACGACGGCAGTCTCGTTGAATTCGATGTTGCCGTGCGTACACGCGGGCGACTGCGCCGTACAAAAGAAGTATGTCAGTTTCCACCGTTGCGGCTGAACTTCAAGAAGTCCGAAGTCAAGGGTTCACTGTTTGATAAGCAGGATCGGTTGAAGGTCGTTACGCATTGCCGCAAGCAAGCACGCTACGAGCAGGCGATCATTTCCGAGTACCTGGCCTATCGAATCTTCAACTTGCTCAGCGACGCGAGTTATCGGGTGCGTTTGTTACGCGCCACTTACACGTACAGCGACGAAGAACGACAAGTTCAGAGCTACGCCATTTTTATCGAGCACAAGGATAGAGTTGGCAAGCGACTAAATGCAAAGACGCTGCAAATTGAAAAGTCAATGATTCAGGATTTGCGCCGACCCGACTTGAACCTCGCATCGGTATTTCAGTATTTCATCAGCAACACCGATTTCTCGCCGATCGAGTCGGCGCCCGGCGAAGACTGCTGCCATAACCAGACGATTTTCGCGCTGGAAGGCGGGCCGAACTACACTATTCCATACGATTTCGACCAGTCTGGCCTGGTCAACGCACCGCACGCGTTACCGAATCCACGCTTCAAGCTAAGATCCACTCGCGTACGGCTGTATCGCGGCCGCTGCGTGAATAACGGCTATTTACCTGCCACGCTCAAGCTGTTCAATGACAAGCGCGACGACATTGAAGCACTGGTCCGCAGCCAGCAGGAGCTCACCAAGGGGACGGCCAAGTTAATGCTGGCGTTCATCAAAAAATTCTACGACACGATCAACACGCCGAAGCGCCTCCATCGAGAGATCGTCAAGAAGTGTATTTAGGCGCTTCCTCGACACCCGAGGCCAACATCCAGTCAGCGACAATCTTCGCCACTCGTGGGTGAATGTAATAGCCAACTGAGCTATGCGGATTGGACTTGCCGTAGCGCACTGCAAGGTTGTAGACATGATGATCGTGTACCGCGCTCACGACGCGTTGATTCATCATCTTTTTGAAGTCATCGGCGAGAGTATTGTCGTGACACATATAGTCGTCCTCAGCCGCCACGTTGTGCCACGTAATGACGTTGGTCGGAAATCGCTCGCCCACAACGTGCTTGGCACCCAATAATCGCTTGCGAATATGCGTGTCGCCCAACGGCGCGCCGAGCGTTAACCAGGTATCTACTTTTGCTCCACCGTACTGATCTTTGAATTCGGCCCCATGCGACAGCTGCCACAACACCTCGTATGCAACGATACAACCGAGGCCATGCGTCATCAACAATACCTGGTCGCCCCTATCAAGCATCTTGCACAGCTTGGTGCGCACACGCTCCCGTACCCTTTGCGCATAGTCTGTCTTGCCAGACAGATACTCTGCACAATCTTTGGATACGCAGCGAACAAGCGGCATTGTCAACCCAAGCGCTCCCAGTACGGGCGCGGCGACATCCGCGGCAAATTCGCGCAACGCCGATTTTCCAGGGAGACGATCGTACTGCCGAATACCGAAGCGTTTGCGGGCCGGAATCGCTTTTAGGTCGCTCAAAGAGCTATTGCGATCACCAAGATCGAGTTTTTCATCGTAGTGTTTGCCGTGAGACTCCAGCAACGCGTTTGTCAGGTCGCCATAGTAGGCGCAGTCCTTAACGATCATGTCGTACGCGTCCACATGATCCTCGTAATCACGCTGAATTCCGAACCTCAACGCCGCCAGCGATATTTCCACAAAAGCTTGCTCTGCCGGCTTGAAGTCACGGCCATGCACCAACAATATGCTGCGGGCTCCGCCGCCGCTACTGTTTCCGGATTCCATCAGAGATCCTGTCGCCGCGTCATTCGTAGTCGTCCTCACCTGCATCCCGACGTGTCAGCATCGTAAGAAATGGCCCGGACAAGGTCTTGCCATATTCCAGCTTCCAGATAAATAGCGTCGCGAGAACGAACGCACACGAAATCACCGTTGCCACGCCAAGGGCGCCAATTCCGGAACCAAGCCCGATGGCGATTGCGACGAATATGTACATAGCATCCGAAGGTTGCGCGAGCGAAAAGCGAAAACGCACGGCTGCGACAACGCCGGCGAGACTGAATGCCAGTGCCAGGCTATTGAGTACGATCATCGAGATGCCGGTCACGACGACCGGAAGGATCATGATCGTCTGCAGAAACGACTGGTCGATTCGCCGCGCGCGGCTCGTTATGAAGTAGGCCCACGAGATTGGCACCGTCAGTATCAGTGCCCCGACGCTAGCAAGTGCCAGGCGAATGGGTCCGTGTGAGGCAAGAACTGTATCCTCAACACTGGAATAGATTGGCTCGAAGAGATCAGCACCCGACGCCACCGGATTGTTGATGTTACCTATTGGGAAGTACTCATTGAGTGCCGGAAACCGCGACAACGCGTACGACATCGTCCCAACCCAAAAACTGTAGTACAGGATGATCAGGGTCAACGGTATGAGTAATCCGCCTGATTTTCGCATTTCGCGCCTCCGTTCGTGATGCAACACGATACCGCTCGATATTGAGGACAGCAAATGTTCGGCAAGCTGTGATCGTCGATGGTAGTCTATGCGCCGATTTCGGCCGGCTCAATACCACGATGAAACAAGCTGTTCAACTACTGGGAATCAGCAACGCCATCGTTGATGTGCTGGCGCATATCGACGACGACTTTCTGAAAAAAATCGACGCTGTCCCAGGGTCCATGACCCTGATCGACCAGCAACGTGCGCATCAGATCTACTCAATGATGGGTCCTGCGACAGAGATGTCGGGCGGATCCGTTGCCAATACCGTGGCTGGCTTCGCCAACCTGGGCGGGTCGGCCGCATATATCGGCCGCGTCAAGAAGGATCAACTGGGTTCGATTTTTAATCACGACATGCGTTCGCTGGGCATCGATATACGGCTTGAGCCTGGAACTGACGGCGCGCCGACTGCCCGCAGTCATATTTTGATCAGCGCAGACGGGCAGCGCACAATGCAGACTTACCTCGGCGCGTGCATGGAATTGGCTGTCAGCGACATTACTCCCGAGACCTTTGGTGCGCCAAAAGCCGTGCTCCTTGAAGGTTACGTCTGGGATCTGCCCGAAGGACCCGCGCTGGCGAGAAGAGCGATTGATATTGCGGCCAGCAACGGCACGACCGTCGTGCTGTCTCTGTCTGACTCTTTTTGTGTTGAACGACATCGCGAGTCTTTCGATGAGGCCGCTCGCAATGGCGTCGACATCATCGTGGCTGACGACGAAGAACTTAATGCGCTGATGCAGACTAGCGAATTTGACGACACACTCGAGGCGATCCGAAATTACGACAACCTGTTCGTGATTACGCGCTCGGAACTGGGCTCCGTGATCGTGCGTGGCGACGAAAAAATCGAACAAGCCGCATCCAGGGTTGACGCTGTTGTAGACACGACCGGAGCCGGCGACGCCTACTGTGCCGGGTTCCTGTTTGGCTGGGTCAACGGCCATCCTCTGGCCGAATGCGCAAAGATCGGCACCTTTTGCGGAACAACTGTTATTCAACAGGTCGGCGCGCGTATCGAACCAGGCTTACTCGACGACTACGATTGAGGCAGCGCAAACGCGATCAATTTGTCGTCCATGGGCACACCCGATCGCGAACTTCCGCCTGCGTAAATGACGACGTACTGCCGACCCTTCCAGATATACGTCATCGGCGTCGCATTGCCTGCCGTCGGTAGCCGGCCACGCCAGAGTTCTTCGCCCGTTGCTGTACTCAGAGCCCGCAGGTAGTAGTCCATCGTCGATGCAATAAAGATGACGTCCCCAGAGGTTGCAATCGGCCCGCCGAAAGTCGGCGTACCAACCTCCAGTGGCAAGCCGGCCATGTCCCTGATCGTTCCCAGTGGCTTTCGCCAGACGATGTCGCCGGTGGCCAGATCCACTGCGGCGATAATGCCCCAGGGTGGCGGGTTGCAGGGCAGCCCAAGCGGTGACAACACCACTCCCCGCCTCGCGCCAAAGGGCGCGCCATGCATCGGTGCGACGTCCTGATCATGGAACACCTCCCGAGCCGCAGGGACCTCATCGCTCTTTATCAGGGCGATTTCGTGTACCAGGCTGGACATGTTGATGATCAGTAAATTTCGTCGCGGATCATAGGCCGCGCCGCCCCAATTCGCCCCTCCGCCGGTGAACGGATAGAACATCGTCCCGCCTACGCTGGGTGGCGTGAACAGGCCTTCGGCGCGCAACTCGCCTAGCCGCCTTTCGCAGGCTCGCTTATCGAACCAGCTTAGCCCGAATGCATCACCCTGCCTGATACGGCTTGGCACAAGCGGTGGCGGTACATCGGGTATTG
>JAOTUU010000400.1 GCA_029863705.1 Gammaproteobacteria bacterium
GGTTTCAGATCCTGCCTTTTATACCCAGGGGAGCGACAAGGTTGCGGCTAAACTGGGTGACCTGAGCGACGCGGAAAACAAGCTCGAAGCGCGTGTCGAGCGCTGGAGCGAACTCGAATCGAAGCAGGAATCGCTGCAACGTTAGGCCAGTGGCGGCTCTTTATTATCCACGATGCAACTCGGGTCAACCGTCCGCTGCTATCAGCTCTGACCGGCCGGATATATTTTTTGCATTCGTTTGACGGAGCCCGCGATCAGGCGCTGCAACACGTTTTCATCGACATCAGACAGGCGTTTTATGTACAAGCATGATTTGCCGGTCTTGAATTTGCCGAGCTTCTTCATCAGTGGCTCGAATTCCTTGAAACCCGGCATGATATAAAGCGTCAGGGACTGCGCACGCGGCGAGAACCCGGTGATCATGAATTCCCCTTCGCGACCACTGGCGTACTTGTAGTGGTAACGACCAAAACCGACGATACTCGCGCCCCACATTTTCGCGCGAGACCCGGTTGCGGCACGCATCATTGCCGCAACCTTTTTACAGTCGCTGCGCTTTTGCTTGTCTTCGATCGCGTTAATAAATGCGCTAACGCTTTGTCGCGTCGGTTGCGTCTTATTCTCTGCCATTGCCTTACTCCGGATCCGAAGTACCAAACAGCCGGTCGCCGGCGTCACCGAGCCCGGGGACGATGTACTTCTTCTCGTTGAGTTTCGTATCAATCGCTGCCGCGTAGATCTTCACGTCAGGATGTGCCGACTCGACCAGCTCGATGCCCTCCGGGCAGGTGACGATGCAGATCACGATAATATTGTCGGCCCCCTTGTCTTTGAGCTGGTCGATGGCCGCAACTGTCGAGCCGCCGGTTGCGAGCATCGGGTCGATGATGATGCAGGTGCCGCCATGAATCTGCGGGGGAAAGCGCTCATAATAAGTCACCGGCAATTTCGTCTCTTCATCGCGATAGAGTCCGACGAAGCCAACTCTCGCTGTAGGTACAAGCTCGAGAATGCCATCCAGCATACCGACGCCGGCACGCAGAATCGGAACCACCACGATGTCGGTATCAATCTTCCGGCAAGTGGCGACGGCAACCGGCGTCTGCACCTTGATCTCTTTCGTTTTGATGTTCTTCAGCGCCTCGTAACAGATAAACTCGGTGATCTCCGTTGCCAGTTCACGAAAGCGTTTGTGCCCCGTTTCGACATCGCGGATGATCGCTAGCTTGTGCTGTACGCACGGGTGTTCGACGAGTTCTGCCATGCTCAGGCTCCGTTGTTATTTGGGGCTTTTTCTGTCCACATCGCGTATTCGGTGCCGACGGGGTCAATGAAGTGAAAGCGGCGACCGCCCGGAAACGCAAAGGTTTCCTGGCTGATGGTCGCGCCAAGTTGCTGAACCCGGGCAATATCGCGCTCGAGGTCTGCGCTGTAAAATACAAGCAGCACGCCGGAAGCAGGCGCCGGCTCTGATGCTCGTCGCAGTCCACCATCCAGGCGGCCATCCTTGAAGCTCATGTAGTCGTCGCCCCACTCCTGAAACTCCCAGCCGAACATCGCCACAAAGAATTCGCGGGCCCGGTGCAAATCGGTAACGGGAATTTCTATGTAGTCGATCTGATTCTCGGCGCTCATCGATCTCTCCTATACAAATGTTGCGGCTACCCAAACGCCGATAAAGTGCGAGAGTACGACGACCAGAATGGCGATGCCGAGGTGCTCCGCGACGATGGCAAGGGGTGGCTCATTTTGTGAGCGTGCCAGCAGGTAACTCAATACCGTGATAACCAGCAGACCCCACGCAACTGACACAATGACAGCAGTGGGCAGGGGTAGCAGGAGCAGCGGCACGGCAAAACTGATCGAAAAGACAAACTTCGAAATGAAGGTCATTATTGTCGCCGCCCAGACGTGGCTGTGCGTCGTATCGGGATCTGATTCTTCCGCCAGGTGAATGCCAAGCGCGTCCGACATCGCGTCGGCAACGGCAATGACGAGAATGCCGCCGAGAACCGCCGTAATCGATCCCGTGCCGGAATTCAGCCCC
>JAOTUU010000123.1 GCA_029863705.1 Gammaproteobacteria bacterium
AATCCACCCGCCATCAATTGGCACCTGGATACATTGACTGACATTCGTAAAGGCGGCAGCCCCTCTTGTTGCCACATCTGCAGTTGCCGACAGGACTCGTCGAGCACCCACGCACCCAGTTGAATCATCAGGCCACAGTCTTCGGCGACGGGCACGAATTCTTCCGGCCCGATGAAGCTGCCGTCAGCTTGTGGCCAGCGCAATAGTGCCTCGGCGCCAATGACCCGACCGCTGCCTACATCCAAAATCGGCTGGTAAGCGAGCTTGAACTTGTTCTGATCGAATGCCTCGTACAGCATATTTTCGATGTCCAGCTTGCGAGTTGCTGCGGCGTCCGCCTCACGGCAATAAAGTCTGAAACTCGCTGCACTGTTGTGCGCTTCTCGCATCGCGTTATCAGCACGCTGCAGCAGGATATCAGCGGCGTCTGCATCCTGCGGATAGAGTGCTCCACCAATACATGCAGACAAATGGACAATCTGCCCGGCAACCTGTACCGGGCGGGAGAGTTCGCCGGCAAGACGCTGCTGCCGCGACGCCAGCTCGGTGCAATCTTTCGAACAGGTGAACATTAATCCAAATCGCAGCGAATCAAGATTGGCAGCAGCCGCAGTTCGTAACCCGGACATCTGCTCCTGATCGGCGTTGACGTTTTCAAGGCAGGTGCGCATCCTCGTAGCAATCTCAGCCACGACCATATCCGCACCCTCCTGACCCAGCGCCTCAATGACCAGCCGAAACCGACTGAATCCGATAACGAGTACCGCGAGAGCATTTCTATCCCGTTCAGCGGCTCTCATGCCGCGCTGCACCAGGTCGAGAAATTTTGTCTTGTTCGGCAGCCCGGTTACTGGCTCAAAAGACTCGCTGCTTCGCAGTTTCTTGTGCGCGTGATTGGCAAGATGCAACGCTTCCATCCGCGCCAACTGTTCGGCAAGCAACTGCTCTTCAGTGCGTTTTAGTCGCGCGGCAATCTTGGCCCGTTGCGCCACGATCTGCCATTCGACCGGTTTGCGCACGACATCGAATGCATCTGCATTGATCGCGGCCTGCACTTCCCTCGATTGTGAGCACAGGACAATGAGCGGGACGTTCAGGTCCGCGGCATCCTGAAGCGACTCAAAAACCTTGACTCCATCACCGTCGCAAAGCCAGGCCTCAACGACAATGACGTCGGGTTTCAATTCTCTTGCAACACTCAAGGCTTCGGTGGGATCGGTAGTCAGTTTGGTGTCAAATCCGAACTGCCGCAGCCACTTCTCCCCCCACTTTTGTGCATTGTTGTCACGACACACGAGCAATGCGGACGACGACACGTCATCGCTCGACGAAGCGTCGTTTGCGCCGGACGCGACGGGCATTGACAGCGCCTTAATCGATCTGGTCAGATCTAAATCGTCATCAGCTTCGCGGGCTTGTGCCCTGGTAGCGTCTTCCGTCACTTAGTTTCTCCGCCCTTGTCCGCGCCGGGCACATTACCCAGATAAACGCCGAACTCGCTCGCTGACGAGGGCTGGAAAAACAGGAATCCCTGCAGGTAGTCGCAACCCAGTTGCTGCAGAAGTGTCGCTTGCGCTGCCGTCTCGATACTCTCGGCCGTAACCTCGAGATTGAGTTTGTGGGCCATCGCCGTTGCCGCGGCACACGCTTCCTGGTCGTTTTCGCTGCTCAATACATGCGCGACAAAACTGCCATCGATTTTCACGGCATCTACGGGACTACGAGAGAGATTTGCAAGCGAACAAGCCCCGGTTCCAAAGTCATCCACAGCAAGCCGAGCGCCAAGCGCCTTGAGCTGCCGGCACATCGTGAAGTCTCGCATCGCATCGCGAAAAAGAACGTGTTCGTTGATTTCGAAATCCAGGAAACGAGGTTCGACGCCGGTCTCATCGATAATTGTCGCAATGCGCTGAACAAGATCCGACCGGGAGAACTCCTGTGCCGACAAATTGACAGCGAGGCGCAACTCGGGATGTCCTGAGTTATGCCAATCGTGAAGCTGTTCGCAGGCGCGGCGCAAGATCCATTCGCCGAGCCGAATGATCAAGCCGGTGTACTCTGCGAGGGATATCACCTCTTGAATCGACCTGGAACCAAGTACAGCCTGCGGCCAACGCAGCAGGGCTTCTACACTCGTTACATTCCGATCGGCAGCTCGCACGATCGGCTGAAAATTTAACGAGAACCCCTCCTGATCCAGTGCGGCCTCTAACTCGAGCGCCAGATCCTGACGTTGCAGCGCACGCACTTCGAGGGTTCCGGAATGAAATTCTTGTTGCTCCGAGTGACTATTTTTCGCGTCTTCCATTGCGGCGCAAGCATTCTCGATCAGCGTCTTCGCATCGGCTCCGTCCTGTGGAAACAAGGCAATTCCGACGCTCACCGTAAGCCCGATTTCCCTGGATCCAATCTTGATTGGTAGCTGCAGCGCGTCGGACAGGCGCGAGGCAACTCCCGCGGCATCGGTTCCCGTTTCGATATCAGGTAACGCCACTGCAAACTGGCGAAAATCCAGTCTGGCTACTATGGAATATCGCTCCTCGTTCCCCTCACCGGGTTGGTTGGCGCCGCGCAAACTTCCGGATAATCGCAATGCAAGCTCACCCAGGATTTTGTCCTGGTTTTTCTTGCCGGACGAATTGGCAGCAAGGTCCATATCGTTCACTTCGATGCAAATTAGCGCTGCCCGCCCTCCCTTGAGATGCAGGTTATCCGTTATTTCGCTGAGTTGATTGCACAAATACTCGCGATTTGGCAGGCCTGTGATCTTGTCGGTATATGCCAGGTTGTGCATTCTCGAGATGGCATCCTGTTGCTCTGAAATATCGCGCGCAACAATCAATACACGGTCACGCCCTTGAGCCACGAAGACGAACTCATATTGCCTGCCGTTGTGGCCATCCTTGAATCTTTCGATTTGAAATTTGCGATTTCGAAGCACTTTCCTGATGTCCTTGCGGATCATCGTCACCAGTTCATCTGGCCACAGCACCTCGATTCCGGATCCAGGAAGCTCTTCTATCGAAGCAGCCGATAGCTGCTTCGCCTCCCCATGGAAGCTACATATCGTTCCGTCCGCAGAAACGAGAACGACCGAATCATTAGGGATGGTCTCGCAATCGCTGGCAGATTCAGGATGATCTGACTCAGTCCCGGAATCGCCGATACGCGTCCCTGCTCGCGATGCACTCATTTGGGTCAAACGCTCAAATTCTATTAATGACGATTAGTTATACCAAAAGAAGCAGAAAAAACAGCGCATGCGAGCCAAAAGTGAGACATTCGTCCGCTTCAAGAGCTGTGAGCCGGCAGCTCATCACGGCGACGGGGAATCGGGTGGATGTGTGGGTTTTTCGTGCGTTTGCTTATACTTAATTGACAGGTTGCACTCGCTTTGGATAGAGTGCGCTCCCTTGCTTGAAACCGTGATTGCACGCGGTTCTGACAGGCCCAGGTGGCGGAATTGGTAGACGCGCGGCGTTCAGGTCGCCGTGTCCTTACGGATGTGCGAGTTCGAGTCTCGCCCTGGGCACCATTAGCTTGTCTTCGACATCAGTTAGTTGACATACTCTGAGCTGACCAACAGGTGCGATCAAGATGAAAGACATAAGAGAGTTTCTCGCCCAACTCGGCAAAGAGCTACAGGGCAGCAAGGACGTCGATAAAGAAGCTCATGAGATACTCGAGACTCTGCACAGCGATGTTGATCGGCTCGAAGAGTCTGGTAGTGCGGACGTCGAGTCGATGCTGGATCGCGTCAAGGAGCTGGAGTCGAAATTTGCTGCGAATCACCCGGTTCTGGAACAAGCAGCGCGCGAGCTTGCCGATGCGCTGGCGAAAATGGGAATCTAGAAAACGCGAGTGACCGCGTTCTCCAGGGCGTCTCCCTCTTCCTCAAGGCGATAACCGATCCGCATGTGCGGTTTGTCGATTGACATCAGGTGGGTCAGATCAATCGGAGTGGCAATCAACACCAGGTCACAGTCCACGGCGTTCACCGTCGCCTCGAGATCGCGCACCTGCTCCTCGCCGTAGCCCATCGCCGGTAACAGCGGGCCTGTATCCGGGTAGCGCTCGAACGTGGCGGCTATCTCGCCAACTGCCCATGGCCGCGGATCTACAATCTCTGACGCGCCGTTTTGCCTGGCGGCAAGGACACCGGCACCGAACGGCATGTTGCCGTGCGTAGTCGTCGGGCCGTCCTCAACTGCGAGCACGCGCACGCCCTGGATCGCTGCACGATCCGGCACGTCCAAGGTTGATTTCGCACGCACGACGGTCGCCCCCGGATTTACCCGTTGAGCGTTCTTCTCCAACGCCTCAATGCTCGCGGCATCCGCCGAGTCGACCTTGTTGATTATAATTAGCTGCGCCCTTTCGAAGTTGACGGTGCCCGGGAAATAATTGAGTTCGTCGCCAACACGATGCGGGTCTGCAACAACGATCCACAAGTCGGGCTTGTAAAAAGGTGTGTCATTGTTGCCACCGTCCCACACGATCACATCAGCCTCGCCCTCTGCCTGCTCGAGGATCGCCGCATAATCAACGCCGGCATACACAATGACGCCGTTCTTCAGGTGCGGCTCATACTCCTCACGTTCCTCGATCGTACAATCGTGCAGGTCGAGGTCTGCGGGCGTGGCAAAGCGTTGTACGGCCTGTTTTGCCAAGTTGCCATACGGCATGGGGTGACGGACGACAATCGTCCGCTTGCCCAGGTCACGCAATATGTGCGCAACCCGGCGTGATGTCGGGCTCTTGCCGCAGCCTGTGCGAACCGCGGTGATCGCGATAACAGGCTTCGTGGATACCAGCATCGTTGCGTCCACATCGAACGTTGAAAACGTTGCACCTGCGGCCTCCACACGCAGCCGCTGTTCGTCAAGATACTCAGCGCTGATATCTGAATAGGCGAAAACGACGTCATCAACGCCGTGTTGCCTGATTAGCTCTTCGAGTTCCTGTTCGTCATGAACCGGTACGCCGTCAGGATACTGACTGCCGGCAATTGAGGCCGGGTAGCGGCGCTCATTAATGTTCGGAATCTGCGTCGCAGTGAATGCGACAACCTCGACATCCGGATTGTCACGGTAACAGCAATTGAACAGGTGAAAATCTCGCCCGGCGGCACCCATTATGATGAGTTTTCTTTTCATTTTTTGACAATACCAGCAATCTGTCAGACTTATTGTCGGTATAAACACGGATGGATGAACGTCCGGGATCGTGGCGATGAAGCACATCGAAACAAGGTATTTGAGTCTCGGCAGGTGCGGATTTCGGTATGCCCACCGTCCCTGTTCCGAGTTTTAATTTATTGATTTTTAACGGAATATGGGGTGATCGGTCAATACCGCGCCCCAGGTGATCATCGGTCTCAGCTCGTGTGGGGTCGGTCCCAGAACCTGGTCAATAGTTTGCCAGGGAGTCCGTCATCGTAAATCGAACTCGGGCGGTGCACCGGTTTGTGGCCCAACACGTGACTGAATTCGAAGTGCGGTCCCGACTGCCTGTGGTAGGCCTTAGTTTTATACGTCGGGTCGGCGTCATCATAGTCAAGGTCGGCAGAGCGTTCACCGGCCGCCAGTATCTCGTTCATCGCTGAACCGTCATCGTGTGAAAGGCCCAGCAGGTGCCCCAATTCGTGGGTCACGACGCTGACCAGGTCCATTTGCCCGGTTGCACCCTCGTCGGCCCGGGCATAAAGCGTACCGTCAGAGCTGATCACAAACTCCTCGTTGCCAAGCGGTGTGCTATCTACAAACCAGCCATGTCCGGCAGCCGTCGTATCTACGTAAACCGCATCTTCCTTCGCCAGGCCCAGAAGATCATCCGGCAGGTCCGTCAGGAAGAATCGCGTTAGCTTCAGTTGCTCGTATTGCGCGAGGTCGATGTAAGCCTGAGTGAACCAGTCCCCCAGTACCGTATTAACCACCGTCATGAGCTGGTCAGCCCTGAGTACGTCGACCGAGGATTCGCTCGAAAGCCCAGCAGCCGCAACCAGCGGGTCACCAGACTCCGTCAAATATTGCGCGTCGTCCGTCATGTATGTGATTTCGTCTACCCGGACTTCGCCGTCCAGCGTCAACAGACCGAACTCGCCGTCAACGACATTGGCATTGAAAGCGTAGCCGATCAGGGTGTTGCCATTGACGATCACAGAAACCGTCGTGCCAGCCAGCGTGATTTCCAAATCGTGTGAGATATTGGCATTCATATTGAAGGACACAGCCTGATCGATGACGATGCCGCCCCTGGCTGTGTAATGACCTACCATCACTTCGTTGGTGTCCGGCGAAATCACGACGAACTTGTAGCTGTCCGAACCGTTACGGTCGAAGAAGAAGCCGGCGGTGCCATCGACCTCAATTGTCGTCTGCGCCCTGAGGATATAAAGCGCGCCAACATCCAGGTCTACCGTCGCCATTGCCTCTGACGCACTTGCTGGCGCTCCGACTAGTGACCCTGAACCGAGCATCCAGTCGAGGCCGTCATAAGAAATTCTTGCCGGCGCCGCGTCAAACGTTTCCGTCTCTTCAAACGTAATTTCCGGAGGTAGGACCTGTACACGTAAATTATCGACGCGCGCGGTGGAGTTCTCTGCCCCGATACCTACCATACCGCCGCTCAAGCCGTGAATGACGCCGTAAATATCAACGCGGGTTTCGTAAACGTGGGTGAACAGCTCAGCGTTATCGACCACCAGTGTCGCGACAGATCCATTAATGCTGAGCAACAGGTTGTAATCCTGGTTGGGCCTGAGCCTGGCCGGAGACTGCTCATCAATGATCCAGCCATCTGCCGTGCGATGACCCATTACCAGTTTATCCGTAGAAACATTGATGCCGGCAAATTTGAAATCGGTCGGGCTCTGGTAATCAAAGATGATGTACGCGTTTGACTTGAAGCCTCCGGTTGGCTTATCCGCGTTGACAGTCGCAGTGATCTCAAAGTAGCCCGGCAGCACTTCATCGACGTAGAACACGCTCACCGCGTCACCCTCGAGATAGTCCGGCGATACTTCAAGCCGACCATTTTCTACCGTGAAACTGCCACTGTCGGCGGCGAACCCGATGATACTTCCATTGGGGTCGGTCGAACCGTTAACGGAATTGAAATCTGCGCCGCGCAAGACGTCACGCGCTCCACCCGGTATGTTGCCCGGCTGAACATCTTTCGGCGCGCCTGTTTGATCCTGCCAGGCGAAATCTTTCTGCATGACGAGGCCGATCTCACCATCGGGCTCGCCGTTACGTAGCGGGTCGCCGCCACGGAATGGATCGGCGCCATCCGCCTCTGACAAGTCGTACAGGTATTCGAACAGGCCCGGCTGCAAGCTGCGGCTGATGGTAAAGGCGCCGAACGGTGCAAACGGCACGAGATAGGTATTGAACTCGCCTGCCCAGTCGATCAGGCGGTCGCCGCCCGTGTTGGCGATCAGTATGTCGCGACCGGCACCACCGAACGCGATGTCTTCATAACTGGCTGCCGTGTCGGGTACATCGTTCTTAGTGCCGTTGGTGCGATGATCATCGTCGGCATTCATCAGGTCGTCGCCCCAGCCACCGTACAAGTGGTCATTGCCGGTTCCGCCAACCAACCAGTCATTGCCAAGATCGCCGAAGATGCGATCGTTGCCGTCGCTGAAGACCGGAGTGCCGCTGCCATCGGTGCCGGCTGCTGCGCCCTCTGTTGGATCAAAGTTAAGCAGGAAGCCCGCAATCTCCTCCAGCGGCGTAAATTCGTAGTAGTCCGCGAACTGGAGCGTCTCGTCGCTGAAGCCGAGCACATCATGCTGCGGGTCCGGATTGAGGTAGAAGTCTGGCAAGGCCTCAGCGCCGGAGATCGCGTCGTCACCCGAACCGCCGTGCAGGAAGTCATCGCCCAGACCACCATAAATGATGTCATCTGCATTCAAGGCATCGTAGAGAGGATCCTGGAAACCGCCGCCCTGAACATTGAATGGCAGTAGTACGACCGTCTTCTTCAGCTCGCCTGTCTGATTGATGAAGGACTGCTGAATATCGCCAGGCGTTGCTATTTCGAGCGTCGACTCATTCCTGTCGACATCAATGACACCAATACCGTAGAGCGGTTCGGACAAGTCGCCGTCATCGCCTGTGGCATTACGGCTGGTCAGGATTCTGCCGTCGTCACCCAGGATACCGTCGCTGCCGGTACCGCCAGAGATCCAGTCGTTACCGTAGCCACCGATCACATCGTCGCTTTGCGCGTCGCCGAACAGGATGTCGTCGCCGACCATGCCGTAGATCGCGTCGTCACCCGCTTCGCCGCGAATCGTGTCCGCAGCACCGTTGTCGTTATCCGCAGCGGCATCGTATTCAAACCCACCCGGTGTGTAATCGAGCAATTCGGCGGCGCGAACCACGATGTTCCACGGCGAGGCGTAGGTGTCGTATTCAAACGTTAGCAGTGAGCCACTGTCCGTTCCGTTGGTGCCAACGAGCCGGAATATGTTGCCGTTGTCGCCGAGAATCGTATCTGCATCGCGTGCATGTCGTGCTGCTTCGACGATAGCTGTCTGGCCGGTTTCATCAGTGACGCCTTCACCGAAGTTGTTACGACTGATCAGATCGCCATTACCGCCGTACAGAACATCGCTGCCGTCCGGGCGTAGACTCTCATCGAGGAGAGCCAGACCGAACAGGCTGGAACTGCCACCGATGATGTCGTCCTGCCCGAGTCCGCCGTAGACGGTATCGGTACCGCCGTTGCCTTCAAGATAATCGTCGCCGCCAACATCGCTGCCGGTAATAGTGACCAACAGGTTCTCCATCCCATCGGCACTGGCGTTCAAAGCCCCGTCACCGTGCAGGTTGTCGTCGCCGAGCTGACCGAAGATGACGTCGTCATCGGCGCCACCGGCAATCGTATCGTTACCGAAATAGTTGTCCTGTACGCCGCCGACGTTATCGTCGTGGTTGAACACAACGATCTCGCGTCGCTCGACACCGTCCGGGTTAGCCGCTGCAGCGTCGCTAACCTGGATAAGGCCGTTGGCATCGTAGATCTCGGTGCCGGTCAGCGTGCGGAAACGTGGGCCCGTGCTGCTGTCGGTTCGCTC
>JAOTUU010000401.1 GCA_029863705.1 Gammaproteobacteria bacterium
GCAGGGCATGTCAATCATGAGGCGGTTGCCCATGACCTCGGCTACCAATATCTCTCCGCCGAGGATGCCCTGAAAGCTGCCTGACCCCTTTCTATCCCCCTCGGGATCAGGCACATCTTGAGGCCGGGCTTTTGCCCGGCCTTTTTTCTACCAGGTAACGTTGACGCGAGGATCCACGAAGAGAAGTCCGTCTCCTACTTCAACCGAATACGTATATTCCTGGGCGGTTTCACTCGTAAGATCGGGCGTGCAGTAGATAAATTTCTTCCTCGTGTTATACGAGTCGCTCGTGTTCAGCCAGCCCGGGCCTGCGACACCAGCACCGCCCGGTGTCACGGCCTTACCGACAATCGTAACGACCTTGTCCTTGTAGTCATCAGATTTCGGTTTGAGCTTGATGATGAATAGGGATTTCCGTTTCACGTTTTTTTTGGGCGTAATCGTGATCCCGCCATCGCCGTATTCCACAGTTACCGTTTTCGACCAGCCGAGTCCCTCGCACCCGTCGGACATCGCTTCCGGAGTTGCGCAGGAGGCGGATAGTAAAGCGAGTCCTAGTCCTAGAAAGACCTTTTTCATTGTTCTTCTCCCTTAATTATCTGGCACTACCAAGCATAGTCGACACAACATTATTTTGTGCCTTCATTCGATGCAAAATCATCCTGGATTGACGATGGTCGCAAAACGCGGGTCATTTCTAAGCGTCGAGAGATGCGGTTCCGTGTTCAGCATCAGCCGGGAATAGCCTTTCTCGGCAGCTATTTCGAGCGCATCCAGCGCCGACTCCTTGTCTCCTGCGCGCAGGAATATCATGCCATCGTAGTAGTACGTGTAGGGGTCGTCGGGCGCCATCCCGCGCGCCTTGTCCATCAGGGTCCGGGCAGAGTCATGTTTGTCGAGCATTGCGCGAATCCAGGCCAGGTCCATCATTGAGAACGGGTCGTTCGGGTTTACCTGCAGCGCACTTTCAACCAGCGCTTCGGCTTTTTCGAATTCGCGTCTTGCTTCGTCCTCACGGCCGGCAATCCAGAGCGCGTCGCCGAGGTTCGAGCGTGCAAGGTAATCATTGGGTTTGAGATCGACGGCGTTGCCGTGGTTTTCGATCGCAGCATCGAGATTACCCATGTAGTAGTACAGCAAACCGAGGTTGCTGTATGAGTTCTTCGTCGGCGCTATGTCATGCGCCTTCTGATGGGCCGCCGCCGCCGCAGGGAAATTGCCTAACAGCGTGAAGGCGGCGCCGAGATTGCCATAGCCGTTCATGTCATTGGGCTCTACGCCAACGACGTATTGGTATTGCTCGACGGCTTCCTCAAAACGACCGGATTGAAACAGAAATGTGCCCAGCCGGTTGTAAGCCCGACTGTCGCCCGGGTGAATATCAACGGCTTTGCGCAGGCTTGCCTCGGCTTCATCAAGGCGATTCTGTCTCGCATAAATTGTCCCCAGCCCGGTGAGCGATTCGACACTGGACGGATCGATCGAAAGTGCTTTCTGGTACGCCGCCTCGGCCTCGCTCCACTGGCCGGTTGAACGATACAGGTCGCCCAGCGCGGTATGAACGATGTCGAGGTTGGGATTCAAGGCGAGCGCCGTGGCACAGGCCGATTTCGCTTGTGCAATAAAAGACGCGTCATCCATCTCGTCATAGCCTTTGACGTACACGGCACATTTGCCGGCCAGCGCGGCGGCATATTCCGGATCGACGGCCAGCGCTCCGTCAAACCAGCCGAGCGCCGAGGCGACGGTGTCCATGGACATGGGTTGCCGCAGAGCTTCTATGCCCTGGCGATACAGCACGTAGGCGTCCAGCGTCGGATCCTGGATGACCTTGAGCGACGAGGAACGCAAGCCGGGTGGCAGGGCAACGCGAACATTGGCGACGGTCAGGCTGGTGATCTCATCGCGGATGTCGAAAAAATCCTCACGCGTTCGATCAAACTGGCGCGACAGAATATGAAATCCGCTTTCCGAATCGATCATCTGCACGGTAACGCGCAGTTTCTCGGCG
>JAOTUU010000124.1 GCA_029863705.1 Gammaproteobacteria bacterium
CGGAACAGGCGCCTGAGCATGCAGATAAATAATGCCCATGGCCGTGTCCGCACGAAAAGGTTTCTTGCCGGTCAGCATCTCGTAGAAGATAACGCCAAGGCTGTATATGTCACTGCGGTGGTCGACATCTTCCCCATGGCCCTGCTCCGGGCTCATGTAATACGGTGTGCCGAAAATCTCGCCTTCATCTGTCAGTTCCATGCGCAAGCGCATGCGCTTGGCCAGCCCGAAGTCGATCAACGCGACAGAGTCATCAGCACGCAACATGATGTTGCCCGGTTTGAGGTCGCGATGCAGGATGCCTACCTCGTGAATTCTCGCCAGTGCACTCGCAATCTGCTTCAGGTAGCTGACGGCTTGCAATTTACTCAGGCCAGTTGTGAGTTTGTGCTTCAGGTCCCCACCATCGAGATATTCCATCGCTATGTGCGCGTGATTATCGCCAACGCCAAGATCATGAATGTGCACAATATTCGGATGATCTATCTCGGCGATCAGTTCGTACTCCTGCAAAAAGCGGTCGAACGCGCCGATGCTATCAACCACGTCAGGAACCTGCTGCAACACTTTGAGCACGACCTGCACGCCGGTCGACTCTCGCTCCGCAAGATAAATGCCTGAATGGTTCGTCGCGTTGAGTTTCTTTATAAGACGATAGCCGCGTATCAACGGGTGGATGCCGGTCTTTTCATCACCGACAAACAACGATCCGGTTGATGACACTCGCCGGCGCGATGCGAGAATATCGCTGAGATGAACTGTCAATGCACTGTGCTTGATGTTATCGCGTTCAAAAAAAACGTTCGCACCCGCTGTAAGGGCGGCCGCTTCGTCACCAACACTGCCAAAATAAACGGTCGCCGGAAAATTCGGTGTCCTGCAAAACTGTTTCAGTATCTGCAATGCGTCCCGGTCACCGGTTTGGTCACCAAGCAGGACGATGTCATTGCCCGCGCCAGAAAACTCGTCGGGTAAATAGCCTGCTTCGACCGGGTCGTACGCGGTAATGATGGCCTCGGGCCAATGTGTTGTGACGTGGTGCATCAACAGGCTGCGGAAGTCCGCCTGCCCATCAACGATCATGAATTTGACACTCATTGAGTCTTGCCACAGGCGGGCGACAACCTACATACCGACAGCGGCGTCCGTGAGATCGCTGGCCACCGTAAGCCCTTTGCGCTCTGCCCTGCGACGTTGCTTTTCGCTGTCGTTTCTACGCCTTTCGATCTCATGCAGGTACTCGTCGGTCACATCCCCTGTCACATATTCGCCGGAGAAGCAGGAAGTATCAAACTCCGTTATTGACGAATTGTCATGCCGTACCGAACGGATAAGGCCGTGCAGATCCTGGTAGATCAGTCGATCGGCGCCGATGGCTTTCTCGATCTCCTCAATCGAGCGCCCATTCGCGATGAGCTCTTTGGCAGCGGGCATGTCGATACCGTAAACATTGGGGTAGCGCACTGGCGGTGCAGCCGATGCGAAGTAGACGCGCCGAGCACCCGCCTCGCGCGCGAGCTTGATGATCTGCCGCGATGTCGTACCGCGCACGATAGAGTCGTCAACCAGAAGTACATTCTTGTTTCGAAACTCGAGATCGATCGCATTAAGTTTTTGGCGTACCGACTTTGCCCGCTCTTCCTGACCCGGCATTATGAAGGTGCGACCTATGTATCGATTCTTGATGAAACCCTCGCGATACTTGACACCCAGATGATTCGCAACCTGGACGGCCGCCGTACGGCTCGTACTTGGAATGGGTATTACGACATCGATGTCGTGATCTGGAAAATCGCGAATAATCTTGCCAGCCAGTTGCTCGCCCATGCGCAACCGTGCTTTGTAAACCGATAAATTATCCAGAATCGAATCAGGTCGCGCGAAATAGACGAATTCGAAGATACATGGCGTGTGCCGAATCTCTTCCCGACGTTCACGACTGTGCAATGTGCCTGCATTTTCGATGAAAACGGTTTCGCCCGGTTGTACGTCACGCAGCCGTTCAAATTGCAGAACGTCCAGCGCTACGCTTTCCGACGCGACCATGTAGTCGCTGCCCTCGTCGGTCCTGCGCTCACCCAACACGAGCGGCCGGATTCCGTTGGGGTCTCGAAAAGCGACGACGCCGATACCGATGATCAGGGCGACAACCGCGTAGCCACCGTTACAACGTTGATGTACGGCCTCGACCGCATCGAAAATCTGCTCGGGCGTCGGCCGACCGTTTGCCCGGCGCTGCAACTCGTGTGCAAAAACATTGAGCAGCACTTCGGAGTCAGAATTCGTGCTCAGGTGACGACGATCTTCTTTCATCAGCAGTTCCGCAAGCTCGTCGTGGTTGGTCAGGTTGCCGTTGTGGCCAAGGCAAATACCGTAAGGTGAATTGACATAGAAAGGCTGTGCTTCAGATGCGCGCGAGCCGCCGGCCGTTGGGTAACGAATGTGGCCGATGCCGACATTGCCGGTCAGGCGCAACATGTGGCGCTGGCGAAACACGTCTCGAACCAGGCCGTTGGCCTTGCGCTGGCACAAGCCATCCTCGCCCCAGGTCACGATACCGGCGGCATCCTGGCCGCGATGTTGCAACACGGTCAGTGCGTCGTAAATGCCCTGGTTGACGGGCGAGTGACTAACAATTCCAACAATGCCGCACATAGTCTCTAGGTCCTTTCGAGTTTCAGTTGCTCAGTCAGGATATCGATATCCGGCATCTCGTCCGACTCGTCGGGCGTCAGCAGTTCGAAACCTTTTGGTCCCATGACCTTTATCCAGTCGGCGACGACCTCCAGTCGGGGAATCAGTTTCGAGTCCTGCCACCATTGATCCAGGTCAAACTCGGCAAACTGCCCGCCAATCACGGCCAACGAAACCAATAAAACACCGCGCACCGCGCCAAATATTGAGCCGAAGAATCGATCCACACTGCTCATCGCTGACATTTGTACGATTTTCGAGACACCCCACCCCAAAAGCCCGCCAATAAACAGAACGACGACGAACACCAGGAATCGGCCGAACCACATCTGCGATGCCTCGGAGCTGATCCAGCCTTCGGATATATTTCCGGCCTGCGGCCCGAAGTACAGCGCCGCCCAGATCGCAACGAGCAACGCTGCGAATGATATGGCCTCTTTGACGAAACCACGCATGACGCCCACGGCCACGGAGACTAATATTGCGACAGCGATTAAAATGTCGATGATCGGCATCGTAGATGTCGGTTGCTCGGGCGTGATCGGGTCGTTGGTTGAGATTCTAACAGATTATGGGTGTGGTACGACCTGGCCTTTTTGGCCGGCTTTTTGCAGGCGCGCTGCCATCGCCTCGGCACTTTCACGATCTTTTTGTGGCCCGATTCGTACACGGTGCAACTGCCCGGAGCTCGTCGAAAGCTGGCTCAGAAATGCCGCAAATCCCTGCTTGCGTAAATCTGCCGCGAGCCGCTCCGCGTTTTCCTGGTCGCTGAAGCTGCCAAGCTGCACAGCCCACATACCAGTGCTCGAGGCAACAGCAGCAGGTATTTCGGCCGCGAGCTTCTCTGCTTCGGGTTCTGGATCTGTCTTTACTGTTTCTGGCTCAGCTTGTTTTACAAGCGGTTTCGGCGACGGTTCTCGCTTTTGTTCTTGTGCAGGTGCACTGCCCGTAGCGGCGGGCACCGGATCTTTTCGATCCCGTTCCAGCACTACCGTTTGCGACTTCTGCTCCGCCTGGCCAGGCAGCGGCACGCGCTCACTGACAATCTCATCACCGCCCGGCGTACCGTCGAGAAACACCGGCACGACCAATACGACGACGAGGACAAGTACAGCCGCGCCAATAATGCGTTCTTTCAAAGCTCTTTCCATCATAGGTGTAACCCGTCTAGGGCCGCGAGTATAGCTCAGAGAGGACAGGACCGACGAGATAGAAAGAGCCCGTCACCAATATTTGATCGGTAGGCGATGCCAGCGACCGCGCATGTTGCAATGCTTGACTCAGAGATTCCGCTGCCAGACATGCCGAGCCCGAGAGATTGGCGACCTGCCGGGCAAGCTCGGCGGACTCGATGGCTCTCGGACTGTCTGCCGTCGCGGCAATCCAATGATCCACGTGGCCAATAAGTGGGCTGACGATTCCGCTAAGGTCTTTATCATTGAGCAGGCCAATAATCGCCACGATTTGACCGTCGATCGGCTCCGCTTCGAGCACCGCCGCCAACGCTGCTGCAGCTGCTGCGTTGTGGGCGACATCCAGCACGTATCGATGGCTACCCTCGACACGCTGCATGCGCCCGGCAAGACGCAAGCCCGCCAATGCGTCATTGACCTTGTCCACATCAAGCAAATCGTGGCGTCCGGCCGCTTTGAGCATCGCCAGGACTGCTGCTGCATTCTCCAGCTGATGATCTCCGGGCAATGCGGGCCGTTTCAGGCCCTCAAGTTGCTGCTGCGAATCACTCCACATCCAGCCGTCGCTTCCATGCAACCAGTCATAGTCACGGCCGGCCACAAGCAAGCGCGCCCGCGTCGCTTTCGCCCGTTCGGCGATGGTTCGCGGCATCTTTCTCGAGCCAAATACGACAGGCTTGCCCCTGCGCATAATCCCGGCCTTTTCCACCGCTATCGACTCTGTGTCCCCACCCAGCCAGTCGCAATGGTCCAGCGAGATATTGGTGATGATCCCCGCGTCAGGCTCAACGGCGTTGACAGCATCGAGCCGTCCACCCATGCCAACTTCGAGAATCGCAGTATCTACATTCGCATCAGCGAACACGACCAGTGCGGCCAGGGTGCCGTACTCAAAATACGTCAGAGGCACGCCGCCGCGCAGTGCCTCAATACGTTCGAATGCCGCAACGATTTGTTCGTCGCTTGCCTCATGACCATCGATGCGAATGCGTTCGTTGTAGCGAATCATATGGGGTGAGGTGTAGCTGCCGACACACGTCTTGTCGTGCAGCAACAGGGCTTCGAGCATCGCAACACAGGAGCCCTTGCCATTGGTGCCTGCTACGTGAAACACGTTCTGCGGCCGTGGCAGCGCCAGTCGCTCGAGAACCTGATCCACGCGATCGAGACCGAGGTCAATTTCACGAGGTGACAGTGTCTCGAGTCGCGCCAGCCAGTCGGGCAAAGACAAAGTGGCCGAGCTCATCAGCGGCATTACTTCTCGACAGGGCGTGAGCGGTGTTCGAACTTCGCCAGCAGATCAGCAATCTGGATACGCATTTGACGACGATCCACGATCATGTCGATCGCACCGTGATCCAGAAGGAACTCGCTGCGCTGAAATCCTTCAGGCAGCTTCTGCCGGACTGTTTGTTCGATGACACGGGGGCCAGCGAAGCCAATTAGTGCATTGGGCTCAGCTATATTTACATCACCGAGCATGGCCAGACTGGCCGATACACCACCGGTCGTCGGATCAGTAAGAACCGATACATACGGCACACGTTTGGCGCCGAGTCGCGCCAGGGCAGCCGACGTCTTGGCCATCTGCAAAAGGGAGAACAATGCCTCCTGCATGCGGGCACCGCCGCTGGCGGCGAATGAAATGAGTGGCATCTTATTGTCAGCAGCGTGGATTGCTGCGCGCGCAAAACGCTCGCCCACAACAGAACCCATCGAACCACCCATAAACCCGAACTCGAATGCACAGGCGACAACCGGACGGCCGATCAAGGCGCCTGTCGCAGACACGAGAGCATCTTTTTCACCGGTTTTCTTTTGCGCAATTGTGATTCGTTCGCGGTAACGCTTACTGTCGCGAAACTTCAGCGGATCCTGCGATTCGAGCCCTGCGGACAGCTCTTCCTGTGACTCCGGGTCGAGGAAAAATTCGAGCCGTTGGCGAGCACCAATACGCATGTGATGATTGCACTTCGGGCAAACGTGCAGGTTGCGTTCCAGTTCATTGCGATACAGTTGCGCGTCGCATTTCTGGCACTTGATCCAGACACCTTCAGGTACGGAGCGCGTACGATTCTCGGTGCTGATGCGTGACGGCATTAATTTTTCGAACCAACTCATAGGGGCATCTTATCTCAAATTTGCGTTCGGGTCGGCTGGCAAATCGAACTCATCAGGATAGGCAACCGATACCAGGGTCAGGCCATGCGGCGGCGCGGCGATACCGCCCTTTTTCCGGTCCCGGCTCTGCAGTATTTCGGCCACCCAGTCGGGTGACTCATCACCGCGCCCTATTGCCACCAGCGTACCAGTGATATTGCGCACCATATGCTGCAGAAACGCATTTGCAGTCACCTCGAGCTCAATCCAGCAGCCGCGTTGCGTAAGAGACAGGTGCGAAATCTTTCGCACCGCCGTCGATGCCTGACACGCGGCGGCCCGAAACCCCGAGAAGTCGTGTTCGCCGAGCAAAAACTCCGCGGCTTCTTGCATTGGCCCGATGTCCAGAGGGTCGTACACCCACCAGGCACGATTGCGATGCAGCGCCGAGCGTTCGAAGCGATTCAGGATCAGGTAACGGTAGCTTCGGGCGACGGCGGAAAACCGCGCGTGGAAGTCGTCACTTACGAGCTGAGCCCAGGTGACACTAACATCGTCAGGAAGATCACTGTTCGCACCAAGCAACCATCCTCGGCTGCTGCGTTTGCTGTTCGTGTCGAAATGCACAACCTGACCCGACGCGTGCACACCGCTGTCCGTTCGACCGGCGCAGATGATCTCGACAGGTTCGTTCGCGACTTTGCTTAGCGCTTGCTCGACACGCTCTTGCACGCCGTCACCGGTACGCTGACGTTGCCAGCCATTGTATGCCGTCCCGTCGTACTCGATGCCAAGCGCGATTCGCATGGGGAATTAGCGGCCGCCGAGTTCGCGGCGGCCTGAACGTTTTTAGCTCGGCAAGGAATCGAGGAGTTGCTGGGCTTGCTGCCGCTGACCTTCGTCACCTTCGTCAAGAACTTCCTCGAGGATAGACCGGGCACCGCCTGGATCACCCATGTCGACATAGGCACGAGCCAGATCGAGCTTGGTACCGACCTCGGTCATCGTACGCGCATCGTGCAGGTCTTCACCCATATCTTCAGGGCCTAAAGCCAGGGTTTCAGCTTCATCTCCCTGCGTAATACCCGGGCGTGGTTGCTCTACCGTTGCATCGTCACGTACTTGCTCAATCGTATCGCCTGCGAGTTCGCTGACCTTAAGGGCCGCTGTCAGATCATCGAGATCCAGATCAACATCGGTACTCGCCACAGCTGGTAGTTCGCCAGTTTCATCGAGGTTCACGCCGCTCGTGAAGGCTTCCTTGGGCAGCGCCTCGGTTTTGGCAAAATCGAAGTCGCCCTCACCGTCATCGTCATCGAGGCTCGCGAGCAGCGTCGCTGCATCATCGGCGAGTTCTCCAGGCGTGTCATCATCGCCGTAACCCGCGGCAAGCATCGTCGCCTCGTCGTCAGAGAGGTTTTCACCGGCATCGGCTGCCGTTTCGACCGCGAAATCGTCGCTAAGTACCTGTGTAACGCCGGTTGCATCGAGCAGGGCCTCATTCAGCAGCGCCTCATTGAACCCGGTTGTATCGCCGAGTGCTTCATTGATGCCGGTGTCATCGTCGCTCAGCGCTTGCTGTACCCCTGTCTGGTTCGGATCGATTTCGGGGTTCTTTCCGGTGACTTCAGCCAGGTCGTCGAGTGCCCGGTTGATGCCCGTGTCTGAAAGAGCCGCGCTTTCGCCGGTCGCATCAAGGTCGAACGACGCCAGCTCGGTCTCGGCCAGGCCATCGAGATCCAGGCCCAGTTCGTCGAGATTAATCTCGGCGGTTTGATCAGGGGTCTCACCACTGCTGCCTGCTGCATCGTCCATCGTACCTTCCAATGAAGGCAGCTCCGCAGTGCCGCTAAGTACATCGAATTGCTGCTCGATAGTGGGCGTTTCCACGGTCGAGTCCGGAGACGGCATTTCGACCGTTTGCTCAGCTGCAGGCATTTCCGCTGTCGCGTCGAAATCCGGCGCTTCAACAGCTGAGCTTTCAACGGTTGCTTCTTCCTCAACAACAACTTCGGTTGCGTCATCGTCAAGCAGGAAATCCATGCCGGCATCGTCCGCGGTCTCAAATTGGGATTCATCCGAGCCAAGGTCAACGATATCGTCCGACCCGGAATCCTCGATGAACTCCATATCGAGCGCACCGGTCTCGTCAGAGGATGCGTCAAAGGACAAGTCGACTGCCTTCGTCGCACCAGCAGCGCTGGCTCCCGCAAAGAGCTCGTCCTCTGCTGCTATCTGCTGCCCCATGATGACGATTTTGTCCCAGTCGGCACTTTCTCCACCGCCAACGGCGGCATTGAGACGACCCGCCGCATCAACAAAAGCATCGCGGTTGCCCCAGACAAAGTAGATTTCGCAGAGCTTGGTCAGCAGATTCTGGTTCTGCGGCTCGACCTCCAACGCACCGTTGACCAGATCGGCAGCCTGGTCATAAAGACCGTAGGCCATATGGAAATCGGCTTCGGCAATCGGGTCGGACTGATCAAGGTTGATCGCCGTTTCACTACTGAACGTATCTTCGAGCGAGTCGAACGAGCCTGTCGGGTCTTTCGCCGCAATCGGCACCACCGGCGGCGCCACGCGTTCTTCCGTGAAGTCCGGCGCCGGCACGTCCATAGTTTCATCGTCGAGGGGCCGGATACCTGACTCCTGCTCGACAACCATGATTGACTCTTCATCGCGAACAGGTGCGCGCAAGGTTTCCGTCGCAGCACCTACCTCGGCACCCGTTTCATCTGAATCGAGCGACTGCCATGCCTCCGGACCGTCGTCATCTTCACCGCCACGGCGCATGAACCAGAAGAGCAAGCCGCCAACGACCACAATGGCGCCTATGATTATTGCCCAGATGCTTGTTAGCGCCGCCATTGCCTTTTCGACGAGGCTCGGCTCCGAACGCGTCGGCTGACGGATAATATCGCTGCTCGCCGCATCTGCAGCCGCGGCGTCTGCGGCGTCTGCG
>JAOTUU010000402.1 GCA_029863705.1 Gammaproteobacteria bacterium
CATTGCTGTTTCGAGAAAGACGAGGCGGCCCAGTCTGCCAGGGGCTATCCCCAGGGACATCGTGATGCCAAATTCGTGCGTTCTCTCCAGCACCGACATCAGCTGGGTGTTCAGCACGCTGAATGCCACCAGGATAACCAGTACGCCGTACATAAAAAATGCACTGCTGAGGTCTGCCTGGATGGCCTGTCTGAGACTTGGTTGCAACGCGTCCCAGTCATGCACGGCAAGGCTGGCGGGAACCAGGGCTTCCGTCCGGATCCTGAGTGCATCGACGCTGGTCAGGTCCGGAGCGGCGATTACAACCTGGTGGCCTGCGCCTTCCATGTAAAAAACGTCCTGGAAGAATCCCAATGGCACCTCGGCGATGCTGCGATCGATGTCCGGTACGCCGCTATCGAAAATCCCGACGACAGTGGCAATCGCAGCGGCGAATGAGCCATCGCGACCGCTTCCGAGCAGCGTCACCTCATCGCCAGGTGCGACCCGCAAGTTTCGCGCGAGCACCTTGCCGACCACGATTTCGGCGGCATCCTGGCCTTCTAGGTACCTGCCAACGCGAACGAGGCCCGGGATGGTGGAGACGAGGGATTCGAACCGGGTTTCGACACCGTAGATCTGCAACCCGTAGCTGCGTTCTTCGCTGGACGCAAGTGCGAATGCCGCACCACGCGCCGCAATGGTTTCCGTTCCGAGTTCACGACGGAGCGAGCTTGCGAGCTCAACAATATTTGGCACGACCTGCCGCATTTTGAGATCGTCTTTGTAACCCGGCGCCTGCACCTGGATGTGCCCGGTAAACGCCTGCAACGTATTGTCGATCATCAACTCATAAGTACTGAATTGAATCGAAATCATGAACACGAGGAGCGCGTTCGAAAAAACCATCGCACCTACTGTCAACCAGGTGCGGCGTGGCTGACGCCACAGGTTGCGCCAGGCGAGGCGCAGAATGATGTTCATCGGGCCCGGTATCCGTACCTGTTAGTCACGGGGATTCCGCAAATTTGACAAGGTGAATACGTTGTCACTCAATTCAACGTCGAACTCAACCCGGTCGACGATGATCTCGGTCCATTCATCGGACGTGTCGACCTTTTCCATACGCTGGTGCACCGCAACCGTCCGGCCACCCATCTCGCCGATTTCCAGAGTCCGGAGTGTTTTGACCAATTCGTTGTCCTGATCGTAAAAGCGATGCTCGATCAGCACATTGTCTTCCCGGACAACCAGTACTTCCTTACCCCAAACCACCGCAGCATCTTCATGTGGTATGGACTCGATTTCGTAAGCGATGTGCCCGTCGCTATCCGCCTCGCTGAGCAGCGTATGGTCGTACTGGTCGACGATGTCGTCGGCCCGGGAGATGTCCTTGTTGGAAAAATCGGAGCCCATCCAGCTCTGGCTCATCATCGATGATGGCACTTTGATGACGCGATTGATCTTCGGCGAAAAGCTCCACATATTGTTGTCATCCATGAGCGTACCGTTGCCGCGATCCTTGCGCGGTGCTGTCACACGAATGAGTGATTGTTTCTCGCCCCGCGTCCAGGTCTCCATCGACATACTTCGTTCCCAGTCGGGACGATGTATGGTCATCGTCATCTCGCCCTGCGAGGAGGTACCGCGCCAGTGATTGATCGCGTCGCGAACGATGTCCTTGGCATCACGCTTTTCGGTGTCGGCGGCTGCAGCCAGTCCTGCGAAGAGAATGAAGGCGCCGATAATGAAACGACTCATTACCTAACCGTCTCCGAGTTCCGAAACAGCACGGTAGGCTTCATTGATTGCTGCATCGGAGTGCGGGCTCGCGGCAGCATCCGTGCAGGCAATCGTGATACGACCGACCGGTTGCCGGCCGACAACACAGGGTCGGTCATTGCTTGTCGTATAAGCCCACTCCTCCGGATCGAAAAGCGGGTTATAGGCATAGGTATAGCCATGCGGCCAGCGGTTAACCGTTACGCCCAAGATGTCGCGCTCGTCATCGAAGCCGGTCGG
>JAOTUU010000125.1 GCA_029863705.1 Gammaproteobacteria bacterium
AGCAGTCGTTACCACGAACCGAGTACGCCCAGCTCCTGGAACAGGTAAATTAATTGTGCCGAAAATGCAACAACAGCCGCTCCCAGTTGGATCGAGCGACGCTCCGTGATAAATGCAGCGATTGCCGCAGCGATAATTACACTATAATTAATCCATACCGCCGGGCGCATTCCCCATTCATAGCTCTTAAAAAATGTGTCGAACACATCGATTGCGTTTGCGAACAAATACGTACCAAAGAACCATCTCCGTCCTTTTACAAAATAGACATAGGTATCTGTCACGCCTTGCATGCGGTACGGGACGAGGATTGCAGCGAGCATGAACAAGACGATGGCGTAACCAATGACAAACAGGTAGAGGCCAAAAGTCCAATTGGTCACCACTTCCTGAAACTTAAATTCCCACCACCAGAACGAGACCAGCCATATCAGAACGTACCCGGTCCAGATGCTAAAGACTGCGTCCAGTTTAATCGGCTGACCTTGCCCTCTGAGTCGGTGCACCGTATCAGCGACAGCTGTCAACAGATGCGCGATCGCCAACGCGACGATGATCGACACTAAGACCATTACGTATTCAAAAGTTGACATAGTGCTTCCTTGCAGATTGTGGCATCGAATGTCTGCTTTGGGTCAGCAGCCGCCCTCTTCAGCCATTCTAGCCTAACGGCGGCTTCTGACGGTAAAGCTGCCACTCCGCGACTAGAAATCGGCAACGCTAGGCTGAACGTCTGCTTTTACCAGGACCGGTCGTTCTACTCGCAAGAGAATCATGAAACCGAAGGGCGGCAACCGGCCAATAGCGGAAGCTGTTGTTCGGTCCGACTACAATATCTTCACCGCTTCAATTCTTTCTCAATGGCTCGAATAATCCCATTGACCGCTTCGCTCAGGCGCTCGTTCTCGCTTAGTGCATAGGTTTCGCTCAAAATTCGAAACGAGACGATGTTATCGAACATACGGTCATTCCAAAGGGCATCATAGTCAACTGACTCAATATGCGGGATCCTCTCAGCAGCGTCAGAGCTGGTGAATCGAGCTACATTGCGCGTACGAATTTTGCCGTGCAAGTAGGGCGCCATGTTGTACATAACGTCGTTGGCGATCCAAATGTCATCTTCGGCTGCATCCGCAACAACGCTTGGCCACGCAGCAAGCATTGCACGCAATTCCTCGTTGCTGATGATCTCGATATCACCGGACGAAAAAAGGGCGTCCCGCGAGCCAGAAGGAAGATACAAAGACGTCCAGTCGAAGAAGACCGCACCGAGCATTGTTTCAAGTGCATCGGTTTCTATGTCAGGCGCATCACCGCCATGGAACTCGAGCAGTTGACGGGCAAAATCGATAAATATCATGTGACGATCGGTACTTGCATCGATGCGACTGCGGGTCTCTTCAAAATCGTCCAGCAACGATGCCAGAAATGCCTTTTCCTGATTATGCTCCTTGAATGTATCCCAGCCGGCATCAATGGCAAACGCGAGAAGAATACTTAGAATGATCGCTACCGATTCCACCATCGTGCGGCGCCACGGTATTTGTCGAATATTTTCCATGCATTCCCCACAATTGCGTATGTCTGCTTTGGGTCAGTAGCAGCCTGTCAACAGTCTATCACCTGGATGTCTGGTAACGGCCAGAAGCAGACGGTCGCGCATATAGACTATGTTTCGCCACCATACGACTGTCGTTTCTCCGAAAGCTCGACGGGACAGTTCGCTCGTTCGCCTGGCGGCGAGCCGTTCTCGATCCATTCGCGCACTTGCGGCCCGACCCTCCCTGGCCCCTCGCTAAGTCGCGGCCAAAGACACGCAACGACCGGAATACTGAGAAAGCTCTCGCCAAAGGCTGCGAATCCGAGGTTAACTATGGCTTCGTCGCCCAGCAGACCCTGTTCGACCTGAAGCAACGCGGTTTCGAACAGCCGCAGATCCGCTCTTAATCGACGATCGACAGCCAGCCAGTCCGCGAAACTCCAGGTTTTCAGGGCCTCCTCGTCGAAAGCCTGCTCGTACAGCAGATTCAATCGATCGTCCATCGTCTGGTGGAACTCGGAGGTTGCTATGCCGATCGCCTGAAATGCAGCTGCTCGAGCCTGAAGGTTTGAGTCTCGCAGTTCGATACCAACAAAAATCAGCGAAACCAGAATACCGAAGATTCCGACTAACTCGACGTAGGCTCTAAGTTTGTCCAAGTTCATATTTCCAAGTTGAAATTGCTGACGTCCGCTTTGGGTCAATACCAGCCTCTGAGTATACAACCTGGCGAGCGGCTGGTTTTGGGAGCATAGCGGTCACTCAGCGGCCGATATTCAAAAAGCCTCTATGCGAGCGTCCGCTTCAACCGATAGCGGTCATTCAGAACAGTAAATCTCGACGGTTCCGACCTTCTGCTTACGGCCACAAGGAGCCATTCCTAGTCGAAGGTACAGTACAGAGCTTCTCCAATTGTTGTGGTCGCCTCGGGCACGGTTTCAACATCGATGATCTTGACCGCATTGGCCCCCATCTGTGCGGCGTTATTGCGCAAGTCGTTCATGGCGCCTTCTGCATCGTGCGCCATGTCATTGCCCATTGAATTGTAACCAGTCACCGTTCCGAGAAACTCACAACTCGACTTGTCATCGACGAGCCGAACTGAAGAGCCTTCGGTAGTCAATTCAACTGCGCAGCCCAGCGCGAGAATTATCGACATTACCAATAGCAATTTTTTCATACTGTTTCTCAACGTCCGGTTTGGGTCAGTAGCAGACTTTTCGAGTTAGTTTAGCCCAATGTCTGGTTGCGGGTGTAAAGCTGCCATTCAGGTAGCCGAACATCAGAGATTCTGGCAGGCAACTAACGGCCACATGCGGTCAGTGCTCTTGGGGGTCAAGCAATTCCATAATCTGGATTATATTGCCGTCCGGGTCTTTGAGTTGCATTAGCAAAAGGCCGTTTGTCGTGTCGGATAAGATCTGTGGTCTGGGCACTGGTGGCTACTTTGGTTTTGGCAATGATACAAATCGGGCTGCAAAGCATTTTGGTATTACGACAGCCGGGTCCGGAGTGGGTTCTCAGCGCACGAGACGAACCGAGAGAGATTGTTGGTTTGAGTGGGCGCTTCGTTCGGGCTCATCGCAATCTTCTAGAGATATTTCCGCAATTTGCAGCTGCTCTTTTCGTTGTACACGCGGCTGGTCTCAATGCGCAGCTTGCCACCTATGGCGCATGGGGCTTCTTCGTTGCAAGATGCGTCTATGTTCCCGCCTATGCATTTGGGCCCACAGGCTTGCGATCAATCTGTTGGCAGGTCGGCCAGATTGGCATTCTTGTTATTCTCGCGGATCTTTTCTTCTAGCCAAAGCCCGTTTCGGGTGGAGTTAAGTCTCAGCTGTCACGGCTAGTGGTGCTGCGGCATTGTCTGCGACATCCACGATGCAACCGGCATCGCGATTGTCAGTAGGCCAAGAACGACGATGAGCAAGCCCAGGCCGATACGCGTTCCGCGCCGGCTCATGACTCTGGAAAGTTGTGCCGCACCGAGGCCGGTCATGACCATGGCGGGTAGAGTCCCCATACCAAATGCGAACATGACCAGGGCGCCGCTTAGCGGTTGCGCACTGGTCGCTGCGATTAGCAGGACGCTGTAGACGAGACCGCAGGGTAGCCAGCCCCAGACAAGGCCCAGACCGAGTGCTCGTGGATAACTCGTTACAGGCACCAGGCCTTTTGCGGCTGGAGCGATGCGAGCCCAAAGCGTGCTGCCCATGCGCTCGATGACGTTCAGGTAGCGCCAGTCGAATGCCACCTTGAGTCCAACGAGGATAATCACGGCGCCACTCACAAATCGAATGGGGCCGCCAATGGACGGCGATACCTTCACAATGACACTGCCAAATGAGCCGACGATGACGCCGAGAACCGCATAACTCAGAACTCGCCCGAAGTTGTAGGTCAGCGCCATTGGCAGCTGTCCACGCAGTGAAGCAACGCTCGTATTGACAGCAAATAATCCGGAAATTCCGGCGCACATGCCGACGCAGTGTGCGCTGCCGAGTAGTCCGGCGAGCAGTGCAGCGGTCAATGCGGGAATGAGGTCGATCAAGATTGTGAATCTTCGGGTGGCTTGTCGTCGTCATCCAGAATGATTCGTACCGCAGGCGTATCCAGGTCATCAAACTGGCCGGAACCAACCGCCCAGAAAAATGCCCACACTGCGCCACCGAGTAGCAACAATGCCAAAGGGATCAGGACGTACAGGATACTCATGATTATTCGAACCGACTCAGGCGTAATGCGTTCAACACCACGATAAGCGAGCTTGCGCTCATTCCAATTGCCGCTGCCCACGGTGGCACCATCCCCATCGCAGCAAGCGGCAATGCTGTTGCATTGTAAACCACAGCCCACACCAGGTTTTGTCGCACGATGCGCATAGTTTGCCTGGACGTACGAAAAGCCGTAACGAGCGGGCGCAGAGAGTGACCCAGCATAATGAGGTCGGCACTGGTCTGCGCGAGGAGGGCGCCATCTGCCAAGGCGACGGACGCGTCTGCGCCGGCGAGAACAGGTGCATCATTGATGCCATCCCCGACCATAATCACGGTGTCTCCGTCTTCCTGCATTGAGTGAATAAGCTCGAGTTTATCCTCGGGCGAGCAGCGGCTGCGATAGTCATCGATTGCCAATGCAGTAGCAACGCGTGCGACGGCAGCCTCGTTATCTCCGCTTGCCAGCGCTATGTTGAGACCCAGCCCTCTGCGCTGCTGAAGCACCTCGAAGGCGTCCGTTCGAATTTCGTCTTCGAGGTCGAATATTGCGACCAGTTGTCCGTCGACACCAAGAAATACCTGCGCCGCGCCGGAGTTGCTCGTTTCCGGCAGCGCGCCCGGAGCGGCGAACGAACAGCGCCCAAGTCGCCAGCGTCGACCGTCTATCGTAGCAGCGACACCTTCGCCGATCGCGATGTGCTGATCTGAGGCCACAATGTTGCTTTCCCGCTGCGAAAACGCGCTGGCGACAGGATGAGAAGAGGCGAGTTCCAGAGCGGCCGCAATGTGCAGACAATTCGCCTCGTCGAACGACGGATCGACTATTGATGTTGCGACCACGACCGGCATTCCTCTCGTCAGAGTTCCGGTTTTGTCGAAAACGACGTGTGTTGCCCTGGAAAGGGCTTCAATAGCGTTACCGTTGGTAAGCAGCAGGCGCAGGTCCGCAAGCCGCGACCCCGCCGCCGCGAACGCTGCAGGAGTAGCAAGCGCCAGCGCACACGGGCAGGTGACAACGAGCACCGACAATGTAATTACGAAAGCACGGTCCGGCGATGTGAAAAACCAGAATGCGGCCACGGCGATCGCGATGAGCAGGATCGCAACGACGATATAACTCGCTATGCGATCAGCTAGCTGCACAAAGGCAGGCCGCGCGTAGCGCGCGCGTTCACTGAGCCGGTTGATCGTGCCAAGCGTCGTATCGGGGCCGGTCTTATCGACCTGCATCTCAATCATGGAGTCGAGATTGATGCTGCCGGCGATAAGGATGTCGCCCGGAGACTTGGTCTGTGGCCTCGCTTCGCCGGTCAGCAGCGCCTCGTCGACAGATGCTGCCCTGGTCACGAGGTAGCCGTCTGCCGGAATCGCGTCGCCCGCTTTGACGCTGACCCTATCTCCGGCAACGAGCTGACTTAACGGAACTACGACATTTGTTCCGCCTTCAATTCGGGTTGCAGTATTTGGCAACACTGTCGCCAGTGCTCTGCTGCGGTCGATCGAGCGGTGTCTCGCCCGCATTTCGAGAAAACGACCCAACGTCAGGAAGAACACAAACATCGTTACCGAGTCGAACCAGACCGCTTCACCACGTGTGAACGTGGCGTACACTGATGCGATGTAGGCTGCTCCGACAGCAAGCGAAACCGGCAAGTCCATGCCCGGCCGTCGCGCTGCGACCCCCCGCCATGCTGCGGCAAAGAACGGGCGCGCCGAATAGAAAACGACAGGCGTCGTCACGAAAAAACTAACCAGGCGCAGGAAGTGCTGCATGTCAGGATCCATGCCCTGGTAATCGCCCGCATAAAGCCCAACGGCGAACATCATCGCCTGCATCATGCCGAGCGATGCTACGAGAAGCCGCTTGAGTGCGGTTCGTTGCTCGGCGATCTCCGGGCGCGCAGCAGATTCCGGTGCCAGCGGTTGCGGCTCATAACCGAGGCCGGCAAGCGTGGCGAGAATTTTCCCCAGTCCAATATCGTCGCGGTTCCAGCGAATTCGAACTCGGTGAGTCACAGGGTTGACGTCTGCGCTTGCGGTGCCAGGCAAGGACGTCAGCGTCGATTCGATCAGCCAGCTACATGCGGCACAGTACATGCCACCGACGTAAATCGTTGCCTCTGCTTCTTCGTCAATGGTTTCGGCAAACGCGTCGGCCATATCATCGCGGTCGAACACTTGCCATTCGGTACTGTCCTCGGCCGGGCGACCCACACCAGGTTGCGGTGCTTCGCGCATGGCGTAGTAGCTCGACATGCCGGTATCGCGGATGAGTTCGGCGACAGCCTTGCAGCCGGGACAGCAGACGGGTTTCAGGCTGCCGTCGATCTCAACCTGGAATTCGTCGTCACGGTCGACAGGTAGCGCGCAATGAAAGCAGGCGCTGGCGCTCATTGACGTTCGTGCGTCTCCGTCAATACGGGCTCCGCGGTACTCACCGCTAAATACACGCTGTACAGGCTTGCACTCACGGAACTGGCCAGCAGACCGATGACGAACCAGGGCCAGAAATATCGGTACCAGGGTTTGCTGTCGCTCTCAGACATCAGGGCGTCGGCCCGAGGAAGCGGCTGTCCTCAATCACGGTAATACTCTCATCGTCTACGGCACTCAGGTTGAACGTAATCTCCATGATGCCATAGGCGTTATCACGGTTGGTGCGAACCCTGACGGGCATCGACAGAACGCCACCACCAGCAACGCTAATTTCGTCCGCAACACCGTCCAGCACGAGTCCGGAAACGCCCTCAACTGACAGGCGGAACTGTCGTGCATCGTTGCTTTGGTTAATGATCTTGAGCGTATAGATGTTTTCGATGAGGTCGCCCGGAAGTTCGCGGTACAGGGAGTTTCTGTCGCGAATAATGTCGAGTATGACTGGCGTTCTCGACGCCATCGCTGTCAACAAGCCGCCAATAAGAACCAGAAGCAGTGCACCATAAACGAACATCCGTGGCCGCAAGACTCTCGTGGATTCGCTATCCATGGCGTGTTCGGTTGAATATCGCACGAGGCCGCGGGGGTAGTTCATCTTGTCCATAATTGAATCGCAGGCATCGATGCAGGCGGCACAGGCGATGCACTCATATTGCAGGCCTTCGCGAATGTCGATGCCAGTCGGACATACCTGCACACACAGTTGGCAGTCGATGCAATCGCCAAGTCCAGCCTGTTTCGGGTCGACAGAACGTTTGCGACCACCGCGCGGCTCGCCGCGCTTCTCGTCGTAGGAAATGATAAGCGTGTCTTTGTCGAACATTGCGCTCTGGAAACGTGCATACGGGCACATGTACTTGCATACCTGCTCGCGCATGTATCCCGCGTTACCGTATGTTGCAAATCCGTAGAAGAGCATCCAGAACAGCGTCCACCCGCCAATGTTGAATGCGATGACGTCAATCCCGAGTTGGCGAATCGGTACAAAAAAGCCGACAAAGGTAAAGCCTGTCCACAGGGAAAACGTGAGCCACAGCAGTTGCTTGGAGCCCTTGCGCCGCAACTTGTTCAGCGACCACGGTGCCTTGTCGAGTTTCATGCGCTGTGAACGCTTGCCTTCGGTGAGTTGCTCCATCCAGATAAAAGCTTCTGTCCAGACGGTTTGCGGACAGGCAAAGCCGCAAAAGAGTCGACCGGCAAGTGCCGTAAAAAAGAACAACGACAATGCAGCGATGATCAATAGCAAGGCGAGGAATGGAAAGTCCTGCGGCCACAGCGTCAAGCCAAGCAAATGGAACTTGCGAGCTGGCATATCGAACAGGATAGCTTGCCGGCCATCCCACATGAGCCATGGAACGAGGTAGAACAGGCCAAGCAGGGTTACAGTTGCCAGCTTGCTCAGGTTTGCGAACTTACCACCGATTTCCCGCGGATAGATCTTCGCCGCACTTTGGTACAAAGAGCCATCTGCGGCCCCTTTATTCTGCGGCTGGGTGGCCATTAGCGGTGTTGCTGGTCGCGTTTTGGAGCCGTGCGTACCAGCCAGGCGGTGACGCCAGAACAGAGTGCGGCAAGAATCCAGAAAAAGAAGAAACCGACTGCATAGCCAGCTTCGCGGCCTGCTTCGAGATCGGGGTCAAATGCAGCAATGAGCTCGATTGGATCAAAGAGTGCAAAGAACAGCATAGTTGCAATTGCCGCGCTCAGGAAGGAGATCCAGACGACGATTGCAACTGCTTGCCGGTTACGGCTCCATTGCCTGGTGCCTCGATATTCTTTGTTGACCACGCCGTCAGGTACTACTGCGTCGCGGAAAGACTGGATATGTAAGCCGCGAGGATTTTTGTCTTCTTGTCACCCAATAAATCGCCGTGTGCCGGCATAACCCCGTTGCGGCCATTGACGATGGTTGAGCGAACCGCATCTTCCGACGAGCCATACAGCCAGGTGTCATCCGTCAGGTTTAGCCCACCCAGAGCCTTGTTGCCGGTGCCATCGGGCAAATGGCATGCGCTGCAAAGAGCCACAAACATCGGCTGCGCTGTCATCGCTGCGTCGTCTGCCTCGACCAAACCGCTGAGGCTGCGTACGTAGTTGACCATGTTGTTGACGCCGGCGTCGCCACCGAGAGCTGCTGACAACGACGGCATGATGCTGTTACGACCCTGGCGAATGGTTGTTGTAATCGCGGCTTCGGTGTCGCCCCAGATCCA
>JAOTUU010000013.1 GCA_029863705.1 Gammaproteobacteria bacterium
TCGACCTGCTTCCAGTACTCGATAAGTGTTTCCTTTTGCACTTCCTTAAAGTTCATGAGGCCAACGATGGGCAGTGATGCGGGCTGCGTCATGACCAGTTTGCGCCGGGGGAAGTGGGCAACTGTGCCGCCGAGCTCTTCCTGTTCCAGCGTTGCGTACCGGAGCTTCGATTCTTTGGCGCCAAGTGTCGCCGAAAGACCTGCAGGGCCGGCGCCCACAATAACCACGTCCAACTCATTCTGATGCGGCTGTTTGACGACAGCAGCAATCGACTGTAATGCCTGCCTGCCTTGTTCCACAGCATTTCTGATCAACCCCATGCCGCCGAGCTCTCCGGCAATAAAGACACCCGGCACGTCGGTCTGAAAATCGGGGTTCACGCGTGGAATATCGATGCCCCGCTTGGATGTTCCGAACACCAGCGTAATCGCATTGACGGGGCAAACGGTCTTGCAAGTGCCATGGCCGATGCAGTTGGTTGGCCCAATCAGGCGTGCTTTCTTCCTGATCATTCCCAGCACTGCATGGGAGCTTTGCTCCGGACACGCCGCCACGCAATTGGTGCAACCGATGCATTTCGTAAGGTCGATTTCCGGATGTAGTGTCGGTGGCTCAATCATGCCGGATTCGGTGGACGTCACAAGGACGTCCAGACTGTACGATTCCTTGTGCCTGTGACTTCGCAGGTACAACGCGAAAATCACTATGATTGGCACGGCATACAGAGCTATTTGTAGAGCATTACCCAATGGCTATCACTTGGTCTTGCGCGGTAAAGAAATTCAAGGTTAGTGAGGCTGTGATTTCCTAGTGTGACGCGAATCACAAAATAGCCTAAACAGCGGTGACTCGAGCCGTAATCCTGTCGGCAAAAAGAGACATAAGCACAAAATCGGGAACCCTTCCTACTTTTTGTTCGTGTTAATGACTAATGTGTGTTCTAGCCGGCAACTACATTGTCAGGACCGGATCAGGATTGGATATGTCAGGATTCTTTTGGGTAGCCAGCATCACGATGGCTAGTATCGCTTTTGCTTTTGTGGGCCTGCCGCTTCTTACAAGCGGTAAGCGAATATCGATACTCGTCACCGCTATTGCGGTGCCGCTTTTTGCGGGCGGCCTTTATTGGACTTTGGGCACACCAGCAGCGGCTGGCAAAATACCTTTGTCTGGCGAAGCGACACCAACGACGCGCAACAGCTCTTCGAAATCTGCAGAGCAGGTTGGTTCGGTTGCCAGCATGGTCGAAGGGCTTGCTGCCCGACTTGAGATGAATCCGGAAGATGGCGCGAGCTGGTTGCTACTGGCGAAGTCCTACAAACACCTGGGCCAGATCCCCGATGCGATCGCAGCGTACGCAAGAGCGGCGGCACTTGGAAAAACCGACCCGGACCTGGCAGCCCTGTCCGGCATTCAGATCCCCATCAACCAATAAGAAGACCGATAGTTATGTTGGAAGCAACTGTCATTAACGAGGCGGCGACGCAGGAAACGGCCGAGCCAAAGCAAGCGAAGAAAGTGAAGTCACGCGCTGGCCTCTACGGTTACCTGTTTCTATTCGCCGCCTTAATTGGCGGTTTGCTTTTGCGGGAACAGAAGCTCGTGAACCCCCAAAACGGTTTCGGCTATTGGCTCGGGATCGTTGGCGGATCGCTGATGCTGTTCTTGCTTCTATACCCGGCCGGAAAGAAGTCGACGATCCTGCGACGAATGGGTCTTGTTAAGCATTGGTTTCGCATCCATATGATTATCGGCCTGGTCGGACCGTTACTCGTCCTCTATCACTGCAATTTCAGCGTGTCGGCCATGAACAGCAAAGTCGCGCTTTATAGCATGCTCGGTGTTGCAGTCAGCGGCCTCATTGGGCGCTATTTCTACACACGCATTCACCGCGGCCTATACGGCAAGCGAGCTGGAATTGAAGACCTTCGAGCCGAAATCGCCGATGCAATGAGCAACAGCCGCGGACTCGCGGCGATATTGCCAAAGTTTATCGACGAACTGCACACCGTCTCCGCTGACCTGATGGGCGACAAATTCACTCGTGCCATCAGCATGCGGCGAAGCCTCTTGTGGAACATTAAATACTACGTCGTGCGAGCCCGGCTTTTCTTGACAATTCTGCGCGAATTGCACGGTCACGCGGTTGTCTCAGACACAATGCGCGCCAATAAGAAGAACCTGCAGAAAACCGCCAACGCCTATGCGGCGCAGCAAGTTCGCCTGATGCGGCAGGTCGCCCAACTTTCATTCTATGAACGACTCTTTTCGCTGTGGCACATCTTTCATTTGCCGCTTTTCATTTTGCTCGTGATATCGGCGCTGGTTCATGTGCTCGCGGTCCACATGTACTAACCGCTTAGTCAAGTGCAATGAACTGGCACAAATACATATTGATCGTACTAGCGATGACGTTTGCTGTTCTTAACTATAACGATGCGTTTACGCAGGAGATCGAGACGCTGGTTATGCCCGGGCAAGTGATCGCGGGACACGCGGACATCGAGTCCGAGTGTTCGTCGTGCCACAAGATGTTTGACAAAGCGGCTCAGCCCCAACTCTGCATGGACTGTCACGAAGATATTGGCACAGACATTGGCTCATCCACCGGCTTTCACGGCCTTCATCCGGAGGCCAGCAAGGATCAATGTTCAAGCTGTCACACTGAGCACGAAGGTCGAGATGCAGTCGTTGTGATTCTCGACGAGAATCTGTTTGACCATTCTTTCACCGACTTCGACTTGTCCGGTGCGCATCTGGAGGCCGAATGTAGCGGCTGCCATGCGACTGACAAAATGCATCGTGAAGCGCCTGCTGACTGCGTGAACTGCCACGAGGAGGACTTGCCTCACGAAGAAACGATGGGTACCGACTGTGCGGCTTGTCACCAACCGACCGAGTGGCTGGACGCGAAATTTGGTCACTCAACGACGGACTTTTTGCTCGTTGGCAAACATCAGGATGCGGCGTGCCTTGGTTGTCACGAAGATCGGACATTCCCGAGTCCGGCAACGACCTGTGTTAGCTGCCATGCGGAAGACGATGCCCACGACGGCCGCAGCGGTGATGACTGCGCCAGTTGCCACACTCCTGAAGACTGGAACGAGACGAGTTTCAATCATTCCCGCGATACGGAGTTTCAACTGTTGGACAGCCATGCGGCTTTGTCATGCGGAGACTGTCACTCCGAGAGCCCCTTCGAGGACGAGATGGAGACGGGCTGCGTCTCCTGCCATCTTGAAGATGACAGCCACGATGGCCACAACGGCGACCAATGCGACAGCTGCCACCGCAGTACGTCCTGGGAGGAACCGTTTTTCGACCATAACCGTGACACGAAGTACCGCCTTCTCGGCGGACATAAGGAAGTTGCATGTATTGATTGCCACGTCGAACCGGTTTTCGAGGTAACGCCATTGATGAGTTGTGACTCGTGCCATCTGGACGACGATGCACACGAAGAGTCGCTGGGATCGCGTTGCGGAAGTTGCCACACGGAAGTTGAGTGGCAAGACCCCGTGTTTTTCGATCACGATCTTACTCGATTCCCTCTCCTTGGCACGCACAACGAGAATAACTGCGAGGATTGCCACGAGACACAAGCGTTCGGCCACGAGGAAGGTGACTGTGCTTCCTGCCACCGTGAAGACGACCCGCACAACGGCAATTTCCATGATCGCTGCGGTGCCTGTCACAACCCCGTTGCCTGGGAAATCTGGACATTTGATCACGACGTACAGGCGAGCTTCTCGCTTACAGGCGCGCACGTCAGCGTTGCCTGTGAAGATTGCCACCGAAGCTCGCTGGACAAGATGATGTCAATCAGTAGTAGCTGTCGCAGCTGCCATCGCGCCGATGATATCCATGATGGCGAATTTGGATCCAATTGTGGTCGTTGTCACTCGGCTGAATCGTTTATGGAAGTGAGGTCACTGCAATGAAGGAATCAATATTGAAGACCCCATTTCGACAGCGCCCGACGTCAATAGCCTGGAGCCTGTTTCTGCTGTCCATCGCGGTCGTCGGCCTGTTCGCGTCCAGCAATGCGTCATCTCAGCAGTCGTTCGATCACTTTAGCACCGGCTTCGTGCTCGATGGAGCCCACACCAGCGTTACCTGCGAAAGTTGTCATGCGGGCGGAACGTTTGGCCCGACGGACGCTGCCTGCTCAAGCTGCCATTCGCAAACCGGTGTGGTACGCGCATCATCGAAGCCGGCCAGCCATGTTGCGACGCAGGGGGAATGCTCGGATTGCCACATTACGGCGAACTGGGCCGTCGTCAATTTTATCGACCATTCGTCCCTGAGCGGAAACTGCGTCAGTTGTCACAATGGCTTCCAGGCAACCGGAAAGACCCCAACACACATCTCGTCCGGGGATCGGTGCGAAGATTGTCACAATACGACAGGCTGGCTCCCCGCGAATTTCGACCACTCCGGCCTTTTTAATAATTGCGTAAGTTGCCATGACGGCACTACCACGACCGGCAAAAACCCGACACACGTGCAGACAAGCAACGTCTGCGAAGACTGTCACAGTACGATTGCGTTCGTTCCCGTCGTCACGGTCGATCACACGCAGGTTCTGGGTGCGTGCGGTTCCTGCCATGACGGCGTGACGGCGGCAGGCAAACATGCAACTCACATCAGCAGCGGCACAAATTGCGACGACTGCCATTCGACGGTTGGGTGGTTGCCCGCCAATTTCGACCATCTCGATATCACCGGCAACTGCGTGAGTTGCCACAACGGTGTCGAAGCGGCCGGCAAGAATTTTTCGCATATGCAGACAACGAATGTCTGCGAAGACTGCCACAACCCCAATTTATGGGCGCCGACATTTACCGTCGACCACACGCAGGTGCTGGGAACTTGTAGCTCCTGCCACGATGGCGTTACCGCGTTGGGCAAGAACGCAACGCATATCTCGAGTGGCATCAACTGCGACGACTGCCACTCGACGACCGGCTGGTTACCTGCAAACTTCAACCACAGCGATATCACGGGTAACTGCAGCAGCTGCCATGACGGCGTGGATGCTACCGGCAAAGACCTTGCTCACATTCAGACCAGCAATGTCTGCGAAGACTGCCACAATTCAAATGTATGGGCGCCAGTAAACACAGTCGATCACACGCAGGTCATAGGTACTTGCAGTTCATGTCATGACGGCATCACGGCATCCGGCAAGAACCCGACACACATCACCAGCGGCGATACCTGTGACGACTGTCACTCGACCGTCGCATGGCTACCAGCAAATTTCGACCATTTAAACATCACCGGTAGCTGCATTGACTGCCATAACGGCGTGGACGCCATTGGCAAGGACCTTACGCATATTCAGACCAGTGACGTTTGCGAGGACTGCCATAACACCAACATATTCGCGCCCGTGTTTAGCGTCGACCATACCCAGGTCATCGGCACCTGTAGCTCCTGTCATGATGGCGTGATTGCAACCGGCAAGCACCCGACGCACTTCACCAGCAGCGATACCTGCGACGACTGCCACACGACGGTCGCCTGGAGACCGGCGACATTCGACCATCTGGATATTACGGGCAATTGCACAAGCTGCCACAACGGCCTGGATGCTACCGGCAAAAACCTGGCGCATATGCAGACGAGCAACGTCTGTGAGGATTGTCACAACAGCAGTGTGTGGGCTCCCGTCGATACGGTCGATCACACACAGGTATTGGGTAGCTGTGGCTCCTGTCATGACGGTTTTACAGCAACAGGCAAACACCCCACGCATATCACAAGTAACGATAGCTGTGATGACTGTCATTCCACGGTTGGCTGGTTACCCGCCAATTTCGATCATGCAGGCATCGTTGGCAATTGCGTCAGCTGTCACAATGGCGTCGAAGCCACCGGCAAAAATCTCACGCACATTCAAACGACTGATGTGTGTGAAGACTGCCATAACGCGAATATCTGGGTGCCCGTTTACACGGTAGACCATACACAGGTGCTCGGAACCTGCGGCTCTTGCCATGACGGCATAATTGCCACAGGCAAGAACGCGACGCACATTACCAGTGGCACTAATTGCGATGACTGTCATTCAACAGTCGGCTGGCTGCCTGCAAATTTCGACCACGTAAATATTACGGGCAACTGTGCCAGCTGCCATAATGGTACCGAGGCTACGGGCAAAAACCTGACGCACATCCAGACGACCGATGTTTGCGAAGACTGCCATACTTCGAACGTCTGGGTACCGACCTACCTCGTCGACCACACCCAGGTAATTGGCACCTGCGGCTCCTGTCATGACGGCACAGTTGCGACCGGCAAACACCCGACGCATATCACCAGCGGCAATAACTGCGATGACTGCCACACGACAGTCGCGTGGCTGCCCGCCAACTTCGACCACATCAACATCGTGGACAACTGTGTTAGTTGCCACAACGGCACGGATGCCATCGGCAAGGGACCGGCACACGTCCAGACAACCAACGTCTGCGAGGATTGCCACAGCACAGCGGTTTGGGCGCCTGTTACAACGATGGATCACAACCAGGTGCTCGGCTCCTGTTCATCTTGCCACAATGGCACCACGGCCACCGGACAGAACCCTGGCCACTTCAATACCGCGCAAGATTGTGGCGTATGTCATAGCCCGATCGCCTGGCTGCCGGCCGACTACCGGCATACCGGTCTAACGTATGAGCCACAGGATCATCGTGGTAACTTCGCTTGCACCGAGTGCCACCAGAACAATTCGGACGTGGTCAATTGGTCTTCGCCCGGTTACCAGCCCAATTGCGCAGGCTGTCACGCCGGTGATTACAAGGCCAGCGTAAACAAGCACAACGGCCTGACACGCGATCAGAATTGTGCGTCCAGTGGCTGCCACAGAATCAGCGACAACGAATGGTAGCTTCGGATTTCAATTGTAGCGGTCGCCGATTCCGCCGCTGGGTAGCTGCTACTCTGCTTGTTCTTGCGGCGCCGGTGACATGGGCCGGTCCTGGTTTTATTAGCATCGCCCGGGTTTCAGGTGATGAGCTGAACGCCGACATTGCAATCAGTTTCAATTGCAAAGCCCAGTATATTCGACATGAACCGCAAGGCCGCGGCGACCACGTGCGAATCTATTTGGACCCAACCGGGATCTGTAACGGTGTATCTCCACTCGTCGCAAGTTCCCGGGCACTGATGCGTCCGCTCAACGCCGACATGGCGCGGCTGTCTGACCTGGAATACGACGGCGAATCAGCGGCGGGTTCAGTCCTTACGCTGAGCTTCAGCGAACCGGTCGACTACACGGTAGATATGTCAGACATCTCCTTCGAACTCGTTGTTCACGTTCGTCCTGTCTCGGCGCAAACCGCGGAAGCGGCAGAAAGGCCGGTAGTCGATCACCGACGCGTCGCCCAAGCGCCGGTCGAAATGCCTGACTACGCTATCAACTTGGCATCGTTCCAGCGCATACCGACCATCGCGGATGCACCCGGACTGATCCCCGCGTCGACGCAGAGACTTTACTACTCGGAGGCGAATGTCGACGGCGAAAGCTGGTATCGCCTCAGGCTGGGTAGTTTCAGCTCCGTCGACGAGGCCTCAGTAGTTCTCGCCGGGCTGCGACGAAAATTTCCCGATGCCTGGATAGGTGAGATCGACACGGATGAAGTCACCGTCGAAATGATTGCCGTCGAAGATGACGAGATACCCGTGCTCAGCAGCTTGGGCGACGGCGCCAGCAAGGTCGATTTACTAATGGAGGAAGCGCGCAAAACCATGGCGGCAGGCGACACGTCCAGAGCAATTCAGATCTATACAAAGATTCTCCAAATGCCAGAGAATTCGCGCCAGCCCCAGGCACAGGAATACCTTGCCCTTGCGCGCGAGAAAAATGGACAAATGGCGCATGCAAAAGCGGAATACCGGCGATATCTGTCAATGTACCCGGATGACGATGGTGCCGCCCGAGTTGCCCAACGGCTTGCCGCCCTGCTTGCAACCGGCCGACAAGCCAGCTCCGCGAGCGGCGGACAGGGCATTGGCAAAGTCGCGAAGCAAAGCGACTGGCGAATACAGACGTTCTTTTCTCAATACTACAGGCGTGATGCGAATCAGCAGAACGAGCAGGAACAGATCGTCAGCCACTCGGCGCTGTACTCAGACGTAAATTTCGATGCAAGGCGGCGCGGAGAGCGATTCGATTTCAGCAGCCGGGTGTCTGCCGGGTATCGCAGCGATTTTCTCGGTGAGGAAGTGGGCAGCGGCAACGAGACGAGAATTTCCTATGCGTATGCCGATTTGGCGGATGCAAAAACAGGCTGGCGTGGACGATTTGGCCGCCAGTCCAGGAATACCGGTGGGGTACTCGGTCGATTCGACGGTTTGAACGTCGGCTACCAGGCGAGCGAGCGACTGTTGCTTAACGCTGTTGTCGGCAAGCCAGCATATTCGGCATCTGACGGCGTCGATTCAGCACGGTCGTTTTACGGTGCCAGCCTCAATTTCGGGCCCATTCTGGAGAACCTCGATCTCGGGCTGTTCTACATCGATCAGAAAATTGACGGCATCCAGGATCGGCAGGCTATTGGCACCGAGTTTCGTTATTTCGGCACCAGCCAGAGCCTTTGGGGCATGATTGACTATGATTTGGCGTTCGGCGAACTTTCCAGCGCATTCCTGCAGGGCAGCTGGCGGCTGCCGTCGCGGCTGTCGCTTCACGCAGTTATCGATCGGCGCGGCAGCCCTTTCCTGAGTACCAGCAACGCCATCATCGGCCAACCGGTGGCATCGTTTGATGAGCTCGCTGTTATTTTCAGTGAAAATGAACTGCTGCAACTCAGCCAGGACCGCACGCCCGTTTCGACGACATTCACGGTAGGGCTGTCTTATCCGATCTCGCCGAAGCTGCAGATCAATGCCGATACGAGCCACTCAACAATTGAGGAAACTCCGGCATCGGGAGGTGTCCTGTCGACGCCCGGCGCAACCTACAGTTACTATTCGACCAGCCTGATTGCCAGCAGCTTATTCAAAGAAGGCGATGTGACGATATTCGGTGCTCGATACTCGGACTCCGATACGACAAAGGTAGTATCGCTAACGGTCGACAGCCGCTACCCGATCGGCAGAACCTGGCGGATAAACCCAAGGTTGAGAGTTGACCGCAGGCAAAGGCTGGCGGATTCGAGTTATGAATGGCTTTACACGCCCGGATTACGAATACAATATCGGCGTAGTCAAAAACTGCGCATCGAACTCGAAGTCGGCAAGCAATTCTCACAGAGAGAAACGGTCGATGCGGATTTGGACCGCGAGTCCTATTTCATTCGCCTCGGCTATCAGCTGTTTTTCTGATGATGATGGAGCAATTGGAAATGTCGTTGCGGAAATTTCAGTGTCTCCTGACCGCGGTCGCACTTGCTGCACTTATTGGGTGTTCGTCCACCGCTTCAATGACGACCCAGAAACTGGATCCGTTAACGGCAGTCACGATTACATTTGCCAGGTTGCCGCTCGTTTTCTATCACGATCAGTCCGGTCGCGCCGCGCATGCGCGGGACTATATTCATTTGGCGCCGCTCGAAGTTAACCGTGGCGGAACGTACCGCTATTTTGTCTGGCTCGGAATCTGGAACACGCAGCAAGACAGCCAGACCGGCGGCCCGCGCGACGGCTTCGAGTCCATCGTCGTAATAGCGGACGGAAAGCCCAAGGTGTTGGAGCTAAGCGGGTGGACGGCGGCGTCCGTTGGCGCAAGTGAACCGATATATCTAAAACCGGTTGCTTCGTCGTCGGATGCCTACTATGAAGTGACTGCCGATTATCTTCGCCTGCTCGCCGAGTCGAGGGAAATTCGTATTCGATCGAGCGGCTCGCGCGGAGCATCCTACGATCCTTGGGACAATCAGGAACGAGCTTTGGCGAGCTTGCGCGAATTCCTGCACGACGTCAGCTACTGATTGCTGCAGGCTAGTTGCCTGCCGCGCTCTTGAAATCGTTTATCCACTTGAGCGCTATTTGCTGTGCTTTGGCAACGTCTTCTGCTGACATTCTCTCCACGAGTTCATCGCGTTTAAGTCCCGCACCCAGGTCGTCGCCTATCTGGGCCGCGATGTCGTACCAGGCGTATGCCTGAACACGGTCTTTTGTTACGCCCATACCGTGGCCGCACGCGTAAGCCAGCGCTTTCTGCGCCGGCACGAATCCCTGCTCCGCTGCAGACAGGTATAAACGTGCAGATTCATCCCAATTCATGTCCACGCCCCAACCATTCGCGTACATGACACCCAGGTTGAACTGCGCTTCGGCGTGACCAGCATCGGCTGCAAGGGCGTACCACTTGATTGCCAGCGCGTCGTCCATCGCCACGCCAAACCCGTTGGCGTACAGGCGGCCAACACAGAATTGAGCCCCTGCGTTGCCTGCATCGGCCAATGGCTGGCACTCTGCAAGTGACGTTTCGTAGTCGCCTTCATTGAACGCGGTGAGCCCTTTTTGCAGATCGGCAGAAACTGCCAAACCGGGCGCATGCAGAAGCGCAAGTAGAATGGCGATTCTGGTAGAAACACGCATGTTGCTTAACTCCTCCAGGCGCTGCCACAATCACCTGCAGCAGCATCGCTCCCATTTGCGCAGGAAGGCCTCTTAATCTCAATCGGGAGAACTACTTACGGCTCTAGCGCTCTGTCAAAGACCGAGTATTCTGGCATGGTGCCTGAGGTGGTCTTCCACAAAGGTCGAGATGAAATAGTAGCCGTGGTCGTATCCGTCGTGCATCCGCAGCTCCAGGGACAAACCGCTTTCGGCGCAGGCTGCTGCAAAGAGCTCCGGCTTCAGTTGCTCCGCAAGATACGCGTCATCATTGCCCTGATCCACAAGGATTGTCGGGCGCTGGGCACCATCTGCTACTTTTCGGGCGACTTCGCAGGCGTCGTACTCGTGCCAGGCGGACTTTTCGCTGCCAAGAAAGTAGCGCAGCGCTTTTTGGCCCCAAAGGCTGTGCAGCGTGGTACAAATCGGTGCGAACGCCGACAACGACTTGAATACGTCCGGATGTTTTAGCCCGATCGTCAAAGCACCATGGCCGCCCATCGAATGCCCGGTCAGCCCGTGCCGGCTTGCATTGCCAGGGAAGTTATCAAATACCGCTGGTTGCAATTCGTCCATCACGTAGTCGTACATATTGTAGTGACGGGACCAGGGATCTTCGGTCGCATTAAGGTAGAAGCCGGCACCCAGACCGAAATCGTAGTCGCCATCCGGGTCGTCCGGCACGCCGTCACCGCGCGGACTGGTATCCGGGGACACCAGCATGATGCCGAGATCCGCAGCGATTCTCTGCGCACCACTTTTGACCATGAAATTTTCTTCCGTGCAGGTCAGACCTGACAGAAACGTAACAACCGGGACAGCGCCACCCACCGCCTGGGGTGGGACGAATACTGAGAATTGCATGTCGCAATGGTTAGCGCTGGACGAATGGCGGTAGAAACCCATCTTGCCGCCAAAGCAGTGAGTCTCGCTAAGTGTTTCGAGTGTCATGCGTCCGGATTATGCCCGGACATCAGCTCTTCTGGAATACCAGCGTGGCGTTAGTGCCGCCAAAGCCGAAGCTGTTCGACATGACGGTCCTGATACCGGCATTGTCCAGACACTCAGTCACCAGCGGTGCACCTTCGATTGCAGGATCCGGGTCGTTGACGTTGATCGATGGCGCAATGAAGTCGTCTTTAAGCATAAGCAGGCAGTGAATTGCCTCCTGCACGCCGGTTGCACCCAGTGAATGCCCACACAGTGACTTCGATGATCCGAATTTCGGCAGGTCATCGCCAAACACCGAACGCATCGCCGTAATTTCGGCAATATCACCGGCCGGCGTACTTGTGCCGTGTGTGTTGATGTAGTCGATAGAACCGTCAACCGTCGAGTTGGCTAACTCCATGCATCTCTGCGCGCCTTCGCCTGACGGCGCAACCATGTCGTGACCATCAGATGTCGCACCGTAACCTACGAGCTCAGCGTAGATCTTCGCGCCGCGCGCTTTGGCGTGCTCGAGCTCCTCGAGAACGACCATGCCGCCGCCGGCAGCAATAACGAATCCATCGCGTGTCGCGTCGTAGGGCCGTGAAGCTGTCGCCGGTGCATCGTTGTACTTGGACGACAAGGCACCCATCGCATCGAACAGGCATGCGAGCGTCCAGTCTTCCTCTTCGCCGCCGCCGGCGAACACGATATCTTGTTTGCCAAATTGAATTTGTTCGGCACCGGCACCGATACAGTGGGCGCTCGTAGCACAGGCAGATGTGATCGAATAATTAACGCCTTTAATTTTGAATGGCGTTGCGAGGCATGCCGAAACAGTGCTTCCCATCGTTCGCGTAACCATATACGGGCCGATCTTTCGCACGCCACGATCGCGCAACTTGTCCGCGCTCTGCACAATGTTCGCGCTCGAAGCACCACCCGATGCTGCGATCAGACCTGAGCGAACATTGGAAACGTCGCTTTCCTCAAGACCGGCATCATCAATAGCCTGTTGCATCGAGATATAGGAGAATGCTGCGGCGTCACCCATGAAACGCCGAACTTTTCTATCGATGTGATCGGCGAGATCGATATTGACGGTTCCCGAAATCTGGCTGCGCAGACCCATCTCCAGGTAGGACTCATTCGCAACGATGCCCGACCTGCCATTGCGCAATGAATCGACAATTTCCGCCTGATTGTTGCCAATGCACGAGACAGCACCAATACCTGTAACAACAACTCGCCGCATCGCTAATTCCTAGAAGTCATCCGTGGAAGTGAACAAGCCTACCCGAAGGTCTTCAGCTACATATATTTCACGCCCATCAACCGACATTGTCGCATCGGCAATGGCCATGTTCAATTTGCGCTCAATGACACGTTTCAGGTCGATTTGATACGTGACCAGCTTGGCTGTTGGCAGGACCTGGCCCGTAAATTTGACCTTGCCTGAGCCCAGCGCCCTGCCTCGCCCGGGCAAATCTTTCCAGACGAGAAAAAATCCGACGAGCTGCCACATTGCATCCAACCCCAGACAGCCCGGCATGACCGGATCGCCCTCGAAATGACAGCCGAAAAACCACAAATCCGGGCGGATATCGAGCTCTGCCTTAATCTCGCCTTTGCCGTATTTGCCGCCCTCGTCCGAAATATGCGTAATGCGATCCATCATCAACATATTGGGTAGCGGTAAACGCCCGTTTTTCGGCCCAAACATGTTGCCGTGGGCGCAGTCTATGAGTTCGTCGTAACTGAATGAATTCGGTCGCCCGGGAGATTCAAGCATTGAGGAATTTTTGGAATCGGTCATTAGGTCTCCAGCGCCTTTACGTCTGGTCGGGGATCATCGCGCAGGCGTGCGCAGTCTCACTTCGACGATCATACCGATTGCGAAAAACTCGCGCTTGCGAATACGCGCCAATCGCTCCCGATTATGGTCAGTCAATCGGCCGCAGCTTGAGGGTTCCTGACCGTTAATGACGCCCGCAACACCAGGTATCCACAAGCGCCGGATAGCAACGATCCAATGATGATGCCCAGCCTCTCGTCAAAGAGCAGATTGACCCCCGTTTCCTCGAACGCCAGAGATCCGATGAACAGGCTCATCGTAAAACCCACGCCACATAGCAAAGCGACGCCGTAAACGCTCAGCCAGCTAAGCTCCGGTGGCAATTTCGCCAGGCCGACGCGCACGCTCACCCAGCAGAAGATAAATATTCCGAATTGTTTACCAATGAACAAACCTGCAGCAATGCCGAGCGACACCGGATGGGCCAGGTATTGCAGTGACACACCGCCAAGCGAAATTCCTGCATTGGCGAAAGCGAATACCGGCAAAATGAAAAATGCTACCGCTGTATGCAAGTCATGTTCGAGCTCATGCAGTGGCGATGTTTCGCGCTCTGAGTTTCGAATAGGAATGAAAAAAGCCAGCACGATTCCGGTGAGAGTCGCATGCACACCCGACTTTAAAAGCGCCGCCCACATGATCAACCCAACCAGCAAGTAAGGTATTCGCTCAAGTACCTCGCGACGATTTAGAACGTAGAGCACTGGCATGCAGGCTAGTGCGACGACCAACGCGGTGACCGATAATTTACTGGTGTAAAAAAGCGCGATAATGACGATTGCGCCGATATCGTCGAATATTGCTATCGATACCAGAAAAACTCGCAACGCGATCGGCACACGGTTTCCAAGCAAAGCGAGTATGGCCAACGCGAAGGCGATATCGGTAGCCGCCGGTATTGCCCACCCCTGTAATGCGACGGGATCGCCCTGGTTAATCCATACATAGATGAGCGCGGGCGCCAGCATGCCGCCTATTGCCCCCATTGCCGGAAACGCTGCCTGTTTCATGTCCGAGAGCTCGCCCTCGACGATTTCTCGTTTTAGCTCCAGACCGACCATGAGAAAAAACAACGCCATGAGCCCGTCGTTGATCCAAAGGAGCATCGGCTTGGCAATCTGAAAATCACCGACCCGGATCTCGACAGGCAAATCAATGAGCGATGCATACAGCCCCTGCAGCGGTGAATTCGCCACGACCATGGCGGCAACGGAGGCAACGACCAGAATCATGCCGCTGGCCGTTTCGAGCTTCAGAAAATCGCGGAGTGCGTTGAGCATTTGCTGTCTCTATACCAAATTTCAGGGACTGCGCTTAATCCATACCGGAAGGCAAACTCAGAGTATATCGAAGCCCGATCGTTCGCGGCGCTTCCAGGAACGGCGCACCGGGGCCAGGGTCTGTAAATGGATTACCCGTTGCTGCAGCAGCTTGCACATCCTGATTTTCGAGGTTTTTCGCCCACAGTCCCAGCGACCAGTTACGTCCTGGCGGGCGGTACGTTACCGTCATGTCCGTCTTCGTGTAGCTGCTCTGATAGAGACCGGAGGAATGTGAAAAGTCGCCCCAGAATCCACTCTCATATCGAGAGCTGATACTTGCCTCTATGGATGCGCCGGCGTGTAATTCCCACGCCCGAAAAACGCCAAGTGTCGCCGTCCAGTCCGGTGCGTTTTGAAGCTGACCGTCGTTGAAGACATCCAGTGAATCGACCAGGAAGTCCTCGTAGCGGGCATGCAAATATCCGAGCGACAACGTGAAACGCGTATTGTCTATGCTATCTGGCACGTACGCGAGATCGAGCTGATCTCCATAGATGATGACGTCGGCATTTGACAGACGATTCGTACCGGTCGCTGCATCAAAAGATTGTGTCAGAAGATTGTCGAAGGTGTAATAAAAAACCTCGTTGTTCAGCAATAGACGGCCATCGAGGAAGTGGTTCTTTGCGCCAACGGTGAACGCCAACAATTCGGACTCTTCCGTCGTTGTGTCGGGAAACACATCAAACGTACCAGGTTGAAAACCAGTCTGTATTGTTGCGTACAGCATCGACTCGTCACTCGCATGAAATTCAATGCCGACCTTCCAGTCGACGTGATCCCAACTCTCGCTGTTCGACCATGTGGGCGGCGCGACGCCGGTAAACAAGGCGACAGGATCTATGCCCACAGCAGGCTCGGTGACGATGTCTGGTTGAAACCCAAAGCCGTCTCGATCATCGCTCGATAGCCGACCGCCCGCGACAAGGCGCGTGTGTCCGTTGATCGCCCAGTTCACCTCGCCGAACAGCGCGTTACCTTTCAGTTCGTGATCGCGAACATCACTTGCGTCGAGCCAAAGTCCCGCTGGCGAACCCGGGAACAACTCATCCGGCCCGAACTGTATGAACAGCTGCCCGTTCGTTTCGATCCGGTAGTCATAGAGACCCGCAAGCCATGTGACGGCTCTGCCGTCATCGTAGGCCAGCCTCAGTTCATGGGTTTGTTGATCGATCTCTTCGTTGAAATCTCCGTCCTTGTGCGTCAGCCAGTACTCCTGGCGCCAGTCAAAATTGAGATAGGACGGCACATAGGTCAATGACAGCTTGTCACTGATTTGCCAATTCAGCTCGGCACCAACAAGAACGGTATCCCACTCTCGATACTGCGCATCGATCGGACCCAAGGTCGCGAAAGACGCCAGGTCACCTTCGAGCCGATCATCCCAGGGGTCGCTATTGGGAAAAGCCTGGCTGCGGGGGCTGCCTACCTGTCCCTTGCTCAACAGGTTCGCTGAATAGCCTTCGCGCTTTTCCAGGTGGCTCCAAAGGTGAATATTCAGGTCATCGCGTGGCATCATTTCGAGCGCGAGGAATCCAGCAAGATCATCGGCAGAATCAGCGCCACTTTTGAGATACCCATCACGCTCGAGATAGCTTAATGAGCCTCGCAATCGAAAAGTTTCGCTGACAGGAATGTTCTGTGTAACCGTCGCTCGCAGGTGCGAATAGTTGCCCGCTTCGACCGTCGCTGTGGTCTCAAACTTGTCGATCGGACGGCGGGTGATCGTGTTGACAACCCCCCCGATCGCGCCGCGCCCGTACAAAGTTCCTTGCGGGCCAGGCAGAACTTCGATGCGTTCGACGTCTACGAGCGATGCCGATGTAACTTCGCGAGGAACATAGACACCATTGATGTTGTACGCATTCGGCGGCTCGATCATCGGCACATCGAGCGTTGACCCCACGCCGCGAATATATATCTCGGTCGATGCCGATTCTTTTTGTAGCCGCACTGAAGGAACCAGGTTCTGCACATCTGCCAGAGTCGTTACGCCCCGAACGTCCAAGGTGCCGCTATCGATTGCCGTGATGGCTGCGGGTATATCCTGAATCACCTGACTTCGCTTTTGCGCCGTCACGACGATCTCATCAACGAAGTTGCCGGCGGCGGCTTCGGCCTCATCTTCGGCGGCAATCGCACTAGTCGAATATTGCAAAGCTGCTGTTGCAAGCAGTGTCAGTACATGGCGCAGTGAGCCGTAAATTTTTTTGGGGAACAGTGGGAGTTTCACTTTCAGTATTTCCGTAGTTTATTGTTTAAGGGACGTATTGGGGCGGCATCCTACAGGTCTTTACAGATCAATTCCGCCTAAACAGACCTTCTCGTGCGATCATGCGCGAATGACGGTCCGCTATGAGTTCGATTCAACGCCGGAATTGGGAAAATCCGTACCCATTGCCGATGGAGTCCATTGGCTGCGCATGCCCCTGCCGTTTGAGCTGGCACACATCAATCTTTGGCTTCTGGAAGACAGTGATGGCTGGGTAATTGTTGACTCGGGCATGCGCACCGACGACAGCCAGACCGTCTGGAGGAAGATGATTGCTGGTCTGATGGCCGACAAACCACTCAGACATGTCGTAGTCACTCACCTGCACCCCGACCACGTTGGATGCGCCGGATGGCTGGCTGACGAATACGACGTAGACCTCTGGATGACCCGCGACGAATATCTGCTGTGTCGCCTACTTGTCGCTGATCACGGCCGTAGCGCACCTGAAGAAGGTATTCGTTTTTACAGGGAGGCCGGGTTTCCAGATGATGCGCTCGGCAATTACAAGAAGATGTTCGGCATGTTCGGTAAGTACGTTGCACCGCTTCCTGAAGCCTACAAACGAATCAAGGATGGCGACCGGCTCACGTTTGCGGGCCATTGCTGGGAGGTAGTCGTCGGTCGCGGCCATTCGCTCGAGCATGCGTGCCTGTTTGACGCCGAGCGAAACCTGTTCATTTCGGGCGACCAGATATTGCCGACGATTTCGTCGAACGTCAGCGTGTATCCGACTGAGCCGGAAGCAAACCCTCTGCACAACTGGATACAGTCCCTGCAAATGCTCAAGACGCGCCTGCCCGAAGATGTCCTCGTCCTGCCGTCACATGGCAAACCGTTTCGCGGCGCGCACGAAAGGCTGGATGCGTTGATTAAGGAGCATCTGGACGGGCTCGACGCCTTGCTCGCTTATTGCGATCAACCGCGCCGCGCTGTCGATGTGTTCCCTACCCTGTTCAAAGGCCGAATTACCAGCCGAAATATCATCATGGCGACCGGCGAATCCATTTCTCATCTCAACTACCTTGTTGAGGAAAACAAGATACGCAAAGAGCACGACGCCGATGGCGTCATCTGGTACCAGCAAGCGTAGACGTAAAGCCCACCGCGTCACCGATGTGGATGGACAAGACCAGGAATACGACAGCCAACGCGAATATCTTGATGAGCAACGGCCCGACAAATCGCACCCAGGCCGTATACGGAACCCTGCCCAGCGCCAGTGCACCCATGACCAGCGCGCTGGTAGGAACAATCATATTCGTGAATCCATCGCCAAATTGATAAGCGAGCACCGCAGTTTGCTGTGGCACGTCAGTCAATGTAGCGAGCGGCGACATGATGGGCATTGTTACGAACGCCTGACCGCTGCCCGACGGAATAAAGAAGTTCGTGACCGTCTGAACAACAAGCATGCCGACTGCCGAGACCTCCGGAGGCATACCCTCGAGAAGCCCGGCGATCGAAAATACGATTGTGTCGATGATCTGACCGTCTTCGAGTACAACTGCGATAGTTCGAGCAAAGCCCACGATCAGCGCAGGTGCGGTCATCTTCGCACATCCTTCGAGAAACACGCGGCTGGTCTCGCCAGCCGGAATGCGTGAAATCAGGGCCGCCAGAATACCAATAGCAAGAAAAATCGCGTTCAGTTCAGCGATGAACCAATGGTGGTTCGATGCGCCGTAAACGAAGGCAAAAAGGCCCAAAATAAACACCACTAATATTGCGATTCGCGAACCCGTGAGATCGATATCGCCTGGCGTTTCGAAGCCCTCGCTGTAGTCAACATGTGCGACGAAGCTCTTCGATGGGTCTTTTTGAACCATGTGCGCATAGCGAATGAGATGATGAAAACCAATGGCCAGGAACGCCACCATCATTACAATTCGCGCTTCCCAACCCGATGTGAGTGGCACACCCGCAATGGTTTGAGCGATCATCACACCGAACGGGTTGATGCCCGCACATCCCCAACCGATGCCGTAGGGAACCCAGACCATGCCCATCGCAACGACGGCATCCATGCGCATCGCGAGGCTCATTGTCACAATGATGGGTATCAACGGCACGTATTCCTCGCCCATACCGATGGTGTAAGAACCCGCAGCAAACATGGCGAAGCAGCCGAGAATCAATATCCAGGGACTGTGCCCGAGATGCGCGACAGCGCGATGTAGCGCAGCGTCGATTGCCCCGCTGCGCCGCAGCACTTCTATCACGCCGCCGACGAGAAAAATCAGGAAAATAATGTCCTGCGCGTCAGCGAGGCCCTTCGTAAGGGCCATCAGGAAATGCCACGGAGGCAAAGTGACAGCATCGACGTCGGAGACCGGCGCAAATGTACCCGCAACAACCATCATACGATCTGGCTGATTCGGGGACGGTTCGCGATCAAACTCGCCATGCGAAATCACGTATGACAGCAGCTGTGCGACGATAATGAACGAGGAGATCAGGACCAGCGAATCGATCGTAAAGCTGCGCTTCTTCATGGTTTTCCCACTTTTTTTGTTGCGACGGTTTAGTCGTCTAGCTCATAAGCGAGCAACACGTTGCCCGGCATCTGGCCGAACATGCCGTAACCGGAGTACACAAACAAGCGCTTTCCATCGACAACAATACCCGACAGATCGATTGCGCCACCGTGGCCCACAAGGCCATTGTCGGCGTCGTAACGACGTTTCGTATCTATAACTTTCAGCTGCTTGCCGCTCTGCGCGTCAATAATTCGCAGTTTTCCGTCCAGAGCGCCTGCGTAGAGAACACCGTTTGCGTACAGCGGCGCAGCTGAATGTCCGTAATAAAACGAGCACTCCGGCCAGGGATTGCGCGACGCGGCATCGCGCATTGCAACAAGCCCGACGCGCGGCGCATCGGCCGGATCGAATTCGCAACCGCGTTCAATGGGCATCGACCAAACAGGCTCGCCGTCGGCAAGCTGCACAGCGTAGACCCCGGGTTTTGGAACGTATCCTTCTCGTCGACGTGGCGGGTCGGCGACTGCCGCCCATACCGAGTCTCCGTCAGTCGCGACACCCCAGTGAATTCCGCCGTTGGACGTTCCCATGCTTAATCGCTGCTGCCAGATAAGCGCGCCCTCGTTATCCGGATCGAGTGCATAGAGATGCCCGGATTTCTGCCCGGCGATAATGATGTCCTTGCCATTCTTGTTCTGGGTCAAAGTAATCGCGCCGCCGAAATCGAAATCTGGCCCGGCATTATCCGGACAGTTCGCACCGCCAAGGTGGCATGCCACGTTCCAGATATCACCTTGCAGCGCCTGGAACACCCACGCCTCTTCGCCGGTTTCGATATCGAGGGCGACAACAGAATCGCTGTTATGCGTCGCCGGTGCAGACATGTTTTGGGCGGTGCCGATAATTATCCGGCCGCGCTCAACATCGACCGCCGGCGTCGTCCAAACGGCCGCACCGGATGGTCCCCATATATCGGTACCTGCGCTGGTCACGCCAATTTTCCTGGCCTGTTCTGTTGTGTGATATGTCCACTGCACCGATCCATCCGTGGCATCAATGGCCGCAACACCGCCGTGGGAACGACAGCAAGGATAGGTATCGAGCCCGGCAAGTGCCGTCTCGAATGTAGACACCGGCACGAACAGGCGATCCTCGTGAAACGCGAAAGAACCGCTGATAACCGAAACTGGAAACCAGCGCAGCGATGTCTTCCACAAAAGCTCGCCGTCGTTGGCTGACACCGCGTAGACCGTGCCGAGGTCATCGGCAAAGAACAGCGTCGCAACGTCGTCCGAAGTCGTGTCGAGGTTTAGCGACGAGCGCACGGAGCTGTCCGCCGCAAAACGCCAGTGGATACAGCTGCTTTCCTGGTCGATCGCAAAGACATTGCCGTTGGAAGTAGCTGCGAATAAAACTCCATCCGCAGCAACAGGTTGCGAGCGCATCTCCGTTACGCCCGGAAACGCCATTGACCACTTGAGGCGCAAGTTCTCCGCGTTGCCAGGTGAGATCTTGCTGCCATTGGAAGCACGCGTATTGCCTGAGCCAAAGCCCCAGTTGTCTTCAGGCCCCGATTGAACTGACACGGCTCTGCGTGGTGAACACATCTGCGAGGCGATCCACTCATCCCTGTTCTCAGAGCTGCCCGCGCTTAGGAACTTCGCAATCATCAGCCGCTCATCGGCCTTCAGGTGCGCCGCCTGCTGCATCATCATGCCGAACTCGAGCGCGCGGGCAATGCGAGCGAATGGCATCCGCTTTAGTGTGCTTAAGTCGGGCGCCTTAAGCTCGGCGAGAGAATGGCAGCTGTCGCAGTGCTGCCCATACAGCGCGCTACCCTGCTCCATGATCGGATCTACGGGCTCAACAGGGATGCCGGCGTCGATGCGTATCAGCGTCGGTTGTCCACCCTCGATCATCCAGCTCGGAAAATGCGAATTGCTTGTGTACACGCCGCCGTCTTCGCCAAACTCGATATCCCGAGTGAACGTGTGCTTCCGGGGCATGGGATACACACGCCAGGACTCGGTTGCGATATCGAACGAGATAATCGTGTCGGATTGATTACCGTTAATCCAGACAACGCCATTCTCCCTGTCGACATTGAGCGCATACGGCGTTTCACTGACAACCGGCAGCTCGTAGAGCGAAAACACTTCGGCAACAGGGTCGTACTTCGCCAGCTTACCGTCCGAAAAAGAAACGATCCAGACATTGCCTTTAGCATCAACGCGCAATCGACGTGGTGCGTTGAACGGCGTTTCGATCATCGTTACTTCGTCGGTCTCCGGGTCGATTTTCGCGATGTCCTTAGCATGCAGGCGTGTCGCCCAGACCGACCCATCAACCGGCGACACGTCTATGCCGTAGGGCAAAGGAAACCCTGTTGTCTCCCAGTCGAGATCTGGCCGGCCGCCAACGTAGCCATGGCCCAGGCGGAAATCGATGACCTTTAGTGCCGCCCATTCCAGGATGCCACGGGCCGGAAGGTCGTAGTACTTGAACTCCCCGGTATTGCGATCGAACATCGCGACCTGCGATGACAGCGCGAGCGTAAACCAGACGCGATTGTTTCTGTCGGCTCGTATCGTATGCGGGTAGAAGCCCTCGTCCATTTTGTGGCGGAAAAATTCTCCGCTTTCAGGGTCAAATTCGATCAACTCCTGCTGCATCGACGGCGTCAGGAATATGTGCCCATCCCGCGGAGCTATCGCAAACGAATGCACGCCCATGTAGTTATCCGTCTTGGGGTAGGATCCCATGCGCTTGCCGAGGATACCGCCGTGCTGCGCACCTTCATCGTGTGGCACTTTGAATACTTCGTACTCGTTCGTTTCCGGATCGAGGGCGTAAATGCGATCCATCAGGTTGTCGCCGATGTAGACCTTGCCGTTTGGATGCGCAATGAAATCGTGCATTTGCGAAAAACCATCGCCTATCGGCCATTCGGTGATCGTCACCGAGGACAGGCTGGCATCCCACTGCTCGTAGTCAGGCAATTGCGCGTGGTCACGGTTTAGCTTTGCATAGGCATCGACAAGCCCGGCGGCGGCGCTATCAACGAAGTCCTTACTCGCCATCGCACCGTACATTTGCATGCGGTCGATGATGTCGACCCATTGTTGTTCTGTTCGCGACAAGCGCATGAATACCGAAGCCTGCTGGTGGCAAAAACCACAATGCAAAAGGAAGTGCTCTCTCGCCTGCGCTGGATTATCCGCCCAACTAAAATCCAGCGCTGACAGCCACAGGTTGGCCGGTTTACTTTCGGCAATGTCTTTCGCATCGGAAAGGTCTTCGAGAACAACACTAACGTCCGCGTTGTCGTCTTCCGCGGTAACTATAACGTCCGCATATCCCTGCTTGCGAATGCGATAGCTGCGTTCGCCCGCAATTGCGAGCGTATCGAAACTGACTGCCCCATCAACATCGGTGAAACGTGTGTGTTGCGGAGCCACGGTGTTGAAAAGTCCCGGTTTCGGGTAGCCGTTATCTGACGTGTCAACGCTATCGGCGCCAGCAATCGTGCGCGTCACCATGGCTGTGGCCAGCACCGCGCCCGTGGAGTCCCTGACTTCAACCGTAGCAGCGTGCGAGGCCGTGGAAATAAGGAAAACAAGTCCTGCTATGTACGGGATGCGTGATATCAGTCGACAGGGCCTATAAATCATGTTTTGGCTACTACTCATCATTGGCACTGAGCCTTCTTATTTGGGGTCTGCACCCATTGCCTGCACATAAAAGATGCACCATTATCGTACACAAAAGGGAGTCGTCATGAACAACGAAAATAATCCCGAAATAAAACGCGATGAAATGCCGTTCGTCGCCCCATGTCGCAAGCTGTCACCGTTGGCGCCGTTTCGCTGGATTAGATTGGGCGTTAGCGACTTACTCCAAGCCCCTCAACAGAGTTTGTTTTATGGCCTGGCCGTAGCAGTGATGATCGCTATCGTCAGCCTGCTCGCGTGGTTCCGGGGCAGCCAGTGGATCATGTTCGCCATGTTGGGCGGCTTCGTATTTATCGCACCCCTTACGTGCATCGGCCTGTACGCAATCAGTGCGCAGCTGGAGCGTGGTCAACCACCATTACTAATGCGTAGTCTCAGGGCTGCGTTCCGGCGTCACCTCGGCAACGAGATGATATTCACTATCGTTTTACTCATCATTTTTCTCCTCTGGGCCCGGGCGGCCATCATGATAACGGTATTCATACCGACCGATGGTGATCTGACATTCCGGGAGTTGTGGCCATACCTGTCATTCGGCAGCGCTGTTGGCGCGGTGTTCGCAGGCGTGACATTTTCTGCGAGCGCGTTTTCCTTACCAATGATTATGCATCGTGATGTCGACAGCATTACCGCAATTGTCACGTCGATAAATGCCGTGCTACGCAACAAGAGAGCGATGGTCTTGTGGCTTGTCCTGGTAATCACCAGTTTGTTGATCGGCCTATTGACTGCATTCGTCGGGCTTGTCGTGATTATCCCCGTCATCGGCTACGCCGCCTGGCACGGCTATCTCGAGACGATAGATGCGGATGAGTTTCCGCGACACGATGTCGGCATAACGTCAGTGCCACGTTCTTCGGAAGGCGAAAACTGAGTTAGTAACTAGTTCTGCAGCATTTGCAGAGCGCAATAACTCGCTCCGAGCAGTCCGGGTTGATCGTGCAAAACCAGCTGCGTTGGAACGCGTTCCATCAAGGCACGATACCGGCCTTTGCTTTCAAACCCGGAACGAAATCTGCTATTGGCCAGCAAATCGGGGTAGCGCTTAACTATACCGCCAGCAACAAAAACGCCGTCAGTCGCCCCAAGCGCTAACGCGAAGTCCCCGGCAAACTGCCCGAGCACCTCGAAGAACAGAGATACGGCCTCAACGGCATGAGGATCGCTTTTGTCGTCTGCTGCCGTAAATATTTCCGCCGCCGATAATCTGGGGAGCTTCACACCGTGAATACTGGCGAGCGCCCCATAGATATTTTCAATGCCGGGCCCCGAGACAAGGCGCTCCGTTGACACGCGATCAAACCGCTCGCGCAGAGCGAGAAGAACGTCCAACTGAACTCTTGTTTCCGGTGCAAAACCGCCATGACTTGCCTCGCCAGCAATCGGCACCAGCAGACCACCTTGCCTGCGCAGGCCCACAGCGCCAAGGCCCGTACCCGGCCCTACTATCGCGACAGTGTATTGCTCATCGGGAAGTGGCTCGGGATCCGGAAGCCCAATCGCTTCGCAATCGCTGCTCGCAAGCATTGGAACACTGTACGCGATTGCTTCGAAATCATTCAGCAGGCGCACCGCGTTCGCTGAGAACTCTGAGGCAAGTTCATCGCTTGCCAGTGTCCAGTGATTGTTCGTCATCCGAACACGTTGCCCAACGACCGGGCCAGCCGCAGCCAGGCAAATGACGTCCGGAGATGTGGCACCGACGCTGTCCAGGTAGTGCTTGATTGCAGCTTCCGTAGAGTCGTAATTGGCGCATTGCAGCGTCATCGCGTCGGTAAAACCGGGCAAATTCCTGTCGGCCAACGCGAATCGCGCGTTGGTCCCGCCTATGTCACCGATTAGCAAACTGGAGTCAGCCATCGATCGTCCTGCTCAAATGGGGAGGCCTTATGCTCTCACATGCCAATTGATCACATCCACATCATTCTCTACCAAATATTGTGGCGCCCGTTTCGGCACCGCTGACCTGTTTCCGGAATGCCGCAAACAACTCGCGACCCATGCCCACGTGATTGGCGGAAATATCGCAGGACTCGATGGACCGGGCTGCTGGATCGTCATCTGCCGATACCGACAGGACGCCGGCTACTGCATCAATCGTTATCAGGTCGTCATCCCTGATTTTGCCGATGGTACCGCCGCTGATGGCTTCCGGAGTGACCTGGATGGCGGCCAGTACCTTGCCCGACGCGCCTGACATTCGGCCGTCTGTCAGTAACGCCACTTTGAAGCCGCGATTCTGCAAAACCCCGATGTACGGCGTTAGCTTGTGCAACTCAGGCATGCCGTTGGCGCTTGGACCCTGATATGGCAAGACCGCAACGAAGTCCATTTCAAGTTCGCCATTATTAAATGCTTCGGTAAACGCCACCTGGGAATGAAACACTCGCGCCGGCGCACTGACCCGATAATGATCTTTGGAAACGGCAGACACTTTTACGATCGCCCTGCCTATGTTGCCATCAACCACACGTAATCCACCTTCCTTATCGAAAGGATCGTCAACCGGGCGCAGTATGTCTTTATCGAGCGACTCCGCCTGTGCATCTCGCCAGCCCAACTCACCGTTCTCAACCATCGGCTCCTGGCAAAACCTGTGCAGTCCACTGCCGAGAATGGTCTGCACGTCCTCGTGAAGCATCTCCGCGTCCAATAACTGGCGGATCATGTAGCCGAGCCCGCCCGCTGCGTGGAAGTGATTTACGTCTGCCATGCCGTTTGGATACACGCGTGCCAGAAGCGGAACCTCGGCCGACAACTCGGCAAAATCGTTCCAGTCAATGACGATACCGGCTGCGGCTGCAATCGCGACGAGGTGCAATGTGTGATTCGTCGACCCGCCGGTCGCAAGCAATCCGACGATGGCATTGACGATCGCTTTCTCGTCCACGATGTGAGCGACCGGCACATAGTTATCACCGAGATCGCAAATGCCAAGCACCGTACGCACGGCCTCTGCAGTCAGGTGTTCACGCAACTCAGTGCCCGGGTTGACGAAGGACCCGCCGGGCAGCTGCAAACCCATGAATTCCATGAGCATCTGGTTGCTGTTGGCCGTGCCGTAGAAGGTGCAGGTGCCGGGACCGTGATACGACGCCGACTCAGCGGCAAGCAGTTCATTACGGCCCACCTTGCCGGCCGCAAATTCCTCGCGAATTCTCGCTTTTTCCTTGTTAGGCAAGCCGGAGACCATCGGTCCGGCCGGCACGAAGGCAACCGGCAGATGTCCGAATGACAACGCGCCTATGAGCAAGCCAGGCACGATCTTGTCGCAAATACCAAGACACAAGGCTGCGTCAAACATATCGTGCGACAGTGCGATCGCAGTCGACATTGCGATGACGTCGCGGCTAAACAGCGACAGATCCATGCCGTCCTGTCCCTGCGTTACCCCATCACACATCGCCGGAACGCCGCCTGCAAACTGGGCGACCGCGCCTTCGGCCGCGGCGGCCTGTTTGATGAGTGCCGGATACCGCTCAAAGGGCTGGTGTGCGCTCAGCATGTCATTGTACGCGGACACGATGCCAATGTTCGGCAACGTCGTACCGGCCAGAACGTCTTTTTCGACCCGGCCAGACGCTGCCATGCCATGGGCCAGATTGCTGCACGACAGTGAACTACGGGACGGACCCTTGCTCGCTGCGGCGTCGACCCGTGCCAGGTATTCCCCGCGCGAGGCTGCGCTGCGCTTCTGAATTCGTTTTGTGACGCGGTCAATTGCTGGGTTCATTACGAGTTCTCTCTATGGAGCCCAGTACACTTGTACTGGCGCACGTTTCTGCAATAGAAGTCGGGAAACCGGATAGCCGTTCGAATCTGCCTTCGCCCGCTCATACACATCACGTTTTGCCGCACCGAAAAAGAGAAGCACGACAGTATCACTGCGCGACAACGCCGCCAGAGTCAGACTGATACGCGGATGTGGACTTGCTGCCGTATTGACGGGCAAGCACAATTGTCTGCCGTCAGTGTCGAGTCCCTGCTTGAGGTTTTCCGCATCCGGAAACAACGACGCGAAATGACCATCCTCACCCATGCCTATAAGGGAGCAGGCAAATGGAAACGGAAGGGTGCGAATGTTTTCCTTTATGGCGTCGCAGCGTTGCTCGACAGTGACGGATCCATCGTAGAAAGGAAGGAAACTTGCCTCAGCGGCGTCGCCCTGCAATAAGGACTCGCGGATCAGTTTCTCGTTGCTGTCATCGCTGTCGGCCGGCACCCATCGTTCATCGCTCAGCAGTACATGCACGCGCTGCCATTCGACGGGCATCGCTGCGAGCTCGGTAAGACAAAGCACTGGCGAAGTGCCGCCACTGACGACCAGCGATGCCTCGGACTGCTGCTGCAACCGGCTCGCCAGCGCAGCTTCAATTGCGCTGGCAGCAGCGACGGACGCTTCTTCGCGCGTTTCGAAAAATGATTCCATCATAATTTTCCTGCCTGACTCAAAGATCCGGATACCAGGCGCGGCCGTCGCGATCCAGAAGCATGGCCGAAGCCGGCGGTCCCCAGGATCCGGCGACGTAGGTCTCGATCTTCTGCCGGGATTCCTCCCAGCCAGCAATGATGCCGTCAATCCAGGTCCAGGCGGCGTCCACTTCGTCTCGGCGCATAAACAGCGCCGGGTTGCCGCGTAGCACTTCCATGAGCAGACGCTCATAAGCATCGGGGTAACGAATTCCAAACGTCTCCTCGAAACTAAGGTCGAGAGAAACGGGTCGTAGATCGAATCCACCAGGTCCGGGTTCTTTGGCCATTAGCGACAGCTTGACGCCCTCATCAGGCTGCAATCGGATCGTCAATCGATTCGGCATCACATCGAATTTCTGTTCCGGAAAAATTGAGTGCGGCACATCCTGAAATTGAATGATAATTTCAGAGTGCTTGCCTTTGAGCCGCTTGCCTGTACGGAGATAGAATGGAACATTCGACCATCGCCAGTTGTCGATCTGGACTTTCAGGGCGACGAAGGTTTCGGTGCTGCTCTTTGCCTCACCAAGCTCCTCCTCGTAGCCGGGGACGGTATTGCCTTTGATCGCACCCGCCGCATATCGGCCACGTACCGTATCGCCGCGCACAGCATCGGCGTCTATCGGTCTGAGTGCACGAAGCACTTTGATTTTTTCGTCGCGGACCGCGTCATGATGCAGGCTCGACGGCGCCTCCATTGCGGTCAGGCAAACCAATTGCAGCAAATGGTTCTGCACCATGTCGCGCAGCGCACCGACGCGATCATAGAAATCGATACGGCCACCGACGCCGAGCTCCTCGGCAACCGTAATCTGCACATGATCAACAGCGCCACGCCGCCACAATGGCTCAAATAGCGAGTTGGCGAAACGCAGTGCGAGCAGGTTCTGAACGGTCTCTTTGCCCAGGTAGTGATCGATGCGATAGATCTGGTTCTCAGCGAAACATCGACCAACCTCGTTGTTTATTCCAGACGCCGACGCAAGATCTCGCCCCAGCGGCTTCTCGAGAACGATGCGGCTGTTGTCCGTTATCAGGCCATTCGCTTTGAGGCCTGTTGCAATCGGGCCAAACAGGCTCGGCGCTGTCGCGAGATAGGCAACACGAATGCGGTTTTCGTTGCCACCGAGAAGCCTATTGAGCGCTTCCCATTGGTCGTGGGCCAGTGCGTCAGCTTCGACATACTCTATGCGCTTGCTAAATGTCTTCCAGAAATCGGCATCGAACTCTCCGCTATCGAGATTGTCCTGCAGCGCCTTTTCGACCAGACCGAGATAATCGTCTCGAGCCAGCGCGCTGCGACCGACCGAGACGATGCGGCTGTCGCCGGTAATCTGACCGTCACGATCGCGGTGATACAGCGCTGGCAACAACTTGCGCAGCGCAAGGTCGCCGGTGCCACCGAAGATAATCAGGTCGAAAACATCGACCGGTACGAGCTGAGCCATAGCAAAATCCTGATGATTTCTGAAAGTTTACTACGCTTTTGGGCTTTTATTCCAGATTTTGTGGAAAAATACGCCCTTATTCTGTATTTTTACTACATGTTAAGACGTATACAGCAGCAAACCTCCGACCTGAGCCGAGCCGAGCAACGTGTCGCGCGTTGGGTACTCGAGCATCCAAAGCAGGCAGTAAGGGCAACGTTGGCCGAAGTCGCAAAGCAATGCGGAACCAGCGAACCGACCGTTATTCGTTTTTGCCGGCACATTGGTCTGGGCGGCTTCCGGGATTTCACGATCCGATTGACTGAAACTCTGAGTCGGCCCGGCAGCAATGTACACACGAATGTCAGTTCGGAAGATACGGCGTCGGATGCGGTCACAAAGGTATTGGACGCGTCGATTCGATCGCTGATCGACATGGGCTCGCTGCTGTCCTCAATGCCCGTCGAAGACGCTGTAGCGGCAATGGTGCCAGCTCGGCAACTCGCTTTCGCCGGGCTCGGCGCTTCCGGTCACGTTGCGAATGACGCCTGTCATAAATTCTTTCGCTTGGGCATACCTTGCACCACGCTGACTGACCCATCGAGCATCCTGCAGTTTGCAGCGATCGCGGCCATGCAAGATGTGTTGATAATCACGTCGCATACCGGGCGTTGGCCGGAACTGGTTCGTGCATCTGAAATCGCGCGCGATAGCGGCGCGACCGTGATCGCTTTGACGGATCCGAAGTCCGCGCTCGCCGCGGTGTGCAGTATCATGTTTGGGTGCCCGGCGCTTGAAGATTCCAGCGTATATACACCAATGAGTTCGCGACTGGCACACCTGGCATTGCTGGACGCCCTGCAAGTCGCACTCGCCTTGGCCATGGGCAGCACGGCCGTCGAAAGACTGCAGCGCAGTAAAGGCGCGTTACAAGAAAGGAAACTGGCATAACACGGTGATCATCGCCTCATTTCTGTTTTTCACGGCCCTCGTCGCTGCAGTGACGTTTTTACTAACTCGCAGGGACGACCACGCAACCAGCAAAGGCTACTTTCTTGCTGGCCGCAGTCTGACCTGGCCCCTGATCGCCGGCTCGCTGTTGCTTACGAATCTGTCAACCGAACAAATGGTTGGTCTCAATGGCGCAGCTTTCACCTATGGTTTTGCGGTCATGGTTTGGGAGGTCGTCGCGGTTCTTGCCCTCGTTTGCATGGCGCTGTTCTTCCTGCCGCGTTTCCTGAAAAGCGGTGTGTCGACGGTACCGGAATATCTGCACATACGGTTCGATCAGCAGACTCAGATCATCACGAATTTGATTTTCCTCATTGCCTACGCCGTTATCCTGCTGCCGATTATCCTTTATACCGGTGCGACAGGTCTTATCGGCATCCTCGATGTACAGGGACTTCTCAATCTGCAATCACACGAACAGACGTTGTGGATCATTGTCTGGATCGTTGGCGTAATCGGTTCGACATACGCCTTGTTCGGTGGCCTGCGCACAGTCGCCGTATCCGACTTGCTCAATGGTATTGGCCTGCTCGTCGGCGGCCTGATGATCGTCTGGTTCGGCCTCAAAGCGCTGGGCGACGGTGACATACTTAATAGCTTTGCTGCACTGTCCGCCGGCAACACAGGGCGTTTCAACTCTATTGGCGGTGCTGAAAGCTCCGTACCAATCAGCACCGTGGTAACAGGTATCTTGTTGCTTAACCTGTTCTATTGGACGACTAACCAGCAAATCATCCAACGAACCTTCGGCGCGAGTTCCCTGGCCGAAGGCCAAAAAGGCGTACTCGCAACAGGGTTCCTGAAATTGATCGGCCCGATCTACCTCGTTATCCCGGGAATGATCGCCTATGCCATGTTTGCCGGTCAGGACGTGCGTGCAGACCATTCGTACGGATTGTTGGTCAACCAGGTCTTGCCCACGGCGTACGTGGGATTTTTCGCGGCAGTGATGATGGGCGCCATATTGTCCAGCTTCAACTCGGCACTGAACAGCACCTGCACCTTGTTCAGCCTCGGGCTCTACAAGAACATCATTAACAAGGAAGCAAGCAACGAACAGGTCGTGAGATCCGGCAAAATCTTCGGTTGGATCATCGCTGTTTTCGCGATGACCCTGGCGCCGTTGCTAACTGGTCAGGACAGCATCTTCGGTTATCTGCAAAAGATGAATGGCATCTATTTCATACCGATCTTCGCCGTCGTTCTCGTCGGTATGCTGACCCGCCGCGTACCGCCACTGGCAGCAAAGCTTGCCCTGATCATGGGATTTACGATCATTGCCTGTGGCTATTTCGTGCCCCCGTTTGCGAAGATAGTCGAGTCCATGCACAACTTTCACTTCCTTGGCGTTGTATTCGCCTACCTGGTAATCCTGATGCTGGTTGTCGGGGAGCTCAAACCACTAGGAAAAGAGTGGATTCAGGAGGACGTCAAAGCCGTTGACATGACGCCATGGGCACACGCACGAAAGATTGGTGCAGTACTCGTTCTGATCGTTCTCACGATTTATGTGGTTTTTGCTGACCTGTCGGTGCTGTCCTAAGCCACGGATTCGGCCACACGGCGCTTGAGTACGTACATATCCATCATTAATATCACGCTGGTTTGTGTTACAAACAGGTGAATATGGGGGGAATGTCAACTACTAATCAGCTATGAAGGTGGAAAACCCAACCTCGCGTGATATCGCGGACCTTGCTGGCGTCTCGCAGGCGACCGTATCACGCGCCTTACGCAACAGTCCGCTGGTGCGGGAAGAGACGCGCGGTCGCATTCAACAGATTGCCCGCGAGCTGAACTATTTCGTTAACCGTAACGCAGCAGGATTGCGCACCCAGCAAAGCAATACTATTGCGCTGTTGCTCTTCGACGAGACAGACGGCACCGACAAACGGATGAATCTGTTCTTCATGTCATTCCTCGACAACATAACGCGCGCGGCCGCACGGCGAGGATACGATGTGCTGCTGTCGCTGCAACAACTTACCGATGACTGGCATATCGAGTACCAGGCGAGCCATCGCGCAGACGGCCTGATCCTGCTCGGCTATGGAGACTACCTGGAGTATCGTGAAAAACTCACGGCTCTGGCCAGCGCCAACACTCGTTTCATGATTTGGGGTCCGATCGTCAAGGATCAGCCGGGACACTCGTTCGGTTGCAATAATGAACACGGCGGATTCCAGGCAATACAACACCTTCTGCAACTCGGGCGTCGGCAAATCGCATTCATAGGGAATACTTCACGAGGTAGCCCGGAACATGCCGCACGGTATGCTGGTTACGTACGTGCGCTTACCGGGGCTGGCATCGAGCCGAGCGACGATCTGTGTTGCGCGGCCGATAACTCAGAGACACTAGGCTACGAAGCGGCGCAGCAATTGCTCCGCAGCGGAACGCCATTTGATGCACTTTTCGCGGTCACTGACCTGATTGCGATCGGCGCGATGCGTGCCATAAAGGACGCAGGCCTGCGCATCCCGGAGGACATAGCGGTTGTAGGCTTCGACGATATGCCGCTAGCTGCGCACGTATCACCGGCACTGACAACCATGCAGCAAAACTCACGTATCGCCGCCGAAGGGCTTGTCAAAGGAGTCGTCGGACTAATCAAAGGCGAACCCGTTGAATCTGCGCTGATGGAGCCGGAATTAATCGTTCGTGAATCCTGTGGTGCGAAGTAGGAGCGCCTTTATGCCCTTTGAGTGCCATGAGCGCGATTCATTGCGGCTCGGCCTCTTTGTCCACCAGCAGTGTCGCCAATCCGCCAATGATCATTAGCACGCCACCAATAACCAGGCCGTAAATACTCCGCAGGTCGAAAAACTCCCTGAGGATCAACCCCAGCACGCTCGCCGCGACGAGTTGCGGTATTACGATGAAGAAGTTGAAGATGCCCATGTAGATACCCATCTTGTGCGACGGCAGGTTGCTCGACAGGAGCGCGTACGGTAACGACAGGATGGATCCCCACGCTATGCCGACACCAATCATCGAAACGAGCAAGAGCTTCGGGTCGTTGATAAACAGGAAACTGATCAGCCCGATTCCACCAATCATCATGTTGACGAGGTGGCTCAGCCGGCATCCGAGCCGGCGGGCAACGACCGGGATAAGGATCGCGGCAAGCGCTGCAATTCCGAATTTGGCTCCAAAAAGCACACCCACCCAGTTGGCGCCTTCGTTGTAAGCGGCCGATGCAACATCGGTCGTCCCGAAGTGATGACTTGTTACGCCGGACGTTCCGTAAATCCACATTGCAAACATTGCGAACCAGGAAAAGAACTGCACAACCGCAAGTTGCCGCATGACCTTCGGCATGTGAAACAGGTCATGCATGATGTGATATAGCCCGTTATCAATCTTGTTATTGTTCTGCAGCAGGCTCGTGACGACCTGAAGCAAGCCAAACACTGTGAATCCGCCGGCGAGGACATACAGCTGCTTATCGAGGCCCCGGCTCATGATCCAGTACCAAAGCGCAACGCCAATAACGGCCCAGACGACGCCGCCGTTGCGGTACTTCGAGGCGGGACGAAGTGCCGTGTCCTCGGCAACGTGTTCGGCCGGTCGCGCAGCGTCGAATTCGGCCAATTCCTCGGGCGAATACTCTCGGGATCGAAATACCGTCCAGCTCACGGCGAGCAGGAACGCCGCACCCCCCAGGTAGAACGACCACTTGACCGAATCAGGTACCTGGCCGGGCGCCGCTACATTGCTGATGTCGAACCAGTTGGTCATCATGTACGGCAGTGCCGAGGCGACGACCCCGCCAATGCCGATGAAAAACGTCTGCATCGCGAATCCGGATGTGCGCTGCTTCTCCGGCAACATGTCACCGACGAACGCGCGAAACGGCTCCATCGAGACGTTAATACTCGCATCCATGATCCAGAGCATGCCGGCGGCGACCCACAGCACCGGGGAATTGGGCATGACGAACAGCGCCAGCGACGCAAGGATCGCACCAACCAGGAAAAACGGAC
>JAOTUU010000126.1 GCA_029863705.1 Gammaproteobacteria bacterium
ACAAGGTCGTGCCGGGCAGGTCGGTATTGCCGTTGCAGCCGTTATTCTCGGCGGCGGCAATTACGGCGCAACCTACACGGCACAGGAGGCGTTGTCTCAAGGCGCGATGTACGGACTCTTGCTGCCGTATAAGCGTGGTCAGGAGACAGAGGCCGATGTGATCGGTCTCGAATACATGGCCAAGGCAGGATTCGACCCGCGCGAATCGGTACCACTGTGGAAGAACATGGTGCCGGACGGGGCGAAAGCACCGGCCGAATTTGCATCCACTCACCCGTCAAGTTCTACGCGTATCGACTCGCTCGTTGGAGAGTGGATCAAGGTTCTGCCGCTCTACAATGAAGCGCGCGCGCAGGGCAGGATACCGGACTGCGTTGAGCCCGAATCAGTTCGCACTGCCAGAGAGGAGTAAGCGCCCATAGCCCCTCGCATTGTATTGCTGCTGCCTCTGGTTTTATTAGGCGGTTGCGCCGCTCTGGAAGACTTCCTTGATACGGTTCGCGGCCAGCGCGACTCTGCGCCTGTGGTGCCGCTCTCACAGCGCCCGATTGCAGATCCGATCCAGGCAAATCATTTCGTTCTCACATCACCCGACCAATCAGTTATCGGCACGCCGCAAATCGTGTTTACGCGCGGAGAAGATACGCTGTCCGATCTCGCCCGCGCTTATGGACTGGGTTATGACGAACTGATCGCAGCTAACCCGGATGTCGACCCGTGGTTGCCTGGCGAGCAGACGCCCGTTCTGTTGCCGACGCAGTACGTTTTACCTGACGTGCCGCGACAGGGTGTCATTCTCAATATCGCGTCCAAGCGCCTGTTCTATTTTCCGGACGTACCTGATGGGCAGCAGCAGATTGTAAAAAGTTACCCAATTGGTATTGGTCGTGTGGGTTGGGAGACGCCGCTCGGTGCAACCACCGTTGTTGCAAAGGCGAAAAATCCGCAGTGGTTCGTCCCGGCGTCGGTTCGTCGCGAGCACGCCGAAAAAGGTGATCCGTTGCCCTCCATTGTGCCTGCCGGCCCCGATAATCCGCTGGGTACGCGCGTACTCAAACTGGAGATGCCGGGCTATCTTATTCACGGCACCAACCAGCCGTATGGTGTCGGCATGCGCGTCAGTCATGGCTGCGTGCGCTTGTACCCGGAGAATATCGAGCTGCTCTATGAGCTCGTCGAGATCGGCGAGACCGTGATGATTGTTAACGAGCCGTATCTGCTCGGCTGGCGGGACGGAGAAATGTACTTCGAGGGCCACGCGCCGCTGGAGGACGATACGATCAGTCCTGCTGACAGGCTCGAGAGCCTGTTGCAGGATCAGGAAAACAAGGCAGGTGCGCCGTTACGCCAGGCGGACAAAGATCAATTGCGCGCGATTGCGAGTGTCGCCAACGGTGTGCCGGTCCGAGTTGGCTTACATGACATGGACGAGGTTCTTGCGCGTGCGGTGTTAGTCCACAACACGGTGGAGATCGATCCGGATGCGCCTACCCTGCTTGAAGTTCGCGAAATGATGGATGAAGTGACACGCGAGGTGGAGGAAGAGTCGGAGTCTTTGTGAGTGTTTCAGTCGTAGTAACGAAGAAACTCATCGGGCAATCGCGAAACGTCATTCGGCCGTTCGCTTCCTACAGGTAACGGTCTCGAACTGTAGGTATTCCAGAACAGCATCGATCGCTGCGCGAATTCGGGCCGTGCAATATCATGTAATAGCGCTGCCATCGCCTTGCCTGTGTAAGTTGTTTCCAGTGTCAGCCCCAGTTGTTCGTGTGCGGTGTCGACCGCGCTAACGGTCTCCTCGTTTGTGTGGGCGTAACCACCTGCAAAAAACCCGTCTCGAAAGCACAGGCGGGTACGATCAGCGAGATCCGCGGGTATCGACGCGTCCAGTCGGTTTAGCATCGTCGCGGTCTTGACCATCAAGCGCCGCATTGCTGGAGGACTCGCGACGAACTCATGGGTGACCCTGACCGCATGGACTTCAATTGGCAGTTCGGCAAGAGCCAGGCCGAGCGCGATACCTGCCGCCGTGCCCATTGTGCCATTGGCGACGTACAGCCGGTCGGGCACGCAGACTTCACCGGACGCAATCTGATCGGCGAGCTCGAGTGCGCCATTGACGAAGCCAACCACGCCCAGCCAGGACGAGCCACCGGCCGGTATCACCCAAATATCGCGATCTCGAAAGCACCGGCGCATGGTGCGGACTTGTTCTTTGCGACTGCCACCGACGGGTACCAGCTCTGTTTCGTTTTGCAAGTGCATATTGAGTACGCTTGGAGCGTTCGGCGTGCGGCATTGATGAAACAGCAGACAGGTACAATCGAGCCCAATCGATTTGGCGTATATGGATGTTGCCAACGCGTGGTTCGACGCCACAGTACCGAAGGTCGCAACACGTTTCGCATTCTTGTCACTCGCACGCTGCAGGAGATATTCGAGCTTTCGAACCTTGTTGCCGCCGTATAATCGACCTGTCTGGTTGTCGTACTTGATAGAAATCTGGCGATCGCCGAACGTTGTAGCAAGCGGCAATTTGGCGACCGGCGTTGGTAAATCGGCGAGAACAATCTTTGGCAAATTGCTCGCCAGTCGAGGAAATGCAGCTGCCAAATGGTCACTCATTGTTCAGATACTAGCGAATCCCATGGCATCGTGGGCGGTCACTGACTAGAATACGGTAATCATTATCTGACTGTTTCGGAGATAAGCTTGTCAGATGTTGTTGACCGAGGCATTACGGTCACCGAAATGTCACCGATGGATCAACCCATCGATGTGTCGCCCGAGACCACGGCCGTATTTGTCGGGCGTGCTTTGCGTGGCCCCCTGAACGAACCACTTCTCGTTCACAGCTATGGTGAATACCGCCGTCGTTTTGGCGACAGTTGGACACGTTCCAGTTTGGGTCCGGCGGCGAAACAGTTCTTCGAGCACGGCGGCAGGGACTTGTACGTTGTGCGCGTTGCCAACAATGCACGTGGTGCGATGATCTGCCTGCCGGCCAATGGATCCGCGCTAGTGCTGCGCGCGCTGGAGCCCGGGTCAACTGAAAGCATCCGCGCTGCTGTCGATTACGATGGCATCGACGCAGACAACGATGAACTGTTTAACCTCACGTTACAGCGTGTTGACCCCAACACCGGTCTTGTGACCGATCAGGAACTGTATCGGCGTGCGAACTATCGCGAGGAAGCTGAGAATTTCATTGCGGATCTGCTGCTGACATCAACGATTGCAGTGGTCGAATCTCCGTATCCGATGCATCGGCCGGAACCCACAGTAAGCGTGAACACGCCGTTTGATTCAGCCTATGTGCAACATGCGCAGCAAGGTTCGGATGGACAGGAACTTTCCGACTACGATCTTGTAGGTTCGCGTAGCGATGAGACTGGCTTGTTCGCCCTGCAGAAGATCGCCCAATTCGATCTGCTCTACCTGCCATCACCTGGTAAATGTCGCGATCTGGGGCCGGCATCACTGCTGGCAGCGGAGTTGTATTGTCGCGAACGTGGAGCAATGTTAATCGTCGACCCGGGTGTCGATTGGCTAACGCCGGCCGCAGCCGTAGCTGGTGTACGTAGCGCTGGTTTGGCAAGCCCCAGCATGATTGGCTATTTTCCACGCATGTATGAGCGCAGCGATAGCGATGGCGCGCCCAGGGCTGTGGGCGGTGCGCTGGCAGGGTTGCTCTGCAAACTTGATAGAACCTATGGACCCTGGCACGAGCTGGATCAGCAGGGTATGGGATTCACTCGTGAGCTGGTTGCCGCCTTTGATGTCGACGACGGTGATGCGCAGACACTGTCGCGAGAAGGACTGAATATTATCGCCAAAGGTCCGGCAGGCAGGGCCCGCCTTCAGGCTTCTGTCACCATGGGTCGCGGTAGCGAATCGCACCGCAAATTCGCCAGCCTCCCGGTTCGCCGGCTCTGTCTGAAAATAATCAGCACCATTGATCATGCAACGCGTTGGGCAATTTTCGAGCCGGACAATACGCGGCTCGCCGACCGCATCTGCGCGCAGCTTACTGCGTATCTCGCCAGCCTCTCCAACATGGGCGCGTTCGAGGACGATCGCTTTGTCGTTGATTGCGATGCGGGGCTCTGCAAACGGGTCGACGGAGTCGAACATGGTGTCACGATCCTGATCGCATTCCGCCCACTGGGTTGCGCGGAGACCATCTCGTTTACGCTGCACCAGACAGCTGCGGGCTGCCGGGTTGCGACGACGGCATTTGCGCCGGTCATGGAAGACTGCGCGTAGAAAGATATCTAACAGCAAGCAAACCCTGTCATATGGGCACACACCTCAGAACACCAATCTCTCAGGAGGCGGTATGAGGGAAAGCGATGCTCTGGACAAGAACCCACATGTTTCGCGTGCGGCACTGGAATCCATTCACAGCCAGGCGTACGGCTGGGCGCTCTCCCGATGTGATTTCAATAACGCCGCAGCGGAAGATCTGATGCAACAGGCCTATGTGGAATTGCTCAGCGGGTCCGCCCGATTTGACAATAAGTCGTCACTCAAGACCTTCGTGTTTTCTGTTGTGCAAAATCTCGCACGTAGTCGATACAGGCGCATTGCGTCCCGGCTACGGATGGCGAAGCAGTACCAACAGCAGGCGTCTGTAGAGATGGATTGCGTGGCAGAGCCAGATAGAGACCCGAATATCTGGAATGTAGTGCAGGAGTTGCCGGCCCGTCAGCGGGACATTATTGAACTTGTGTTCTGCCGCGAACTTACAGTCGAACAGGCGGCGAGAGTCATGGGTGTGTCGACGGGCACAGGTCGGGTGCATTACGACAGAGCAAAAAAAGCATTGAGATCGAAATTACAATCCGAATGGGATTTGGCCAATGAAGTCAGATAAAGAATTACGCGACGCGGTCGCAAGGTCTTTTGGCGCGGCAGGGCAGGATAGTGTGCCGTCGTTCGAAAAAGTCTGGGGTGCGGCTGAGACACAGGTTGCAGCATCGCGCCGACGGTACGTTGGTTTTGCGGCCGTGGCTACGGTCGCCATCGTTGCCATTGCCCTGGCAATTCAACCGTCAAGCGAAGAGCCACCCTATATACAAGTCGTAGATCTGTTGGGTTCGACCTCCTGGTCGGCGCCAAGCGATGTGCTGCTACCCAATAAGAGTTTTGACATATACCAGGAAATGCCGGCGTTGTTTGAGTCAACGGAACTGGCAGGAGGAACGTTGTTATGAGAAAGAAACTATGGATTTTGGCCGTCTCCGTATGCCTTGCGGCTACAACGGCGGTCGCGCAAGAGCCAAAAGGCGATGTTTTTCAAGGAAAGCTATTTCCACCCAATGTTATTTTGAAGCATCAGGCCGAACTGAATCTCAGCAAGCAGCAGTTCACGGCCATAAAGTCCGCAGTTGTTGAAGTACAGGCGAATGTTGCCGAACACGAGTGGGATGTTCGCGAGGCGTATCAAAGCCTGATGGTTGAGCTGGATAAAAAGCCAATCGATAAGGAGCAGGTACTCGAGCACGTAGACGTTGCGCTTAAAGCTGAGAACGAAGTTAAGAAGCAGCAGGTAACAATGCTGATAACGCTTAAGAATTTGTTAACGGACGAACAGGTCGCTTATCTGGAGTCCGCTGGAGAGAACTAGAGCTATGAGTAACCCCAGGCTAATTTCAATCATCGCATCGTTGCTGCTCGGCCTTGGCGGTTGCGGAGGTGGCTCGAATGGCAGCCCGCCCGGCCCGCCACCGCCTCCCCCACCGCCTGCGATAACAAAAGCGGAGGCATTTCAGTTTCTGAACCAGGCCAGCTTTGGTGCGACCGAGACCGAGGCGCAACGCGTCATCGAGATGGGTTTTGAAGCCTGGATCGACAACCAGATGGCTCAGCCCGCATCGCTGAACCTGCCATACCTGCAGTCTCTGCCAATTGTACAACCCATGGGTCAGATGAATGCTGACAGAGTCGACATCTGGTTCCGCAATGCATTGCATGGTAGCGATCAGCTTCGGCAACGAGTCGCGTTCGCGTTGTCCGAGATATTCGTTGTGTCACAGCTCGGAGCTCTGAACGGCCGAGTTTATTCGACCACGAGTTATTACGACCTGCTGGTCGAAAATGCATTCGGCAATTACCGCGACCTGATTGAGAAGGTCACTCTGCACCCGGCGATGGGTGTTTACCTCAGCATGCTCAGCAACGAAAAGCCAGATCCGGTTAACAATATTCGGCCGGACGAAAATTATGCGCGTGAACTCATGCAACTGTTTTCGATTGGCCTCATCGAGCTGAATCAGGACGGTACGCCAAAGCTCGGCGCGCAGAACCAGCAAATACCGACGTACGACCAGGAGATTATCCAGGGCTTTGCCCACGTGTACACGGGCTGGACATATGCCTTCTCAAACCGGTTCCGGAATCCGCAAAGAAACTTACTGAGCGACGTAGTACCGATGGTCTTGTGGCCCGAATACCACGATACGGGGCCTAAAACGTTGCTCAATGGCGTAACGATACCGGCAGGACAGACCGGCGATCAGGATCTCGCTGCGGCGCTGGACAATATTTTCAACCATGAAAACGTCGGTCCATTCATCGCAATACGCCTGATTCACAGACTGGTCACCAGCAATCCGTCGCCGGGTTACGTATCCCGCGTTGCAGGCGTATTTAACGACAACGGGCGCGGCGTGCGAGGCGACCTTGCCGCCGTCGTGACGGCCATACTGCTTGATGACGAAGCGCGCCCTGATATGCCAATCGAGATCGATGGAAAAATAAAAGAACCGTTACTTCGCCTTACGCAATTGTGGCGCGCATACGATGCGACTTCACAATCTGGCCGTTACCCGTTGAGCTTCGTCTACGTCATTTTTGGGCAGGGCCCGTTGCAGGCACCGCACGTGTTCAATTTCTTCAGCCCGTTCTTTGCACCGCCGGGTGAGATTCGCAACAACAGTTTCGTTGCCCCTGAGCTGGAAATTGCGACGGAGTATCTGAATACTTTCGTCACGAACTTCATGTTCTACCAGGCATTTGCTGCGAATTCTCTAAGCACGGAACTCAGGGAAGACGATGTCTTCATCAACTTTGAGGACGACATGCTTGTGGCAGCCGATGTCGATCAACTGATCGATACCGTTGCAGGCAAATTGCTGGCCGGCGAGATCTCAGACGCGTTGCGCAATGAGATCGCCGCTATGCTCACGCTCATCCCGGCGACGGACCCGGCATTGCGAGTGGCCGAAACTATCTACTTGATTACGACATCACCGGAATACGCCTACCAGCGCTGAGTGCTGATCGGCTGCGTGCCGGGAGAATACTTATGAAATATTTGAATCGACGCGATTTTCTGATTAACGGCGGTGCAGCCGCGGCCTTGGCGGCAACGCCGGGGATGGCCTACTCGCAGGTCATTGGAAATGCGGCTCCGTTCGACGACTATCGTGCGCTTGTCTGTGTATTCCTGCATGGCGGCAACGATTCGTTCAACATGCTGGTGCCACGCAGTAACGCCGAATACGCTGTCTATGAAAACGCGCGGCAAAACCTCGCTATACCGCAAGACCAGTTGCTGGCGATCAACCCGTTGACTTCAGACGGCGCGCTGTACGGTTTGCATCCATCGATGGGCGGTATCCAGTCACTGTTCGAATCCGGGCACGCCGCATTCGTTGCGAATGTTGGTCCGTTGGTTGAGCCGACCACGAGAGATCAGTACCGTAACAAGGCGGTGATAGTGCCCTCGCAGTTGTTCTCGCACAACGACCAGCAGGCCCAATGGCATTCGCTCAAAGGCGCCAGTACCAGCAAGACCGGTTGGGCCGGTCGTATGGCTGACTTGATACGCAGCAACGTCGCAGACCAACAAATGACAACGAATGCATCGCTAAACGGTACAAGCCTGTTTCAGTCCGGAGACCAGACAGTCGCTTACGTGATGGGTGCAAATGGCCCGCTGCAGTTCGAAGGGTTCTCAACCGACCCGAACAGCCCGCTGTTCGAGCAGCGGCAGGCGTTCGGGCGCATTGTGGACGCACAATACGATTCGATTTACGAACGCGGTTTTGCAGAGATTCAACGCCGTGCTATTGATTCGGCAGACGCGGTATCGGCAGCCATTACGAGTGCGCAAAACTCAGGCCAGATAACGACCGTATTTCCAACTGGTGGCTTGGGCAACCAGCTACAGACTGTCGCCAGGCTGATCGCATCTCGTGATCAACTGCGGATGACTCGTCAGATATTCTTCGTTGGAACGGGTGGCTTCGATACCCACGACGATCAGAACAACGCTCAACCGGCATTGCTGCAAGACGTAAGTGACGCAATTACTGCGTTTCACGCGGCGACAGTCGAGCTCGGAATTGCCGGCGGCGTGACGACGTTCACGCAGTCCGATTTTGGCCGAACGTTGACGTCGAATGGTGATGGCACTGACCATGCCTGGGGCGGCAACCAAATAGTCGTCGGTGGCGCTGTCAGCGGCCAGGATATTTATGGTACGTACCCACTTTTGCAGATTGGCGGGCCGGACGATACCGACAATGGCGGTCGCATGATTCCGTCAACGTCAGCCGACCAGTTCGCGGCGACCCTCGCAAAGTGGTTTGGTATACCAGACCTTGACCTTGATATCGTCGCTCCAAACCTGCAGAACTTCGCGCAACGCGATCTGGGCTTCTTAGTCTGATATCCTCCCCCACCACCAAGGGGGACTCTCAATGATATTACGACCCGTATTTTTGCTGGTTACGGCACTGTTTGTCGTGGCTTGCGGCAATGGCCAGCCGACCGATTCTCAGGTAACAGCGGACGGGCCGACGGAGACCCTT
>JAOTUU010000014.1 GCA_029863705.1 Gammaproteobacteria bacterium
GGTGCGGCGGATCTCGTCAGCACTATTCCCCTGGAGAACGATATCTCCGTACAGGGCATGTACCTGGAAGGCGGCAAGATGTTCGCGCTAACCGGGCAGATGATCTACGGCAGTTACGGCGAGCTGTGGGCCGACATCGCAATCTGGGCACCGGAGAAGCTCGGATTCCGTGTCTACGACGTTACTGACGCCGCAAATCCCGGGCTCGAGATCGAGGCCAGCATCGACGGCGTGTTCGTCGAGAGCCGGCGCATCGGCAACACGGTCTACATCGTCAGCCGCTACACACCCTGGATAGAAGGCTTGCATTATTACGTGGCGACGGCCGAGCAGCAGGCCGAAAACCAGGCACTGTTGGCCAGCGCCACGCTCGACGACCTGTTACCGAATATTACGATTGCCGGTGAAACCCGGCCCCTCGTTACGCCGGACAACTGCTACGTTACGACCGACGACAGCACCAGCAACTACGCCGCGATTACGAGCATCACGGCCGTGCCGATCGATGACCCGACGAACTTCACGACTGCGTGTTACAACGAGGCTGCCTACGGCGTTTATGTCTCCGAGAATGCGCTGTATTTCACGGAGCTTCGGCCTGATTCGGCCGTGCAGCGAGACATTACGCGCATTCACAAGTTCGCCCTGGCGGGCACGAGCATTGATTACCGGGGTTCCTCGGATGTCGAAGGCACCGTCTGGCGCGGCGGGCAGGCGGACTTCCGTATGAATGAATACGACGGGGATCTGCGGCTGATCGCCTCGCAGTTCGACTGGGGCAATGAGGACTTCGTGGACCACCAGCTGTACATCCTACGGGAATCGAGCACGCGGCCCGATCTCGAGGTCGTGTCGACGCTGCCGAATGACAACCGTCCCGAAGAAATCGGCAAACCGAACGAGGCGCTGTTCGGCGTTCGCTTCCTCGGTGACACGGCTTATGCCGTGACGTTTGAGCGGATCGATCCGCTGTATGCCATCGATCTCTCCAACCCGGCCGATCCGTTCATCGCGGGCGAACTCGAGGTGACGGGCTTTTCCGACTTCCTGCATCCGGTCACCGACGACCTGTTGCTTGGTCTTGGCAGCGGTGCGAATGGCGGCGTCAAGCTGGAGCTGTTCGATGTCTCGGACATCGCGCAGCCGCTGTCGCGAGGCAGCGCAACGATCGGCGGCCCGGGATCCTACAGCGAGGCCAGGTATGACCGCCATGCGTTCACGTACCAGGCGGACGCCAATGGCCTCGATCGCTTCGCGATCCCGGCGAGCGTGTTCGCGACGGACGGCAGCTACCGGTTTCTGGGTTCGGCTTTGTACCTCTTCGAGATCCTCGACAAAAACATGCCGGCGCTCGCGGCGCTGAACAGCGCCGGTTCGATCGAGCCGCCGTCAATCGGCCCGAACGAGCGTGATTGGGTGGAACGGAGCCGGTCATTCATTCACGACGACACCGTTTATTACATTCGTGACGAGGATGTCTGGGCGGCGTTCTGGCACACACCGTCTATCGTAAACGGGCCGTACTAGGGGCTACCAATTGGGGACCGTCCCTTCGGGACTGTCCCCTTTATCCTGATCCTCTTCGCGAATTGATCCGCCCCTGACTAGCATGAACATTGGGGACTGTCCCTTCGGGACTGTCCCGATTTTCCAATGAACTCGAAAATGCGGTGCGCCCCACTAATCATTTACGATACGAACTCGCCGTCTGCTGTATTCTTAAGACAACAGAATCGCTGCCTTGGCATTACGCAGGGTTAGCCTGGGTCGTGCAATCTGTTCGCCGAAAATACACGGCGCGCTCATGCAGCTCAAAGCAGGAGAAAAAGTGATGAGTAAAGGAAAAAACAGCAAAAAAGAGACGAAGAAAGAGCCGGCCATGACGGCAAAAGAGAAGAAAGCCGCCAAGAAAGCGAAGAAGAACGAAAGGAAACGCATCGGCGAATGATTCGACCCGACCTATGCGGGTCTTTTCGCCCTCGAGGAGGCACGCTGTGAAACGAAGTCTCTCATCCATCGGTTTACGCTCATTCCAAGGCAACCAGGCTCTCCTAAGCATAGGAAATTCTGTCGCTTAGCCGAGTGGCACCCGGGAGTTCGACATCGCGGAATTATCGACGGCGCGAGGCTTCCGGCGCGCCCATAAGCCAACAAACGCGCTGCCCGAATCGGTCAGGCGGTAATTGTCAAAGCCCTCTGTCGAGCCGATTACGGTCGTCATCATCGCATTGCTGCACAGCTTGTCGAGGCTGCGCTGAATCTGCGCGGGTCGCAGTGAGAACTGCTCTGCCAGTTCCGGTGCCGACAGCGCAAAGCCGGGCCCCTTGACGACCGCTGTTTTCAGAATCGCAAGATCGAGCTTGTCGAATTCGACGGTTGGCGCTGCCACATCCTGAGCCGCTTTGCGCCATGGCAAGCGTTGCCGCAGCCTGCAGATAATGCGGGTCTTGGCATTGCCGGCTTCGAGAATAATGCGAAACGCAATTGTGCGCGCGGCTGCCGTAACGATGCGCGCGACGTCGCGGCAGGCGCGGACGAAAATCGTCGCCAGTACGATCACCAGGTACCAGTAGATCAGTGACAATACGACCACCGCCGTCGTGTGATTGGCCGGCGTGCTCATATACGCCGCGAAGTCGGGCGCCAGGTTTCCCAGTTGCAGCAATGCGTACTCGCCGGGCCAGGCAAAGGCGTTGTAAAGCGCATTGCCGGTGTCCCGCAACAACTTCAGAAAGTCATCGAATCCCATGATTGCCGAGAACTATGTCTGTGTCGTGCCCTTGGGGCTGTGACGCCGATCACAGATTACCGCGGGCATTTCGCCAACACTGTTCGTTGCCTGCAACAGTACGGTCAGGCCGTGCGTTGTCGGCTGTTACATAGGGAATATGTAAACTGAAAAGGAATTTCGACATGTCGAGACCCATCCGCAAGATACTACTCGCCTTACTGATTTGCGCTCCGTTGGCTTCGGCGAGCGCACAGGAATTGTCCGGAGACAATACCCGCAGCCTTGATGGCCAGGTCCAGGAGATCAAATCTGACGTGCTCAGTATCGCGTCGGAGCTCAGTAATCTGGAAGAGCGCTTGCTGTTCCCGTCAAATACGCAAATCTCTCTGTTCGTGTCGGTCGCCGATAACGAAGATTTTCGACTCGATGCATTGCAGGTCGAAATAGACGGTCAGCTTGCGACGCATCACATTTACAGCTTTCAGGAACTTGAGGCGCTGCAAAAAGGCGGCGTCCAGCGCGTTTACACGGGCAACATCGTCACCGGCGAACACCAGCTGCGCATCACGGTGATGGGTAAGCTCGACAATGGCAATGACTTCAATACCTCCGACAGTTTCGTCTTCGCCAAGGGCGTCAAGCCGAAGGCGCTCGGAGTCACGCTGGCCCGCCTCGGCTCCGGCGCCAGCGGGATCCAGGTCGGAGACTGGTAAACCATGCGCCACGCGTCGTTTTCTGCGGCCGGATTGCTGTTATCGGCCTGCTTGACCAGCACCGTCGCTACGGGTGAGGGACTGCAGGACCTGTACTTCGGCGAGGCGCTGTATCACGCGCATCAGGGGCAGTTTTTCGAAGCGCTGGAACGACTCGATACCGAACTGAAACAGCACGACGAAGTCGATGAGCCGGAGCGCGACACGCTCTACTACCATATCGACGATGCAGAGTTTTCGCTCGGTGATTTCGAACTGCGCTACCGCATGCATCATCGTGCCGGTCGCGCCATCACGGCGGTACTCGAAGGTGCGGTCGACGAGTTGGTACGCAATGATGCAGCTTACCGATTGGCGCGCATTCACTTTCAAAAGGGCCAGATGGCTGATGCAACGCGGGCGTTGCAGCGCATCGAAGGCAGGGTGCCCGAGTCGATTCGCGATGACATAGAGTTCCTGCGCGCAAACATCCACCTGGCGGACGGGCGGCCCGCAGCCGCTGTCGAGGTGCTCACAGAACTCCAGGGTTCACAGGGCTTTGGCGCTTATGCTGCCTATAATCTGGGCATCGCCTACCTGCAGGACGGGCAACGCCAGGCCGCGCTCGAGCAGCTTGACCGGGCCGGGCAGATCGGTAGTGACGATCCGGCTGTACTGGCCATCCGTGACAAATCCAATCTCGTTCTCGGCACGATACTGCTGGAGGACGGGGAATACGACAGGGCTATCCCGTACCTGGACCGGGTACGTCTCGACGGGCCGTATTCCAACCAGGCTCTGCTGAGCGCCGGCTGGGCAAACCTGTCTACCGACAAGGTCGACCGAGCCGTTGTGCCGTGGAAAATTCTCGCTGCTCGTGAGGTAACCGACAGGGCGACACAGGAGGCGATGCTCGCGCTGCCATATGCCTACGGCAAGCTCAACGTCCACGGTCGCGCGGCGATTTCCTATGGCCACGCCCTGGATTCGTTTGGCACGGAAATCGACAAGCTCAACGAGTCAATAGAAAGTATTCGCGAAGGCAAATTCCTCGAAGCGCTGATCCGCGAGGAAATTCGCAAGAACAAAGACTGGGTTATCCGGCTGCGTTCTCTGCCCGAAGCACCCGAGACTTACTACCTGATGGAGCTGCTGGCCTCGCACGACTTCCAGACGGGCCTGCAGAACTACCTCGACCTGGCTGACCTGCGCAAGAAGCTGCAGACCTGGCAGACGAATTTCGATTCATTCGATGAGATGGCGGATATTCGCCGCGATCACTACGAACCACTGCTGCCGGACATTGATAGCGAGTTTCGCGAACTTGACTCGAGAATGCGTTTGCGCATCGAGCAACACAAGATGCTGGTACTGCGCCGCGACGACCTTTTAACGACCCCTCGACCGGAGTTCCTGGCAACGCGCGCAGAGCAACAGTTGTTGCGACGGCTCGAACACCTCGAGACACAACTGCAGGGCAGGGAGTCGCCTTCCGCCGGGGCGGCGATGCAGCGCCTGAAGAGGCTCAAGGGTCTGCTGACCTGGACGCTGGAAACCGAATACCACGAACGCCTGACGGAGTTCGACCAGAATATACGCAGCCTCGACGAAGCCATGGCCGTAGTCAGGCAGGAATATGACGAGTATGTCCGTTCCCGGCAGGCGGCGTCGCACAGTTACGTCGGCTACCAGAAACCGATTAAACGCATGCGCGCCCAGGTTCGCGAGGCGGAAGGCAGGATCGAGCTGCTGATGACCCGCCAGGGACATTTGCTTGAGGTTACTGCAATCGAAGAATTGATTGCGCGGCGCAGCCATCTCGAGAATTACGGTGACAAGGCGCGCTTCGCGCTGGCGGACAGCTATGATCGCGCGACGCAGGCACAGGCGAGGATGGACGAATGACCGGCCTGCGCCACCAGCCCCTGTTTGCGATTGCCTGTCTGCTGGTCGCGTCCTGCGGGACGACACCAACCAGTAACCAGAGCACCCTCGCACAGCTGCAGCTTGTCGAGGCCGATGTTGAGGAAATTTACCTCGATGACAGCCTCGAACGCGCAGCGCAGAGTTATCGCCGCTATCTCGAGGAGACCTCCGAGAGCGCGCGCACACCGGAAGCGATGCGGCGCCTGGCTGACCTGCAGCTAGAGCAGGCCTACGGTGTCATTGGCACAGGCGAGATAAAGGAAATGGCCGCGCCCGAAACGGCTGCGCCAGCGGTAACGACCGCGACCGATAAACAATCCGCAGCCCCGCAGCAGGATGCCGAATCCGAGCAGGAATTCGAACAGCGCGCAACACAGCGCGAGGAATTGCTGGCCGCAACGACCGACTTCGAGGTGCAACTACCGGGCGCAGACACTGCGACCGTGCCAGCCGGCCCGCTCGAGGCCATCAAGACCTACAAGCAGATTCTCGAGCAGTATCCGAATTACGAACGCAACGACAAGGTGCTGTACCAAATGTCGCGTGCGTACGACGAGATCGGCCAGCCGGACCAGGCGATGGAAGTTATTGACAGGCTGGTCGCAGAGTATCCGTACTCGAAATACACCGACGAAGTACATTTCCGTCGCGGTGAATATTACTTTGTGCGCAAGAAATACTTTGATGCCGAATCTGCCTACGCCGCGATTACCCGTATCGGTACGACGTCGTCATACTACGAATTGGCGTTATACAAGCTGGGCTGGACCTTGTACAAGCAGCAGATGTACGAGGAAGCATTGCACAATTACATGGCAATGCTCGATTACCGCATGTCGATCGGTTACGACTTTGACGTCGACTATGATGCGAACGACGAACACCGTGTGGCCGATACGTTTCGTGTGATCAGCCTGAGCTTTTCCAACCTCGGCGGGCCCGAACTCGTGGACGAATATTTCGCGATGAACGGGCAACGAAGCTACGCTGACAAGATCTACGGCAACCTCGGCGAGTTTTACTTTGGCAAGCTGCGCTACGAAGATGCAGCCTCCGTCTACCGGTCATTCACGGACCTGTATCCGTTTCACAAGGAGTCGCCGCACTTCGGCATGCGCATCGTGGAAATCTATGCCGAAGCCGGTTTCCCGCAACTTGTTGTTGAGGCCAAAAAGGCGTTTGCGACCAACTATGCGCTGGATGCCGACTACTGGAATTATATCGACGTCGAGAGCTCCGCGGAGGTCGTCGGCTTTCTCAAGACCAACCTGACCGACCTCGCCGGGCACTATCATGCCCTGTACCAGGACGTGAATCTGGTCGAGGAGCAGCCGGATAATTTTGGCCAGGCGCAGCACTGGTATCGGCAGTTTTTGGGGTCATTCGCCGCCGACGCGGAAGTAGCACAGGTCAACTATCGTCTCGCAGACCTGCTGCTCGAACACGAGGATTTTGCCCAGGCAGCGCTCGAGTACGAACGTACAGCTTACGAATATGATAGCCACGATCAGTCAGCGGCGGCCGGCTATGCCGCAGTCTATGCTCATCGGGAGGACCTCGATGCGGCCACGGGCGCACGCCGTCTGCAGGTCAAGCAGGCAACGGTTACAAGTTCGCTGCGATTTGCTGACACGTTCCAGGATCATGACGAGGCGGCTGTTGTGCTTGGAGCTGCTGCCGACGACCTGTACGAATTGCAGGACTTCGGGCTAGCCATAGCATCCGCGCATAAGCTCATCGAGCGCTATCCTGGTGCCGATACCGCATTGCTGCGATCGGCCTGGGCCGTAATTGCAAATTCGTCGATTGACCTCGCCGAATACGAGGACGCCGAGTACGGCTACAGCAATGTCCTCGCGATGACGCCGGAGGATGATGAAACGCGATCGGCGATCATCGACAGCCTCGCCGCGGCAATATACAAACAAGGCGAGCAGGCAAACCTGCTGGAAGATTACCGGGCCGCAGCGAATCACTTCTTGCGTATCAAGCTGGCAGCGCCGACTTCTGACATCCGCAGCGCGGCCGAGTACGACGCGGCTGCAGCATTGATGCGGCTTGAAGACTGGACCGCTGCGTCAGGCGTGCTGGAGGACTTTCGAATCGGCAATCCCGAGCACGAATTGCAGGCCGAGGCGACCAAACAACTGGCTCACATCTATCGCGAGGACGGACAGGTCGAACGATCTGCCGCCGAGCACGAACGTATCGCTGCAGAAGCAAGCGATGTGGAGCTGAGTCGCGAGGCACTGTTGACAGCAGGCGAACTGTACGACGAAGTCAGTGTCGTCGCCGATGCGGTTCGCGTGTACCGGCAGTACGTGGCCGAGTATCCGTTACCGCTCGACATTGCGATGGAAACGCGTATGCGACTGGCGGACATATTCAAGGCGGAACTCGATTACACGCAATACTACGAGCAACTGCATGACATCATTGCGGCAGACCAGGATGCCGGCGCCGAGCGCACTGACCGCAGCAGGTACCTGGCCGCCAAAGCGGCGCTCGTGCTCGCGGAGCAGGTTTACGAGCGGTTCGCGGAGCTCAGGCTTACGCAGCCGTTCGAACAAAGTCTGGCGGAAAAGCAGCTTCGTATGGACCTGGCGATGGCGGATTTCGAAAACCTCGTCGCGTATGAAGTTGCGGACGTCACCGCGGCCGCTACCTTTTACATTGCTGAGATCTACCTCGAATTCAGCAGTGCATTAATGCAGTCTGAACGGCCCGCCGGCCTGAGCGAAAGAGAGAAGATCGAGTACGAACTGGTCATCGAGGAAGAGGCCTATCCGTTCGAGGAGCGCGCAATCAGCGTTCACGAGGAAAACTTCGAGTTACTTGCGGGCGGTATCTACAACCCGTGGGTGCAGAAGAGTCTCGATCAACTGGCGGTAATGATGCCGGGACGTTATGCCAAGAATGAAATCAATGGCGGTTACCTGGGCTCGATTGACATGTATGCCTATCGCATGCCGATTGCACCGCCAATCAATTTCGAAGGCGAACAGGCGGAAGCCGATCCGGCAGCAACGGTACAAGTGCTCGATGCGCCGGCCAGTAACCGGACGGAGCCCTGACGGGAGCTGTGACATTTATGTTTAGCACGCAAAAAATTTGTTGTACTGGGCATTGTGCTGCGTTGTGTGCAATGGTGCTGACCCTGATAGCCGGTTGCGCGACGACCACTACGGCATCGCGCAGCACCCCGGCGCGTATCGAAGTTCAGGAAGCGGTGGGTTTCACGATTATCGAGGAAGCGCGCGTCAGCAACGAGGCGCGGCTCGACTACGATGAGGCGTTGAGTTATCTCAACCAGGGCAACCTCGAGCGCGGCATCGACATTCTCAATTCGGTCGTCGCACAGTCGCCGCAACTGGCAGCACCGAGAGTTGATCTCGGTATAGCGCAGCATCTAGCCGGAGACCTCGATGCCGCGGAAAGCAGTTTGCTGCAGGCGCTGGAGACAAACCCGGGCCATCCGATTGCGCTGAACGAGCTGGGCATCCTGTATCGAAAATCCGGGCGCTTCACACAGGCGCGGCGCAGCTACGAAGCTGCGCTGGCAACGTATCCCGGTTTTCACTATGCGCGACGCAATCTGGCCGTTCTCTGCGACCTGTACCTTGCCGACCTGAACTGTGCGTTGGACAACTATGAAGCCTATATGGCGACTGTTCCGGGCGACGACGAAGCGTCAATGTGGATAGCGGATCTGCGCTTTCGCATGGACCAGGGAGACTAGCCATGTTGCGAGCATTTCTGATCAGCATTGTCCTGTTACTGGGTTTGCAGCCAGCGATCGCCGAAGAGCCGGCCGAGGAGTCGGCGGCAGAAGCTGAGGCTAGCGAAGCAACACAGGCCGCCGAAGAACAGGGCGACGGCTTCAAAACTCCCAAGACGTTGTCTGGCATGTCGATTCTCGGCAACGAGGAGGCACCCAAGTCGCTGGTCATTATTCCCTGGAAATCCTCCGAGCTCGGTGACGACATCAGCCTGTCCGACACACTCGACGATCGTGCCCGTCCGGTCGATAAGGACGTTTTTCTGCGCGAGCTGAGCTTCTACGAAATCCGCTCCGGCGAGTGAACTCAAAATACATAGGTCTCTAACGTGCGCTGCGTCACGTTCATTGCTGTGAACGGCGACTATGCTTGATGCAGCTCTGAGTACTGCTCAGAACATTTTGTTAAATGAGGATGTGGTAATGGACTTCTTATATTCGATTGTAGGTTTCTTCGCATCGGGCGGCATTTTCATGTTTCCGATATTGCTCGTATTCGCCTTCGGCGTCGCGATCGCGGTCGAACGCTACGTTACGCTGGCGATAGTGACCAACAAGAACCAGGCTGTCTGGGACAAGGTACAGCCGCTGCTGGCCAACGGTGACTTCGATGAGGCTCGGAACATGACCAGCGAGGACGAATCCACGATCTCGCAGGTCCTTAACATGGGCCTGTCGCTGCAAGGCGGTGTTCGCCGCCGTGAAGACATAGAGATTGCGATGGAGGAGAGCATGATGGAAATCGTGCCGCGCCTCGAAAAACGCACGCCCTATGTTGCGCTGGCCTCGAGCATCGCTACGCTGCTGGGACTGCTTGGCACGATCATGGGTCTGATCCAGGCATTTACCGCTGTAGCTAATGCGAATCCGGCGGAAAAAGCCGACTTGCTGTCTGCGAGTATCTCGGTCGCCATGAATACGACCGCGTTCGGCCTGATGGTTGCGATTCCCCTGCTCGTAGTGCACGCAGTGTTGACGAGCAAGACCGGCGACATCGTTGACAGTCTTGAAATGGCGACCGTCAAAGCGCTCAACGTGTTTTCGAAAAGGGCAAAACGCACGGTTGTAGCTGAGGCCTGATAACGATGGCCAGACGGCACCATTACAAGCGTCGCACCAAGCCTGCGCACGAGCTGGATGTAACCACGTTCCTGAACCTGATGGTGGTACTCGTGCCATTCCTGCTGATCACGGCAGTGTTTTCGCGGCTGACGATCATCGAGCTGAACCTTCCGAGTTCCGCCGGTGGACCGGCCAGCAACGAGGACAGTTTTCGCATTGAGGTCGTCGTCAGGGAAGCGGGCATCGAAATCACTAATGGCAAGAATATTATTGCTGCGATCCCGAAAAAAGACGATGACTTCGACTTGGAGGCGCTATCGCGTTTCATGGTAGAGCTCAAACAGGAATACGCTAACCACGATGCCGCATCCGTGCTGATGGAAGCGCGTATTCCTTACGAATACCTGATTCGGGTTATGGACGTCGTCAGAAGTGTCGAGGTCGAAGCGGAAGCCGACGGTGAATTCGAACTGGTCGCGCTGTTCTCGGAAATCTCGGTAGGAGACGCACCGTGAGAAATTCGCGCCGCATCAAGCGGATGTCACGTAATCGCGTGAAGATTACGAAGATGAATCTGACGTCGCTCATGGACGTCTTCACGATCCTCGTGTTCTTTCTGCTCGTGAATTCCGGTTCGGTAGAGTTGCTCGAAGCGCCGAAGAACATAACGTTGCCAGAGGCACGCGTAGAGTCAAAGCCGCGCGAGACCGTCGTCATATTCGTTAGTGCGGACGATGTGCTGGTGCAGGGAGTAATGGTTGCCAGGGTTGAAGACATTCTTGAAGATCGGGAGGGCACGATCGAGCCGATCAATGCGCGCCTCGCCGAACTCAAGGAAAACGTCGTTGGTCCAAGTACGCTGATGGTAGCCGGTAGCCAGGAGGTAACAATACTTGCCGACAAATCCGTACCGTTCGTAGTGATCAGGAAGATCATGTCGACGTGCACCGACGAGGGCTTCGAAAATGTCTCCCTTGCGGTTATCCAGAAGCCATCGCAAGTCGCGGCTAACTAACACCTAAAGGACCAGGGTGACACGGTGAGTTCGGAATACCTTGAAACAGAGCAAGCGCTGGCCGAGGCAACACTTCGTCAGCAGGTAAGGCGGTCCGAGCAAGTGCTCGATGACCTCAATCGCGAATTGCTGGTGGTTGATGCAGAACTCGACGAGTTGATGCAAACAAACCGGCAATACGATCTCCTGTCTCAGGTATGCGATTCATTGCAAGAGCTTGAAGGCCTCGGTGCTGCCCATCTTTTCTGGGGCAAACACGCCGATGCCGAACAACGTCACGACCAGCTGCAAAACGCGCAACACGAAATTGAAGGCTTCGGCAAAGAAATTGCTCGCGTCGAAGAGTGGCGGCAAGACCTTATCGAAAAAGTGGATGAGCAGAACCGGAACCTGGATTATCTTCACTATGAACTGCTCGACGCCGTTGAACGCGAGGAAATGCGCAAGTACGCCTGGGTGATCGAGCGTGAGGCCGACGAAACCGGGCACCGCGCGCAGATTATGCCGTGGGCGAGGGGCTGCGAGGAGGATCAGCGGTTTCGCAGATCGCTCGGTAGCTCATTGGCCGCGTCGCTGGCAATTGCACTGCTGGTCAGCATGATCGCAGTGCCGATCGCACAGCGATCAACAGTAAACGAGTTGCCCGAGCGTGTGGCGAAACTGGTCCGCGAGGAGCGGCCTTTACCGCCGCCGGCCGAGCCGGTGATCGAGCCGCTCATGGCAGAGGAAGACCCGCCAGAGCCGGATCCGACAGTGGACGAGGAGCCACCGCCACAGGAATTACCGGAATCGATCGAGGAGCCGAAGCTCGCGCAGACAACGGCTCCGAGTACCAAGGAACAGGTCAAGACCAAGGGCATCCTGGCATTCCGCGACAGTTTCGCGGATCGCGCCAACTCGCAACCGTCTGCGCGCCTCGGTTCGCAGGCGCGCGTACGCAATGCCGGCGAGGATTCAGTCGGTCGTCCCGAACGGCTCATGGTGTCGACCTCGGCGCCAGGGTCTAGTGGCGGTATTAACCTGGCCGATTACAGCCGCGACTTTGGCGGTGGCGGACCGGGTATGGGAGGCGTACAGCTGAGCAGAGTTGCCAGTTCAATTGGCGGTAACGAAGGATCGAGTCGGCCGCTGAGCGGCGGCGCGATGGCAGGTCGTACTGACGAAGAAATACAGATTGTGTTCGACCGTTACAAGGCAGCACTCTACAGGCTGTACAATCGGGAACTGCGCAAGGATCCGACGTTGCGTGGCCAGTTGGTTCTGCAGCTGACGATTCAACCGGACGGTTCGGTGTCGCTTTGTCAGCTGCACTCATCGAGCATGGACGCACCGATTCTGGCGGACCAGGTCGTGCAACGCGTACTGACTTTCGATTTCGGCGCAAAAGAAGACATCGTGGCTATGACGATTATCTACCCGATCGACTTCCTGCCAGCCGCATAACGCGGAGCTGTTTTTCATAAGCCGGAGTTTTCGCCCCGGTTTTTACATAAGCCCCGATTCACGCGCGCGCTGCGGGCTCCCGCAGGCGCATAGCTATGCGCTTTCCACAGGGTTGAATATCGCCGCCAACAGGTGCCGAACAATGTGATCCAGATCAACCTTTGATTGCCGTCGTTGCGACATAGTGCTGTTTGTATTCAGACAAATGGCAAAGCCACCGAAAGGTGGGGACGCAAAGTCACCGGCCTACGGCGCGCGGAGCGCTACGGCAGCGGGACCGCTCGAGAATCGCCTCAATTAGGGCCTTCCGCGCTGGTGCCGCGAGACGAACACGGATTGTTAGAAGACCATGGCCCAACTCGGAAACTCATCGCGAGCTTTGCGCGGCACGAGCTCGGCAAGCAACGGATCCGGACCCGTTCGCCGGGTAATAGCATTGTTGGCGGTCGCACTGCTATCAGTGGCTACGTCTCCAGCCCAGGCGCAGGCGACCAACTGTTCGAGTTTCACGAATGAGCTACTCGATGGATTCGTGGACCCCAATCCGCCGTCGAATATCAACATCGACATCGACTGCACGGTACAAAACTTTCCGGCGGGCAATGAACTCGATACAAACTTCAGCTTCTTTACGCAGCCGGGACAAAACGACGATCGCTGGCTGATCATCTTCGACAACGTCGTGCATGTCGGGAATATGGCGTGCGATGCGGTTCACGAGCACCTGATCTGGCTCGTCAATGGTTCGTTAACCGGGATTTCCGAGAACTGTCAGAATTTTCTGATTCCCGTTGAGAAAATCGTCAAGGATGTTCCCGCCGGCCAGACGACGGCGGCCATTGGCGTACCGTTCACCTATACGCTGACCCTGCCGGTTCTGTTTGATTCAAATACGGGGCAGGTGCTCGACGAATTCGGTTCGGAGAACGACCTGCACAGCGTCGTCCTCATTGACGACCTCAACGCAACGGGTGCAGACCTCAGCTACGTCGGACATTCGGCTTACTGGGAAGATACGGGTACACCGGCCGCCCACACTTTCAGCGACGTCAACGGCGTGCTGACGTTCGACAATTTCGACATCATCAATGCCGGTCGCCAGATCATTATCGAGATCACTGTTGTCCTCGAGGACTCGCCGGTGAACGTAATCGGCAACCAGTTCGTGAACACGGCGAAATGGAGTTTCGGCCGGTTAATCGACGGTACGTTTTATCAACCGCTCCCTGGCGAGTGGGGCGTTTCGCCACCATTGACCATCGCAGGACCAAACCTGATCGTTAACAAAACCGGTCCCGCATCGATTGGCAGAACACTCAACCTCGGCGAGTGGGGCGACTTCGGTATTGACGTGCACAACGCCGGCCAGGGTGATGCGTGGGATGTGACGCTGCTCGATCAGTTACCAGACGGCGCGACGGGCGGCATGTGCGACGAAACACCCGTCATCGTCGATGCACAGGTGTTCGCGTCCGATGGTGTAACGCCGGTACCGGGCAAGGGGCCGCTGACAGCGGGTACCGATTTTTCGGTAAATTACGACGGCGCGAGCTGTGAGTTGTCGATGACAATGCTGACACCGGCCACCACGATCGGTCCGGATGAGCACCTGGTTATCAATTACCAGACACGCCTCGATGCCGATAGTCAGGACGGCGCGATGCTGACGAATGTCGTCGGCGCCACCGAATGGTTCAACGGCGACAACAGCAACCCGGAGCGCATCGCTTTCTTGCGCACGTTGACCAACGGCACAACGAATATCGACGATCACGAGGACGCTCACACAACGACAGTTGAATTACGTGGTTATTTCTTCGAGAAGACAGTCGCCAACCTGACTACGGGTGTCGATCCGACGACGACGGCGGCTCCGGGCGATGTGCTGCGTTATACGCTGCGGCTGCAGACGACGGACGGTGAACTGAGCGACTTCAGCTTCTACGATGACCTCGGCGCAATGAACGTTGTGCCGGTCTTCGTACCAGGATCGCTGACGCTTATCGCGGGCACGCTGCCACCGGGCGCCGATACCTCGAACACCGATCCGAATGGTGGCACCGACAACGCCGGTATTCTCGACATTCGTAATCTCAGCCTGCCGCTCGCCAGCGACGTGACGATTCAGTTTGACATCACGCTGCAGGGCAATCTTCCTGATGGCACGGCGGTAATCAACCAGGCCGATCTGATCAGCGGAGTAAAGATTGCGGACAGTGACGACCCGTACGTTAACGGCCAGGCGGATCCGAATGTGCCAGGTGACGAGGACCCGACCGAAATCATTATCGAAGGGCCGCCGCCGACGGCACTTGTCAAAGCAACATCCCAGGGAACCGCCACGATAGGTGAAGAATTCAGCTACACGATTACCGTGCCGTCGACGCCGCATACCTCACCACTGTACGACGTGCGCATACTCGATGATCTCAACGCATCGGCCGCGGACCTCGAGTTCGTCAGCGTGACAAAAATCTCCGGGCCCGGCCCGTGGACGCCGGTGAACACTGGAACGACGACGAATCTCATCATTGAAGATCCGGTCACGGGCATCGACATCCGCGCTGGTCAGCAGGCCGTTGTCGAAGTCACGGTGCGATTACTGGATACGCCGACAAATATCGCTGGACTCACGTTCACCAATACAGGTGCCTACACCTACAACCTGCGTGACGATGACGCGACGAGCGTCAGGACAGGTGAGTCAGGCACGAGCGGGCCGATGACGATCGTCGAGCCCGATCTGACGCTCGAAAAAGACGGCCCCGTGCAGATGCGTGTTGGCCAACCCGGCACTTTCACATTGAACGTGCACAACGTCGGTACCTCGCCAGCCTACGCAACCTATCTCACTGATTTGTTGCCAAACATTGCCACGGGCGGAATGTGCGATGCGGCGCCCGCAAATGTTACTGTACAGTTATACGCGGCTGACGGCGTAACGCCGGCTGCTCCGGCACTTGTAGCAGGAACTGATTTCGCGGTTATATTCAATGGCGATCCTGCCTGCACCTTGACTCTGCAGATGCTGACGCCGGAAGCGGCGATCGGCGTCGATCAACGCCTGATCGTCAGTTACGACGCATCGCTCGATGCGGACACGCAAACCGATACAGCGTTGACAAACATTGCTGGCGCAACCGAATGGTTCAGCCTCGACCAGTCGCCACCGAACAGCTACGCGCGCCAGTACACGCGCAACCTGACCGACGGTACTGTCGGCGTGCTCGATCACGAGGACGCCCACACCGCGGTCGAGTTCTCACCAGTTCTGATTTTTGAAAAGGTCGTGGCGAATGTTTCGAGCGGCGCTGACCCGGCCAGCACCGCCACTCCGGGCGATACCTTGCGTTATAAGCTGCGCGTAGAGAACGCCAGTGACACAGCGGTAACAAACTTCAGCATCGTTGACGAACTCGACAGTCTCAATGCAATTCCTGGATTCCAGGCGGGCTCGTTAAATGTCGATGTTTACCCGGCGACCGCGGACATTAGTAATGTCGATGCAAACGGCGGTGCGGCAGGCACCGGGTTGCTGGATGTACGCAATCTGAGTCTCGCCGGGCTCGGCGACAGCATCGAGATCGAGTTCGTCGTTGATCTCGCACCGGTCATTGCCAACGGCAGTTTCGTCTACAACCAGTCACAACTGGTATATGCGGGCAACACCGTGGCGGTGAGCGACGACCCGAATGTAAACGGTGCCGCTGATCCGAATATCGATGGCGACGAGGACCCGACGCAGATTCAGATCGAGTCCGCACCCGCCTTCACGGTAGAGAAAGTTTCGAGCTACATCACTGGCGATCCGAGCGTACTGCTTGCCGGCGAAACGCTGCGCTACACGATCACCGTACAGAATGTTGGTACCGACAACGCCGTGAACGTCGACATCGTGGATCAGATTCCGGCCAATACGAGCTATGTCGCCAACAGCACGACGCTGAACGGCAATGCGGTTGCTGATCCGGCGGCAGGCGTATCGCCACTGACGGATGGCATTCTGATCAATGCGCCGCAGGACCCGACACCGGGCGCCCTCAATGCCGGCGTTGCCGATAATGTTGCGACGATTGTTTTCGATGTCGACGTGTATCCTGACGTGCCCGACGGCACCGTGATTTCGAACCAGGCCTTCGTTAGTGCTGTTGATTACAACATCGCGGACGTGCCGTCCGATGACCCGCGTACGCCGCTGGTTGACGACCCGACCCGTGACGTCGTCGGCAATTATCCACTGCTGTTTGCACCGAAGAGCGCCGCGCTCGAGACCGACGTCAATGCAAACGGCATCGTGGACCCGGGCGACACCCTGCGCTACACGATCACGATCTACAACAATGGCAATGTACCGGCGACCGCGGTCGAGCTGAGCGACGTCGTGCCGGCGAACACCAGTTACGTCGCCGAGTCGCTGCGCCTGAATGGGCTGCAGCTGGCGCAGGCGGATAACGGCGTGTTCCCGCTGATCGCGGGCTTGGCGGTGAGCTCCTCGGACCTGACGCCGCCATTGCCGGCTGACGGCGAAGGTACGCTGAATCCAGGGCAAGCGGCCGTCGTTGAATTCGACATGCTGGTTGATCCGGCGACGTTGCCCGGCACGCTGATCACCAACCAGGCCACGGTTTACAGTGTCGAGGTGCCGACCACGCTGACCGATGGCGACGGCAATCCGTCGACCGGACCGGAACCGACGGTTGTGGTGGTCGGTGACGTGCAGCAACTATCGATCATCAAGGAAGTTTCGGTTGTCGGTGGCGGCGCAGCTATTGCCGGCGCGACACTCGAATATGCCGTCACCGTCAGAAACATCGGCGCTGTACCCGCTTATTACGTCACTATCAATGACGACCTCAGCGTTCCAAACCCGGGTTACCTGAACTACGTCGATTTGTCGGCGACGATGAACGGACTCACTGACGGCGTCAGCGTGGCCGGTACGATTATTACTGCCGACTACTTCAACACCTACGGTCCGCTGCAAGCTGATGAGACCGTCGTGCTGCGCTTCCGCGCGATCATCGACCCGAACCTGGTCGAAGGTACTACGGTAACTAACACGGCACAGGTCTACTGGGACGATCCGCAACGAGTGCTGGAGGCGAGCGTCTCCATTGATGTCGGCGCCATGCCCAACGCCGGCATGCTGAGCGGCAATGTCTGGCACGATGCTGATCACAGCAATACCCTGGCACTCCTCGAACGGCCGCTCGAAGGATGGACGGTACAGCTATTGCTTAACGACCAGCCCGTCCGTGCAATGGTGACCGACGCTGACGGCTACTACCTGTTCACCAACGTCACGCCGAACTATATTGCTGGCGAAACCTATTCACTGCGATTCAGTGCGCCAGGTGCTGGCAGCAACACAGCGTTGCTCGGTGAGACTGACTCGGACTTTACTGATGGCCTGCAACGCATCGATGCAATCGACGTGCAGGAAGGCAGTAATCTGCTGGCACTGAACATGCCGGTCGACCCCAACGGCGTTATTTACAACTCCGTCTCGCGGGCACCGGTTGCTGGTGCGACTGTCAGCCTTGTTGACGTGCGCAACGGACTGCCCGTGCTGAGCGACTGTCTCGACGATCCGAACCAGCAGAACCAGGTGACGATCGCCAACGGCTACTACAAGTTTGACCTGAACTTCTCTGACCTGGCCTGCCCGAGTCCAGCCAACTATTCGATTGTCGTAACGCCGCCGGATGCTAGCTACATCCCGGGCGTCTCCGAAATTATTCCACCGACCTCTGATCAGACAACGCTGCCGTTCGATGTGCCCGCATGTCCGGGGTCGGCGAACGACGCGGTAATTGCGACAGTAAATCACTGTGAAGCACAACAGTCAGAGTTCGCGCCGCCCGCATCGGTACCGGCGCGCAGCTCGGGAACGAATTACCATACTTTCCTGCGGCTCGACGACGTCCAGCGGCCCGGCACCGCGCAGCTGTTTAATAACCACATACCGCTTGATCCACGTCTCGACGGCGCCGTCATGATTACCAAGACGACGCCGCTTTTGAACGTCAACCGTGGCCAGCTGGTGCCGTATGTCATCAGCATCAGCAATTCTTTCGGTGCCGACCTCACGGATGTGACGGTTGTCGATCGCTTCCCGGCGGGCTTCCGTTATGTCGAAGGATCTGCCCGTTTTGACGATGTGGAAACCGAACCCACGATAGCTGGTCGCGAACTGATCTGGTCGAACCTGATGCTTGCGACAGACGGCCGGCACACTATCAAACTGTTACTCGCCGTTGGCGCGGGTGTGACCGAGGGCGAGTTCGTCAATCGTGCGCAAGCCGTCAACTCGGTGACCGGCACGATCATGTCCGAAGAGGCCGAGGCAACCGTGCGGCTGGTGCCCGATCCGACTTTTGACTGCACCGACGTGACCGGCAAGGTATTTGACGATGCCAACCGCAATGGTTATCAGGACAACGATGAAGGCGGAGTGCCGGGAGTGCGTCTTGTAACGGCCCGCGGCCTGGCAGCGACAACCGATGCATACGGCCGCTATCACCTGACCTGCGCGATCACGCCACACGAAAGCCGTGGCAGCAACTTTGTTCTGAAACTGGACGACCGGACTTTGCCGAGCGGCTTCCGTGCCTCGACGAGGCCGGTACAGGTGCAGCGCGCCACGCGCGGTAAAGCACTGCGCATGAACTTTGGTGCCTCGATTCACCGCGTTGTCGGACTCGATATCGCCGATGCCGTGTTCGTGCCCGACTCGATCGAGATGCGCAATCAGTGGGTGCCGCGTGTCGGCCTGCTGATCGAGGAGCTGAGCAAGGGGCCGGCGGTACTGCGTCTGTCCTACGTTGCCGATGTCGAAAACGAGTCGTTGGTCGAGAACCGTCTGCAGGCGATAAAAGATCACATCCTGAGCGCCTGGGAAGAACGCAGTGGCGGTTACGAACTCGAGATCGAACCTGAAATTTTCTGGCGCCTCGGCGGACCACCATCGATACCAAAGGGAGCGGACCAATGAACGTGGTTCGCAGAATCCGGTATTTCTTGCTGCCGTGGGTAGCCATGGTGTCGATGTCGGCTGTCGCTGCTGATGTCGAGGAATTGCCGATCGGCGAAGCGGTTGAGCGTCACCTGTCGGACGATGCGCCATTCTTGCAGTGGCTGTCAGACCCGGATCGCGATGGCGGTGAACAGGGTGATGAGATCGAAACGCGCGAAGCGCTGGTCGACGACCTTGAAACTGTCAAACTTTCCGGCCTGGTCGCGCCGATCCACTTCGAGTCCGGTGTCGCGCAAATTCCCACAGAAACAGTCGAGTCACTCGGCGCAATTCTCGAGCGCATGCGTGACCGGCTTAACGTGCGGCTGCACTTGATTGGCCACGCGGATAACCGGCCGTTGTCGCCACGGCTCGTCGAGATCTACGGTGACAATGGCGGCCTGTCCCGCGAACGTGCCGGCCAGGTTGCGGAACACTTCCAGACCTCGTTGACGTTGCCACCCGAGGCAATCTCTTATGAATGGGCTGGCGACACTGACCCGGTCGCGACAAACCTGACCGAAGAAGGTCGCGCGCTGAACCGGCGTGTCGAAGTTGAAGTCTGGTACGACGAGGTTGTGGAGCGCGTGGCACTCGAGGAATTCCTCGTGCCGCACCAGATTGAGCGCGTCAAGGTGTGTCGTATGGAAACACTTTGCAAACTTCGCTATGTCGACGGTCACAATCGCCGCGCGCGCATACAGAACCTGGTTGCGCCGCTGCGCTACGGTGCCGAGAGCATTACCGTGGACGAAGATTTTATCGGCAGGGTGAAGCAGGCTTACGATAACCTCGCCGAAAAACAAAACGTTGTCATAAGTTTTGTCGGTTATGCGGATGACGTACCGCTGAGCGGCAGGACCGAACGCATTTATGGTGATCACGTCGGGCTGTCGAAAGCGCGAGCTCGTCGTGCAGCGCTGGCGGTGCAGGACGTCCTCAATCTGCCGACCTTTGTCATCGAAAGCGATGGCCGCGGTTCCGAACGGGCGCTTGCTTCGAACGCAACCCCGCAGGGCCGTGCCGCCAATCGTCGTGTCGAGGTTGAATTCTGGTACGACGATCCGCTGCAGGAGCTTCCCGACGAACCGCAGCTTTGTCCCGAGTCCGCTGGTGCCGTAACAGTGACCAAGGTCTACGATCCGCCCTGGGGAAGCATTGCCAATATTGATTTTGCCAATGGCAACCCCGTTATCGCTGCTGGTTATGAGGCCGCACTCGAGCGCGCACTTGCCGATGTTGCTGACAAAACAAATCCGCGGCTGCGCTTTGTCGGCTACACGCGCAATGAACGCCTGCCGCGACGCACCGCAGCAGTCTACGGTGATGACATTGGTTTGTCGGCATCTCGGGCGCGACGCGCGATGGAACTCGTTGCCGGTGACATGCAGCTCGAAGCGTCACAAACTGAATTCGAAGGCCGTGGCTATGTGCACTCGGACGATGTGGTCAATGCCGGCTTCATTCAGGGTGAGACGTCACACGTAGCCGTACAGGTTGTCTATGACGAGCTGGCAATTCTCGATGACTACGACGGCGTCGACATCACGCGTGTTACTCGCGAGCTCAAACCGGAGAACCCGCTCGGCCTGAACCTGATGCGCATTACGGTTGATGGAGTGCCAATCGACGATCCGCAACGCAGTTCCTCCGATATCCAGCGCTGTACCGACGTCGAGATGAAGAAAGCGGACATTCGGTTCGGCTACGACAATTTGCGCTCTGCACCGCGGCTCAGCGTTGCGGCGAGCCCGGATCGGATTGAATTGTCGCAGGCGATGAACTCGATCCCGTTCAATGCGTCGGCCGGTTTCTGGCTGTACACAGAGGCGTCGCCGGTCAATTTCCGTATGTACACGAATTACTCTCACTTCATTGAGCGTGCCGAAGTGCGGGTATTTTACAACGGCCAGTCGGCTGAGTCGGAGCCACTCGATGTTATCGAGATTGGCATGGACAGCGCCGGCGAATGGAAACCCCCGGTTGCTGCCTTTGAAGGCCCGGTCGGCGAGCTGGCGTACGTATTACGCGCTTACGGCGCCGACGGCAAATTCGACGAGACCCGGCCGCAGCCCTTGTGGGTCGTTTACGCCGATGCCAATGGTAGTGACAACGAAGAAGCACCCAGTGTAGACGAACAGAATGCAGCGTTGCTTTCCGCGTATGGCGAAAGCGGTCTGAGCGTGCACAACATCGGGCTGTCGAGTGGCACGGTTAACGTTCGCGGCAGCGGCATTGCCGAAGAGCAGGAAGTCTGGGTGGCGGGCCGCCCGATTCCGGTTAACGAGAGTGGCAACTTCATGACCGAGGAGATCCTGCCCGAAGGCTCACACACGGTCGAAGTGGCAGTGGTAGACAAAGAAGGCAGCGGCGAGTTGTATCTGCGTGACCTCGAGTTCAAGGAACGTGACTGGTTCTACGTGGGCATGGCCGACCTGACACTCGCCGAAGGTACGGCAAGCGGTCCGATCGACCTGCTGCAGGGAGAGAACTCCGATTACGAGTACGACTCCAACATGGACGGTCGGCTGGCGTTTTTCGTCAATGGCAAGTTTGGCAATCACTGGAAACTGACGGCCAGCGCGGATACCCGCGAGGGGTCGATAGACAACCTCTTCAGCAACTTTATGGACAAGACGCCCGATGCGCTGTTCCGACGCATCGATGCGGATTACTACTATCCGACCTTCGGCGACGACGCGACCGTCGAAGAAATGGCACCGAGCATGGGAAAATTCTTCGTGCGCCTCGGTAAAGACGACGACTACGGCCAATGGGGTAATTTCAAGGTCGCTTACATGAACAACGAGCTGGCGCAGGTAGATCGCGGCTTGTACGGCGCGAATCTGCATTACCAGTCCGAGGCAACGACGGAATTCGGCGAGCGGCGCTATGTTATCGATGCGTTTGCTGCAGAGCCGGGCACGATTGGCAGCCGCGAGGAATTTCTAGGCACTGGTGGCTCGCTGTACTTCCTGCAACGCCAGGATATTCTTGCAGGCTCGGAACGTGTGCGCATTGAAACCCGCGACAAGACGTCGGGGCTGGTAATCGGCGTGCGCAACCTGACACCAGCCATGGACTACGACGTCGACTACCTGCAGGGTCGCATCCTGCTGGCCGAACCGCTGGCGTCGAGCGCCGAAGACAATATGCTCGTGCGCAGCGGCTCGGTATCCGGCGGCCATGCTTATCTGGTTGTGCGTTACGAGTACACACCCGGTTTCGACGAGATTGATTCAATCTCGACCGGCGGCCAGGCTCATTACTGGCTTGGCAATCATGTCAAGGTGGGCGTAACTGCCAATTCGAATGAGCAGGACGATACAGACAGCAGCCTCAACGCGATTGATTTGACGCTGCGCAAGAGCGCGGATTCCTGGCTGAAGCTGCAGCAGTCGAACAGCAAAGGCCTTGTGGCGATACCGCAGTTCTCGACCGATGGCGGGTATGAATTCACGGGTTACGATCCGGCGGCGTTCGTCGATGCAGATGCCGGCGCAACTCGCGCCGATATCAGCATTAGCCTCGATGACTTCTTCGAATTCAGCGATGCGAAACTGACCCTGTACATGCAGGAGGCCGACGCCGGTTACTCGGCGCCGGGACTGACCGCGTTGACAGATACGACGAGCGTTGGTGGCACGTTCGAGCTGCCGATCGGCGAGCGCTTTTCGCTGGGCGCGAAAGTCGATAATCGCGAACAGGACCAGGGCATCGAAATGAGCGCCAGCGAATTCAGTCTCAGTTACAAGATCACCGAACGCTGGGACGTCAGTGCCGGATACCGCCTGGATGAACGTGTTGATACGTCGGTGATCGTGCCGCTGACACAAGAGCAGGGCGAGCGCGCCGACGCGGTATTGCAGGTAGGCTATGATTCGAAATCGACCTGGGATGTCTACGCATTCATGCAGGACACTCTGTCGACGACCGGCGATCGCCGCGAAAATGGGCGCCTCGGCGTGGGCGGTTCGTATCGCATCAATGACAAGCTTCGCCTGGAAGGCGAATTATCGGATGGTGACCTCGGCGCTGGCGGTAAGCTCGGCACGAATTACACGCACTCCGACCATACCAGCCTGTATCTGAATTATGCACTCGAGAACGAGCGCAGCATCAATGGCCTACCGAGCGGACAGGGTAGCGAAGGCAACCTGGTCGCCGGTGTGAAATCACGCATCGCGGACAGTACCAGCGTGTTCCTCGAAGAGCGTTATCAACAAAATCAGACCATGACCGGCCTGACGCATGGCACGGGCATCAATTTTGCGCCGTCGCAAAAATGGAACCTCGGTTTCACGACCGACATCGGCACGTTGCAGGATGTGCGCACGGGCGCGGAAACTGAGCGGCTGGCAACCGGCGTTCAGCTCGGCCTGAACCTCGGTAAACTGCAATTTTCCAGCGGCATCGAATACCGCAATGACGATGCGCAGCAGCTGGATCTGACGCAGACCGAAAGAAAAACCTGGTTGTTCCGCAGCAGTTTCAAATACCAGAGCAGTCCGTCGGCGCGGTTCGTCGGCAAGCTGAACCATTCCGATAGCGAGAGTTCTCTGGGTACCTTCTATGATGGCGGCTTCACCGAGGCGGTTGCAGGCTACGCGTATCGGCCGGTGCACAACGACAGGCTCAATGCGCTGGTCAAGTACACCTACTTCCATAATGTGCCAACGACCGATCAGATTACCCTGCAGAACATCGCAGCGGAGTTCATCCAGAAAAGCCACATCGCGGCGGTCGACGTGAGTTACGACATCACCCCGCATCTGAGTATCGGCGGCAAGTACGCGTATCGCCTCGGCCAGGTCAGCCTCGACCGCGAGAGCCAGGACTTCTTCGACAACAACGCGAATCTGTATGTCATTCGCGGTGATTACCGCTTCCGTGAAAACTGGGAAGTGCTCGTCGAGGGCAGGCTGTTGTCAATGCCGGATCTGAACGAGAGCCGCAGCGGCGCGCTTGCCGCGGTATCGCGTTATCTCGGTGATCATCTGAAGATTGGCATCGGTTACAACTTCACTGATTTTTCGGACGACCTGACCGACCTCAGCTACGATCATCACGGTTACTTCCTGAACCTGACCGGCACGCTGTAAGCGGAAAATCTTCGAGCGATCGATTCCGCCCCTGGCCACCACGAATATTTTGGGGACCGTCCCTTCGGGACTGTCCCCATTTTTCTGATTTGCCTCGCAAATAGCTCTGCCCCTGGCAACCGTTGTTCCGAGAAGGGTTAGCCATTGTGTTCTGAGGGCCAAGATAAATGGTGCAGACGTCTCCTGGACTCGTCTTTATAGGTATTTATACGTACACTTGGCGTCGTCAAACACGCAAGAAAGTGCGATCCAGCGACTGAATCTGAGTCTGCTGCGTTCGGAAACTAATAATTAGAAACAAAGGGGAATCAACCATGAAAAATACGAGCATCTTTAGCAAGGTGATTGTTGCCACCGCGGCATTGTTCTTGTTCGCTATGCCGGCGATAGCGCAGGACGATGATGAAGGTCCGATCACACAGGGGGACGATGCCAAGTACCTCAGAGTTAGCTACGTCAAGTACAAGCCGGGCCAGCGAGAAATGGCCATGCAAATCATTACCGAACACTTTATGCCCGCTGGAAAAAAGGCTGGCACGAGCTCTCCCATCCTCGCGATTCATTTCCAGACCGGCAAATGGGATGCCGCGTTCATTTGGCAGATGGCTGGCGGCATGGCGGACCTCGAATGGTATCGCTCCCCGGACAACGTCAAGTGGTTTGCTGCACTGGCCGAACTAGAAGGTGGCGCGGAACAGGCTGACGCGATTTGGAAGAAGTACGCCGGTGCCATTGCAGAGAGTTACTCTGAAGTTGGCCATCACCATGTGCCGGAAGCTGACTAACAACTAACCGTTAGTGTATGACGCGAGGGGCAGCTAAGGCTGCCCCTTTGCGTTATTTACCGGCTCAAAGACGAATCTCGGTATTCCGCAATTTCGAAACCAGCGGTTCGGTGATATCTGTATCTGGCTAATACTGATACTTCACCGAGCGACTAAAGAAATGAAAGAGCGCGGCACTGGTTTCTGGATATTGCAGATTCCTGGCTGGCTGTTGGTGATTCTGCTCGTCTTGGGGCAAGGCATCGCGGCTATCGACTACGAACTCGGTGTTCGCATGGGCACACAGGACTCTGCGGCTGCAGTCACTGAGGTGGGTGCTGCGTTCTGGTACGGACTCGCGTTTGCTGACCTCGTTATCTATATTCCGCTTCTTGCCGTTGGTCTGATAGGGCATTACATGGCGCGTGCCTGGGGACGCGTACTTCTCGCCGCCGCATTGGGCATCACGATTTACTGGCCTGTTGCTTGTCTCGCTACGGACTTCGCTGCGCGAGATGTAGCGAGCTGGAACCCTGCCAATGTAGAGGCTTTCTGGATCGTTCTGCCGCTCGTAGCGTTTTGGGGTGCGTGGGGGTTGTGGCACCTAATGTCGAAAAGGTAAGGAAAAATGCCAGCCGTTGAATCGAAAATGCTCAAACTGGGCACCCTTGCCCCTCAGTTTTCATTGCCCGATCCCGATGGGGAGTACCACTCGCTCGCCGACAACGCGGATGCGTACCTCGTCATGTTCATCTGCAACCACTGTCCATACGTCAAGCACGTGCGCGAGGAACTCGCGCGCATTGGCACAGAGTACGCTGCGCGGGGCGTCGCTATATACGCAATTAACAGCAACGACGTCGAACGTTATTCCGGTGACAGCCCGGAGCAGATGAAGCGTGAAGCAGAAACGTGGGGCTACACGTTTCCGTATCTCGTCGATGAGGCGCAGGACGTCGCGAAACATTATCTCGCCGCATGCACGCCGGACTTCTATGTGTTCGACGGCGAGCAGCGCCTGGTCTATCGCGGCCAGCTCGACGACAGCCGCCCGTCGAATGACAAACCGATCGACGGGCACGACTTGCGCGCCGCACTCGATGCCGTACTCACCGGCGCTGCCGTCAGCGACCACCAGGTGCCAAGCATCGGCTGCAGCATCAAGTGGAAGCCCGGTAACGAGCCGATTTATTTCTAGTTGAAGACGTCGAAAATATAACTGTACTTGACGATGAATTCGCGGCCGGCCGGTAGTCCGCCAATGCCTCGCTCATCAATCTCGTTATAGACCAGGAACAGACCGGAATTCGCAGACTGCAACCATGAGAACCGCAGGTTGGTGCCGAGGATGTCGTCGAGTTCGTTGTACTGCACGAGCGCCTGTAGAAGGATCTTCGGAGTGAAGGAGTAGGAAAGACGCAAACGAACGAGATTGGCTTCGAACTTGCCGCCGTCTACTGGCAGATCAAATTCATTGTAATTGTAGGAAAGCTCTGAGCTAAACGTCTCCCCGATACGGTAGCGAAGCGTTGGTTCCAGTGAGACACGATCGCCGCCAAAGCGCCCGCCAACGGTTGTGTGCAGTTCCAGACTGATAGGTGCTGCCTGGTTCGTGTGAAATACGAGGTCCACTTCCGAGTGTTCATAGGTGCCGGGCTCGATAGTCACACCGTCGATAATATCGAAAGCGTCTTTCACGCCTTCATGCGTCAGGTTAATGCCTGTGTGAACTTCATATCCATTGCGAAATTCCCAATGAATATCGTTATGCGAAAATCCGGTCTCCTGAAAACCATCGAAATCCCGATAGACCGTATAGGAGGCATGCGGTCGAATCTCGAGCAACCCCCACTTGTCGTCCGGTCGAATACGACGCATTAGAAATGCTCTATAGCGGCGAAAATCGGAGCGCGAAAGGAAGCCGACCTCCGGGTTGAAATCCTCTCCAACCTGCCCGTACTCAAGTCGATAAGCCCACTTGGCCGAGTCGTAGATTGCCTTCGCCGTGAAAGCCTCGTCACGGCCATTTAGCCCCGGCGTTGACGTTGTCGCGGCCCAGGCGCTCAGCGACAGGTTTTCGCCAATGCCCCAGCGCCCATCGATCGCGTAGGTCTGATTCTCATCCATGCCGGGAGCAACAAGGTGCGATCCATCGCCATCACGGTTGACGAAGATCAACCCTATTGCGGAGCGGCCTGGCAGTTCGTGGTTGAGCCGGGCGACGGTGAACTTGTTGCCTGGCGCAACGCCGGCTACCGCTTCAGAGCTCATATGAAGAAACCCGACGTTGGTGCTGTTGCCGATCTTGCCGGAGACCCTGACGCCGCCCTCGATCGGCAATTGATCGCCCTCATCGCTAATACCGATGCGACGGCTGAAGAACATTTCCGCTGCCTCGGCATCACCGACCGCGAACTGCCCGGCATTCTCAAGAAAGAACGGTCGTTTCTCCGGAAAGAACAGGCTGAAGCGATCGAGGTTGACCTTCCGCTCGTCAGCCTCTACCTGTGCGAAGTCTGTATTGTAGGTTGCGTCCAGTGTGAGGCTGGGTGTTATCGAGTACTTGATGTCGAAGCCAAGCTCATTATTGTTCTCGCTACCGGCCAGTTCGCCACCACGCGAGGAACTGCCGAGAACGTAGGGTGATATCTTCAGGTTCTTCTGCGCGGGCGGCGTAATTCCGGTCACGCTGCCTGCTTCAGAGACGCGATACAGGTTGTGCTGACGGGACAGTGGCGCCCAATAGCTGATCTCATTGTTGCGCCTGATGTTGCGCTGAAAATTTATGCCCCATGTTTGCGTCTCACCACGCCCGTAGCGAAGCGTGCGAAACGGAATGCGCATCTCCGCACTCCAACCAGCCCCGGATATGTCCGTTGCAACATCCCAGGTTCCATCCCAGTTCAGATTGAACCCGCCACTACCGGAGGCAAACGCACCGCCGGTGCCTTCGCGGGTTACCTGGCCGTCATATTCAATGCCTGCCGGGTTGGTGCCGAAGACGAAACCGTTTTGTCCGTCACGCAGGCCGTCGATAACAACCTGAAAACTATCGGTGTCGCCCAGGCCGGAGTCTCGTCGGCTGTCGGTGACGAGGATCGCATCAGGATCGTCGTCGTAAGCAATAACTCCGATGTATAACGCGTCGTCGGAGAAGCCGACATAGACTTCCGTTTTCTGCGTTGCCGGTTCGCCATCGTCCGGTTGCACCTGCCAGAAACCGCTTGTCGGGCTGAGGCCCGTCCATGCTGAGTCCCCGAGCACCCTGCCATCGAGCACCGGGGTTGACGTCATCTCCGCGGCCTGCACGACCGGCGCGTCGGTGGGCACCTGCGCAATCGCCGCTGCTGTTGCAGCGAGACAAGCGCTGACCAGGATTGATCGACAAGCTACTAAGCCAGGGGACATCGCTGCTTCATAACCACTCATACTGAATGACGCATGATAAACGACAAACGCAGAGAGTTTTACTAGCTAGACGTCATCCAGCGACGGACAGGTCAGCGGCAGTTCCTTCGATGTCGATTGCTAATTCTGTAGTTCCACCTCTGCTGCAGCAATTCCACCATTGCTTTGCGAACCATTGGCTTCCACGAGCCTGCCCATCGCCTGGCCGAAAAACTGGTTTGGCTGGAGAACGCTGCCGTCAAAATCGCGAAAGACCGTTGCGCCGTTCGTCTCGATCGACACACCCCTGATAGTGAAATTCGGATCGTTTACCGAGTCGACAAAGGCTCGAATCGCGACATCGCCGTCAAAGTCATGCCGTTCGATACGTGTAGCAACGACACCGGAGGCGTCTTCGTAGCTGCGAGTTTCGAGGTAGTCCCCGACATTGACATTGGACAGGGCGAAAGTCTCTAAACCTGCTGCGCTCTTGTCTTCCAGTCGGGTCAGTGCATTGACGTTAATTGCTATACCGAAAATCGTTACCGAGTTGGCTGTTGTCGCGTCGACGAACCCTTCGATACGAATGAAGTTGGAAAGCTTGATCTCCACCTTGGTCGCGTTGATTCGTCCACTAGCATCGACCGTACCTTCGACCTCTACTTTTCGATTGAGAGCCAGATCGGCAGATGTTCCGTTTACAAACGTGGTGGAACCGCTGGTTGTCACGGCCACACCTTCAACGTCAAAGTCAGTCGCCGAACCGAATCTTGTGATGAATCCTTCGATTTCCATCCGGTCGCCGTTGTCCGCGTTCAGGTCATTGCCCTTGAATTCGACGCGCGTCGCCTGCAGTTCGTCTGCGCCGTTAAAGCCGCTGCCCTTCGCCTCGACCAACTGGCCGCTCTCTGGTGACCCGCCGGGAAAGTCGTCCAGCTGGGCGCCGCTAAAATTGACAACAAGATCGTTGATTTGAAAAGTCATACCAGCCAGATTGCTGACCAGGCCGGTTACTTCGAATTCACCACCAGCCGGTTTCGCTTCGATTCTCGTGGCACTGATACTGCCATCGGCCAGGAAGAAGCCGCTGACCTCAACGATGTCGTCGACGTCAATCCCTTCCAGCGAAGCAGGGCTGATGTTGTCATCGAATGATGTATCAGCATCAACGCGCACGAGTTGCCGGAGCACAGTCAGGGTGCTCGCCGCCAGGTCGACTACTTCAACCGGACCCTCAACCGTGTCGTCGAACGTAATGCTGTCTGCGCTTGGCGATGTACCGTCATCGTTAACGGTGCCTCGCAGAACAATCACATCACCGACCGCGAGGTCCGATTGCGAACCGGCATTGCCATCGATAGTGAACGTGGCAGAACTTGTGTTGTAGGTGACGCCATTTACGATAACGCTGCCGAAGCCGGTTATCGTTCCCTTCGACACAACGCCTACAGCGACCGGGTTTCCTCTGCCATCGATCCCGGCGACCTGTTCATTGCCGCCGCCACCGCATGCCACGAGTAAGATGGCCGCCACCGCGCCGCTAATTAATGTCTTCATAGTCCTGCCCTCAATCTTCATCATTGCTCAATCCAGTAAGTGCCGAGCCCAAGTCGAATACTCTCTTCGGCATCGTTGTCATCTGTTTCATGGTCGGATAGCCACGTGTCGACCCGTTCGAGAAATTCCTGGCCCTCTTGCTCCAGGAATTCTTGAAACTCGGGTTTTACCGATGCGGCTACACGTGTGTTGTGTGCGCGCCTTTCAAAGCGTGCGGCGTGATCATTCTGGCGGTACAGGTTGTGCGCTACCGTATTGCCGAGATCCTGCATGACGCTGCCGGAGCTCAGAACCAATTCCGGGTCCATCTGACGCGGTATGTAATAACGCGTCTGTGCGATCAGCTGACCGCCTGGTCCATCAACCACGGCACCAACCTGTTTCAGTTCCTTGAGCATTGTCGTCGCCGGTACATCGCTCGCATACCGCCTGCAGAGCGACTCGAACGAGCCAGAGTCACCGTCCATATCAAGAGCGTTCGGCGACCCATCCGCCGCGACAAAGTCGGCATCGGTGTACCAGCCTGTCAGAACACGCGTCGCGTGATTCATGCGTTCGATCAGCTGTGTTTCCGGGGCGGCCAGGAGCTCTCGTAAACGAGCGACCTCTTTGCGCGTAAAGCCGGTAAGAATCGCCACCCGCGATGCATTGGTCCTGCGGCCACGGATACCAAACTCGTCCCCCGCGACCTCAACCAGCGTGGCCTTGCAGACCTCGCTTATCTCCTTCCAGGTAATACCCGCCAACAGCAGGATTTTCGCGATCGGGCGAAAAATCATGCGAAACGCAGTGAGGATTGTTTGCTTGTTACTGTCCATATGTGAGAGAAAATATCTCATATATAGATCTCTGTCAAGTCAAAATGTCACACTTGCCCTTGGTCCCGCTGACTCAGGACGCTATCTCGAACAATAGTTATTCGGCCATAACCCTTTCCAGCACTTCGGGGTCGCGCCAGCGCGCACCCTTCAGGCGCAGCGCATAAACCAGGGCGATGGCGAGAACCAGAACGACAAAAGCGATCCACGACACCTTGGGGCCGAGTTCGAACACCCGAATGATGAAAAACTGGGCGACGAGCATCGCCCAGTGCAGGGATACCGAGGCGATCATCAACCAGCGCGTGTCACCTGCACCGCGCAGGATACCGCCGGACACGAGTATCACCGCGTCGGCCATCACGTAGCTGGACAAACCTATCATCATGAACGCAGACAGTTCCCGGATCGCAGTAAAATCACCGCTCGGCGGCGCAAAAACCTCGACGAGCGGATATCGAAATACGCTGTAGGCGGTCGCGAGCACCACGGTATAGGCCAGGGCAACGGCGAAGGCAGCGGTCATGACTTCGTTTGCACGCGCCATGTCGCGCGCGCCAACGAACCGCCCGATCAGGCTGATGACACCCACGTTCAAGCCGATCATGGGCACGAAGGAAAGAATGTCCCAGTTGAACACGATGGCGGCCGCGGCACCCTCGGCAACGCCATAGGATTGGAACATGAGCAAGAACAGGTTGAATGCTGCTACGTTTAGAAACAGTTCCAGGCCGGATGGAAAGCCGAGCCGCCAGTAGCGCCGCAGAATCTTTACGTCGAGCGAAAACGAGCGCAGCACACTGAACTTTTCACGGTGCTCCTTGGCAAAGTAGAACGCGATGAAAAGCAGGAAGGCAAGAACCGTGGAGACGACGGTGGAGACGCCGGCACCGACGATTCCCAATGCCGGAAAACCCAGTTTTCCGAACACCATCACGTAGCAGAGCGGTACATTGATGACCAGGCCGAACAGGTCGCAGATCATGACGACATGGGTCCGGCCGATGCCGGCAAAGTATGACGAGATGCAGGTCTTGGCCACGGTGATAAGCACACCGGACATCAGGATCAGGTAGTAGGTACGCTCCAGATCGACCTGCGCCGGCTCGTGTCCCATGCCCTCGAAAATCCCGGCGACCAGAAACGTAATCAGTGTTAGAAACGGTGCGCTCATCACCGTCATGATCATGCCCTGGGTGACGACTTTCGGGCATTTCTCCGCCTCGCCCGCGCCCAGGTACTGTGCGACCAGCGCGTTTGCGTATGAGAACAGTCCAATGAAAAAACAAAACGAGAAGAACGACGCTACGCCGCCACCCAGCGCCGCCGCCATGTGCGCGGGATCGATTTGCGACATGAAGTAGCGGTCGGTAAAAATCATCACCGCGAACGTGCCCTGCGATACCACCATGGGCAGGGCAAGCCGCAGCAGTTCGGCCATCGTTTGTTGATTGAAGTTACGGTGAAGTGACAACATGGAAGCTCGCGACGCTATTCTAATCAGGAGTGGCAATTCGTAGAATAGAGTTCAGGAGGCTGTGCATGGCGAACGATCCCGATTTCATCGACTACGTTTGTGACCAAATTGATGACGCATGCGATGTATCTTACCGGCACATGTTCGGCGGCACTACGCTGTACTCAAGGGGCAAGGTCGTCGCGTTAATCTGTGACAACCAGCTGTTCGTCAAACCGACCGACGCGGGCAGAGCCTACATAGGCAATGTCACGGAGGCGCCTGCCTACGAAGGGTCGAAGAACTTCTTTCTCGTTGAAGAAGAAATCGACGACACCGAGTGGCTCACCGGCCTCATTCAGCAAACCGAGCAGGAACTCCCGCGGCCAAAGCCACGCAAGAAAAAGAAACGATAACGCTTACCTGTTCCTGACTAAAGAACCTACGCTTCCGGATTCTCATACAACCCGGCAGCGCCCATGCCGCCGCCGATGCACATAGAGACGATGCCGTATTTGACCTTGCGGCGCTTCATCTCATTAATCAATTGCACGGTCAGCTTCGCACCAGTGGCGCCCAAGGGGTGGCCGAGTGCAATGGCGCCGCCGTTCACATTGATTTTTTCATCGGGGATGTTGAGCTCACGCTGGCAGTAAGCCGCCTGCGCCGCGAAAGCCTCGTTGATCTCGAAGAGGTCTATGTCTTCGATCTTGAGCCCGGTTTGCTTTAAAAGCTTCCGAATAGCCGGTACCGGACCGATGCCCATGATCTCCGGCGGTGTACCAGCCACTGCGTAATCACGAGCATAAGCTAACGGCTTGAGCCCCAGTTCTTTCATCTTCTCTTCCGACGTTAGCACCAGCGCGGCGGCGCCGTCGTTCATCGGTGAGGCGTTTCCAGCGGTCACTGTTCCGCCCGCCTTGAAGACTGGTTTCAACCTGGCCAGACCTTCAACTGAAGTATCGGCCCGCGGACACTCGTCGGTATCGAAGACAAGGTCTTCTTCTTTGCCGTTCTTAAAGACGCGAGCATTGACCGGAACAATTTGCTCCTTGAACCGACCGGCCTTTATCGCATCCACCGCTTTTTGGTGTGACTTCGTAGCGTATTGATCCTGGTCTTCGCGCGTCACCTTGAACTGGTCGGCCACGCGCTCGGCGGTGGCGCCCATACTAATGTAGGCC
>JAOTUU010000127.1 GCA_029863705.1 Gammaproteobacteria bacterium
GCGTCCCACGTCGGAAATCCGGCTCGAGATGCAAAAGATCATGCAGGGCCACGCAGCTGTATTCCGCACGGGTGAGTCACTCGGTGAAGGCGTCGATCTCCTGCAAAACACCTTTTCTACTTTGGGTGACGTGAAAGTCTCCGATCGTTCACTGGTTTGGAATACGGATCTTGTCGAGACGATGGAACTTGAGAACCTTATGCTTAACGCATCGGCGACGATTCAATCGGCAGCGAACAGGCTGGAAAGCCGCGGTGCACATGCTCGTGAAGATTATCCCGACCGTGACGACGAAAACTGGATGAAGCATACCCTGGCCTGGGTCGACGACCACGGCAAGGTCACGTTCGACTACCGCCCCGTTCACAAAGAAACGCTGACGGATGAAGTTGACTATGTTCCACCGAAAGCGCGTGTTTACTAGGAGCTTCGGTCACAGTGATTGCAAGCCGCCAACAAATGAGTGCATAAGAGGAACCCGACTTGGCTGAGTTCAGACTGCCAGCAAATTCCAGGATAAGGAAAGGCAAGCACTTCAAAGCGGCTGATGGTGCGGGCAAACTGCGCCGATTCGCGGTGTATCGCTACGATCCCGATAGCGGCGAGAATCCGCGCGTCGACACTTATGAAATCGAAATTGGCAGCTGCGGCCCGATGGTTCTCGACGCTTTAATCAAGATCAAGAATGAGATCGATCCGACGTTGACGTTTCGCCGTTCCTGCCGAGAAGGTATTTGCGGTTCCTGCGCGATGAATATCGATGGCGGCAATACGCTTGCCTGCACCTTATCGATTGATGACGTTAAAGGTGTCGTCAAGGTCTACCCGCTGCCGCATATGCCGGTTGTTAAAGACCTGGTGCCCGACCTCACGAATTTTTATGCGCAATACGCGTCAATAAAACCCTGGTTGCAGTCGCGCACGCCGCCACCGCCTGATCAGGAACGTTTGCAGAGCAAAGAAGACCAGGAGCTAATCAACGAACCGGCAGCGTGTATTCTGTGCGCGTGCTGCTCAACAAGTTGCCCGAGTTACTGGTGGAACAGCGATCGCTATTTGGGTCCGGCGGCACTGCTCGCATCGTATCGCTGGCTGGTCGATAGTCGTGACGACGCCACTGGCGAGCGGCTGGATGAGCTTGAGGATCCTTTCCGCTTGTACCGATGCCATACGATCATGAACTGCACACAGACCTGTCCGAAGGGGCTGAATCCGGCAAAAGCCATTGCCGAGACCAAGAAGATGCTGGCCGAGAGGCGCTATTGAGCGAACTTAAATGGCAGTGCCGGCGTGGCATGCGCGAGCTCGACGAGCTACTGCTGGACTACCTCGAGCAGCGCTACGAGTGTGCCCCGGATGATGAAAAAGCGGCATTTCGCGCACTTTTGAAGCTGCCCGACCCGGAGCTCGTGGGGTACCTGTTACAGAAGGAAACTCCCGCGCCCCGGTTCAGGATGATCATTGACGACATACTCAAGCGAACTTGACGTTGACCCACGTATGCGGCGGCTCGTGCTGATTTGCGGCTGGCTGGCGCTGGTGGTGGGTGCGGGCGTTTGTCTGTCGATGCCACTTGCCTGGGAATGGCGGTTGGCTGCCAGCAGCCTTTGGGTGCTCGTCAGCGAGCGCGAGCTGCGCGTTATGGCCCATGGGCATAAGCGCTATACGGGCGTTCGACTCGACGCAAATGGCGATGCGGCACTCCTGACCCGCGGTGGTGATTGGTCACCGGCCACGCTGCTTGCCGGGAGCTTGGTGTTGCCCTCATTGGCGTGGCTGCGGTTGAAGGACCAGGATGGTCGCCAGCAGCTCGAGTTGATAGCCTGTAAATGCCCGGAAAATAAGGCGTGGCGGCGCTTGCAGGTCATCTGGAGGCACTTGGGAGCGGGTGGGTGAAGCTGCTACCATGCCCCAGCCGAGAAACCGGTCACATATAACGAATGAATAGTACCCAATTGAGAGAACTTTCAAACGCCCGGTGGGTCTATCCCGGTGTCGATCGGTTGTATCTCGATAGCCGACGGATGCAGTCGTATGTCGAATGAATCGACCGACAAGGAACTGGTCAAACGGGTTCAGAAAGGTGAAAAAGGAGCGTTTGATCTTTTGGTGCTCAAATATGAGCACAAGATTGTCAACCTGGTGATGCGGTATGTGCGTGACCCGGAACAGGCGCTGGATATCACTCAGGAGGCCTTTATTAAGGCCTACCGGGCGTTGCCGAGGTTTCGTGGCGACAGCGCTTTTTTCACCTGGCTGTATCGGATCGCTGTGAATACCGCCAAGAATTATCTTGCAGCACAGCGCCGGCGGCCAATGAACATCGAGCTCGACCTTCAGGATCCGGAGCAATATGGTCTGCATGCCAAGCTCAAGGAGTCGGATACACCGGAAGGACTGGCGTTAAGTCAGGAATTGCAGGATACGCTCGAACGTGCCATAGCGGCGTTGCCGGATGATTTGCGACAAGCGATCATTTTGCGCGAGCTCGATGGCATGAGTTATGAGGAGATTGCACAGACAATGGAGTGTCCCGTTGGTACCGTGCGGTCAAGGATTTTCAGGGCTCGAGATGCCATTGGCAAGAAAGTCGGAACCCTGGTGAAGTAAACAGGCAGGAACTTATGAATGATTCAATAAAAACTCAAATTTCGGCATTCATCGACGGTGAGCTACCGGAGAACGAAGCAGAATTGCTGCTGCGCAGAATGAGCCAGGATCGCGAACTGAGACAACAAGCCGCGGAGTACCTGCAGATGGGTCGGGTTATTCGTGGCGAGCAAACCTTGCCGGGCATGGAAAAGCTGCGCCAACGCATAAGCGACGAGCTTGATGACAAGTCCGAACATCTGGAATTTGATGTGCCTGACTCCGGTGGGCCACGATACACGCGCCCGCTGGCCGGGTTTGCTATTGCCGCGACAGTCGCACTAGCGGCTATATTTGGGCTACAACAGATCGCCAGTGTGACGGATATCAATAGCGTGCCCGGAAGTGATTCCGCCGCAGTTGCGGAGTCGGTAGATGGTGGTGCCTACACCGTCCCTGAGCAGGTTGATGATCAGCTGCGCGAATACTATATGCGTCACAACGCCAGCTCCTCGTACTTCGGTGCCGATAGCATCAACGCGCGTCTGGTTACATTGCAGCTTCGCGAAGGTGTGATCGTCGAAAGTGACGCTGAAATCCCGCCGCTCGACGAGGACAAAGAGGCAGTGGACGAAGAGTCCACCGCGACAGCGCCAGAATAACCATGACGATGCGCCGCCGGCAACTAGTTTTGAATACCTGCGCGGCGCTTGGCGCTCTTCTCGCGAGTGAACTGAGTACGGCTGCCGAAGAACTTGGACCGCACGATTGGCTGACTCGAATGGTCGACGCTGTGCAAACCACCGACTATGAAGGAACAGTTATTCGGCTTCAGAACGGCGTGGTCGATGCACTTAAGGTCGTACACGTGGTGTCCGATGGTGTCGTTCGTGAAAAGGTCATTGTTCAGGAAGGCAATGGCCTCGAGATCATCCGCAACGGTAATGAAGTGCAGTGCATACTGCCCGACAAGAAATCCGTGTTGATCGAAGAATGGAACGATCAGAGCACCTTGTTTTCAACGCTACCGTCGAACGACATTCGCTTCGGCAGCGAATACGATGTTTCTATCGTTCGCGAAGAACGCGTTGCTGGTCGAAAAGCGGTATTGCTCGCCATCAGGCCACACGATTCCTTCCGCTTCGGCCACCGCATCTGGCTGGATCGTGAGACCGGGTTCCCGCTTAAGACGACGCTGGTCGGTGCGCAAGGGGAGGCCATTGAGCAGGTCAAGTTTGCCGACATCAGCATTGGCAAGAAAATTCACCCTAGCGCGCTGGTGCCGTCTATCGATACTGAGAGCTTTAGCTGGTTTACTAGTCAAAAACGTGCGATTAGCCGGGCAGTGGAGACCGAATGGAATAGCGATTCGCTTCCACCGGGCTTTCGTGTTGTTTCGATGAACGAAGAAGAAGTACCGGGGCAGCAGGAACCGCTCGTGCACATCATGTACAGCGACGGGCTGGCTAACGTATCCGTTTTCATTGAGCCGCTAAAGGATAAGAATCCGGCGCGTAGTTCTCGAGTGGGATCATCCAACTCGTTCAGCATCCAAAGCGGTGACTACCAGGTAACAGCGGTTGGTGAAGTGCCGGCTGATACAGTGCAGAACATCGCGACATCCATGCGCCGTAACTAGTTCGTCGATGGAAAACCCTTCAGGAAGAGTAGTGTCACTCGTTGACAGTGCCGACGGCGTGCGCGCAGTCGTAGCGGTCAAGGTTGCGGCATCCTGTCCACGATGTGCTTCAGGCAAGGGATGTGGCGCTGGTATTTTTGCTGCCAGTGGTAACGCGGCGCAGCCTGTTGAGGCGTCTGTTCGCAAGGGCCTTGATCTAAGCGAAGGTGATGTCGTCGAAATATCTCTGGCACCCGATAATCTCCTGCAAGCTGCCATTATCGTCTACGGCCTGCCTATGCTGGGTGCAATTGCGGGGGCGACACTGGCGTACGCTCTTTCTCTGCGCGACTCTGTTGCAGCAATGGCAGCGCTAACCGGGATGGCTGCAGGACTGGTAGTCAGTCGCTGGCGCGTCAGGCAAACTTCCTGTTTGCGCAATTTCGTACCTGTGGTGAAAAGACGAGTGCCCGAGTCAGGAGCTGGCCTGGAGTGAAATCGATAGTTATATACAGCCGTAAGGACTGCCATCTTTGCGGGATCATGATCGAGGAACTGCGTCCCCTGATACACGGTCAGCTCGAGCTCGTAGTACACGATGTTGACAGCCGCGACGACTGGCGCGAGAAATACCACACTCGGGTTCCGGTCATGGAATATGATGGCGAATTCATCTGCCAGTATCATCTTGATCACGAAGCGCTCACAAGGATCCTGAGCAAGCAACCAATATGAAAAATATCCGTAATTTTTCGATCATCGCTCACATCGATCATGGTAAGTCGACACTTGCCGACCGGTTCATCCAGCATTGTGGTGGTCTTGCCGACCGTGAGATGTCTGAGCAGGTACTCGACTCGATGGATCTCGAGCGTGAACGCGGCATCACTATCAAGGCGCAGTGTGTGTCACTCAATTACATGGCGAACGATGGTCAGACGTATGAGCTGAACTTCATCGACACGCCAGGGCACGTCGATTTCTCCTACGAAGTGTCGCGGTCTCTGGCCGCCTGCGAAGGCGCATTACTGGTTGTTGACGCTGCGCAAGGCGTTGAGGCACAAAGTGTCGCCAACTGCACCACAGCAATAGATCAGGGTCTCGAGGTACTACCGGTGCTCAACAAGATCGATCTTCCGGCTGCCGAGCCAGATCGCGTCAAGGCCGAAATAGAGGACATCATCGGTGTCGATGCGTCGCATGCTGTCGAAGTCAGCGCAAAGACCGGCGTCGGTGTTCCCGAGCTGCTGGAGTCACTTGTTAGCAATATTCCGGCGCCTGAAGGTGAGCCGGACGCTCCACTTCAGGCCCTGATTATCGATTCCTGGTTCGACAACTACGTCGGCGTCGTGTCTCTCGTGCGTGTCATGAACGGCAGCTTGCCAAAGCGAAGCAAAATAACGGTCATGTCGACCGGTGAATCGTTCGTTGCCGATCGGGTAGGCTGCTTCACGCCGAAGATGGAAGACAGGGATTCAATAGAGACCGGCCACGTCGGTTTCGTCATTGCTGGCATTAAAGACATTTACGGCGCGCCCGTTGGCGACACTTTGACTTTGACACGCCAGCCTTGTGAAGCACCGTTGCCCGGGTTCAAACAAGTTCAACCACGCGTATTTGCCGGGCTGTTTCCAATCGTTTCGGATGACTACGAGAGCTTTCGCGAGGCACTGCAGAAGCTACGTCTTAATGACGCGGCATTACATTTTGAGCCTGAGACATCTGCTGCACTTGGGTTCGGCTTCCGCTGCGGGTTTCTCGGCATGTTGCACATGGAGATCGTGCAAGAACGGCTCGAGCGTGAGTATAACCTCGAGCTGATTACCACGGCACCGACGGTCGTATACGAAGTCGTCGATAATTCCGGAAACCTGTTTCATGTGGAAAACCCATCGAAGCTACCACCTGCAGGTGAAATTGCCGAACTTCGCGAGCCGATAATCACCGCCAATATTCTCGTTCCCGAGACGCATGTCGGTTCGGTTATCAAGTTGTGCATCGAGAAGCGTGGCGTGCAAAAGCATATACGCTACCTCGGTAGCCAGGTATCGATTGCGTACGAGATGCCGCTTGCTGAGGTGGTCATGGACTTTTTTGACCGGCTCAAGTCGGTGAGCCGTGGTTACGCCTCGTTCGACTATCATTTTGAGCGGTTCGAAGCAGCGCAGCTCGCGCGACTGGACGTGCTCATAAACAAGGAACGGGTCGACGCGTTATCGGTCATAGTTCATCGTGATAGTGCACAATCGCGGGGCCGCGATCTCGTCGATCGGATGCGCAAGTTGATTCCCAGACAGATGTTCGACGTAGCGATTCAGGCGGCCATTGGCAGCCAGATCATTGCCCGCAGCTCGGTCAAAGCGCTTCGCAAGAACGTTACAGCGAAATGCTATGGTGGCGATATTTCGAGAAAGCGCAAACTTCTCGAAAAGCAAAAGGCCGGCAAGCGGCGTATGAAACAGGTAGGATCCGTTCAAATTCCGCAGGAAGCGTTCCTTGCCGTCCTGCGGGTCGAAAAGTGAGTAGATTGTTTTGAGTATAAATTTAGCATTGATATTAACCGTACTGACACTGTTCACTGGTGTTGTTATTGCGGTTGAAAAATTTCTGATGCGCGGCGACAAGGACAAGAGTTCGGGTTCTGCGGTCCGACAGACAATTGTCGAGTATTCGCGTTCCTTTTTCCCTGTGTTGTTATTTGTCCTGATAATTCGCTCGTTTGTATTTGAGCCGTTTCGAATCCCTTCGGGTTCGATGATGCCGACTCTACTGAATGGCGATTTCATCTTCGTCCAGAAATATGCTTATGGGTTACGCCTTCCGGTTACCGAGACCAAAATTATCGAAACCGGCGAACCTGAGCGCGGCGACGTTATTGTATTTCGCCTTCCGTCCGATCCAAGTATCAACTACATTAAGCGTGTCGTTGGCTTGCCGGGCGATGAGGTCGTGTACGAGCGTCACCGCCTGGTCATTAATGGCGAGCCGATTCAATTGATGAAAGACGAACAGGCGAGCAACCTTGAGCCACGATTTAAAGAAATTCTCGGTGAACGCGAACACGACATCCTCATCAGCAATCCATCTTACTCGGTGCGCGACGGAGTCTACCGTGTCCCCGAGGGGCATTATTTCGTGATGGGTGACAACCGCGATAACAGCAAAGACAGCCGCTTTATCGGTGCCATTCCGGAGGCCAACCTGGTAGGCGAGGCGGTACGAATCTGGATGCACGTGGACGGTTTGCAGTGGCCGCGCTGGGACCGGGTTGGTACCAAGATCCAATAATGTGGTGCAAGTCACTGAATTGGCCGGTAAAATTACGCTAAATTGGCTATGATTATTGGCTCAGAGCGGCGCCAGGCTTGGTGCAGGGAACAGGTTATGTACGGCATAAAGCGAACAACTTACGGCATGGCTCGCCAGCAGGCGGGCATGACGACACTCGGATTCATCATTCTTACCGTGTTTGTCGGTTTATTCGCTTTCGCCGCAATTCGTCTGACGCCGGTTTATTTGAATTACATGAAGGTCGTCGGCGTTATAGACGGTGTATTCGAGGAATTCGATGGCCAAAAAGCGACTCGGCAAGTGGTTCGCAGTTCTATTTCCCGCCGCTTCGACGTAGACAGTGTTGGCGTCATTACTTATCGTGACGTTTCAGTTACAGCCGTTGACGGCGGCCTGGAGGTCAAGGCCGAGTATGACCACACTGCACCGTTCATCTATAACGTTTCATTTACTGTGCATTTCAACAAGACCGCACTCATACGCCGCTAGAGCCTTACGGCCATCGCGACCGTCGGAGCGCGAACCAACATAAACGAGCGATAGTGGCAAATAAGGCCGAGACCTGGCTCAATAAAGCGCTGGATTATCAATTCAAAGATGCTCGCTTGCTTGAGCAAGCACTGACGCACCGCAGTGCCCGCGGAGACAACAACGAGCGACTCGAGTTTCTCGGTGACGCCGTGCTTGATTTCGTTATTTCCGAAATTATTTTCAGGGCCTTTCCTATGGCGCACGAAGGTGACCTGAGCCGCTTGCGTGCATCTCTTGTCAAAGATACTTCGCTGGCGGCACTCGCGGCTGACATAGGCCTTGGGGAACATCTGACTCTCGGCAGCGGGGAGCGCAAGACCGGCGGCCATCGTCGAGAATCAATTCTCTCCGATGCATTAGAGGCGATTTTCGGCGCCGTCTATCTCGATACCGGTTTCGATGCGGCAGCGAAAGTTATTGCAACAACATTCGGTGACAGGCTGCAGAATTTCCCGACCATTGATTCCCTGCGCGATCCGAAAACCCGCCTGCAGGAATGGCTACAGGCTCGACAAATGGGATTGCCGGAATATGAATTGACCGAGGTCACGGGCAAGGCGCACAGGCAGACTTTCGAAGTGAGCTGTAGCGTTTCGGGTGCCTCGAGTCCAACTCATGGCATTGGTTCGACACGACGAAATGCAGAACAGGAGTCGGCGGAGAAGATGTTGCTCAATTTAATGCAAGAAAGCGACTCATGACGGCGATGCGCTGCGGCTTTGTTG
>JAOTUU010000128.1 GCA_029863705.1 Gammaproteobacteria bacterium
GTCGGCGAGAGCTGATGAAAGATTTGTGGCGCCCTCTCGATCTCGCTCCAATAACTGAAAAGCAATTCGCTGCGCGGATTTCTGCCCAATGCCGGGCATGCAACGCAATGCGTCGATCAAACGAACTAACAGTGGTGAGTAGGACACGTGAGGTAGCGACTCAGAACGGGAGCTTCAATCCGGGCGGCAAACCCATCCCGGATGCCATGCCAGAATACTTCTCCTGCACGGTCGATTCTACTTTGCGAATTGCGTCGTTGAACGCCGCAACAATAAGGTCCTCGCGCATTTCCTTGTCGTCACCAATCATCGCGTCATCGATTTCAACCGCTTGAACCTGGTGCTGACAAGTCATCGTGATTCGGACGGCACCCGCGCCGGACTCACCGACGACCGTTATCGAAGCCATCTCCTCCTGCGCTTTCTTCATATTGGCCTGCATTTCCTGGGCCTGTTTCATCAGCTGGCCGATTCCACCTTTCATTCCCTACTCCGTATCTGCTCATCTTGCGTCGGGTTGATCAATTCGATGGAGTCCGTCTTCAGCTCGGCATCGAACATGTTTTTGAGTGCCTGCACGTTTGGATCTGACTCCAACGATTCTATGGCGGCCTCGATACGCTCGTCGGCAAGCCGCGTTTCCTCTTGCATGGGCGTTTCAGCGACGGCCTCGCCCATGCTGATGTCGACGAGCAGCGGCTCCGAAAAATGGTCTGACAATGCCGTCGACAGCGCTTCCTTGCGTTGCCGCGTTAACATCGATTCAGAGCGCGGATCCAGACTCAGAAACAGAGTATTGCCTTCACGTCGCAGCAGCGCGCAATTGCCGGCCAGCAACCGCACCGCCCCGGATAAACCGATTTCAGTCATTAGCGACTTCCAGTCGGGATCCTGCCACTGGGTTTGCCCGGCCGCTTTGCGAGCCGGGTCACTGAGCTTTGCCTGCAAAGGCTTGGCAGCCGCGGCGGGAGTGTTGCTAGCAGCAGCTTTAACTTGCGATCCGCCTGCCGCTACAGGCCCGCCCGATTGACCGGCCTGTGCCGGGCGAAACGCCAACATCCGCAGCAAAGTCATTTCCACTCCGCCGCGCGGATCTGGCGCCAGGTGCAGGTCGCGTCGTCCAATCAATGCCGTTTGATAGAAAAGCTGAACATCGGCAGCAGACAACGATTCGGCCAGCGCGGCAATGTGTTCGTTACTGAGTTCCTCATCATCATCAATACTTCCGACCACCTGGCATACGGCGATCTTCTGCAGGTCACGCGCTAGGTCTTCCAGCAGCCGCGCGTAGTCCGGAAACTGGGTGTCGATCTCCTCCAACGCCGCAATGATGCCAGCAGCGTCGCCGGAAGCAAGTAACTCGATAAGCCGGGACACGTGCTCTCTATCGATAGTCCCCAGCATGACCGCAACAGACGCTTGCTCGACATTGCCACCACAGTACGCAATGGCCTGATCGAGCAGACTTAGTGCATCGCGCATACTCCCATCCGCCGCCCGGGCGATCATCGCGAGCGACGAGCTTTCTGCTTCGATCCCCTCTGCCTTGCAAATATACTCAAGGCGATCCTGAATAAGTCGCGGCGTTAAACGCGTCAAATTGAACTGGAGACATCGCGACAAGACAGTGACCGGGAGTTTCTGCGGATCTGTCGTGGCCAGCAGGAATTTTACATGCGGTGGTGGTTCTTCCAGCGTCTTTAGCAGCGCGTTGAACGAACTTTTGGACAACATGTGTACTTCATCAATGAGGTATACCTTGTAGCGTCCACGCGCCGGCGCATATGGAACATTATCCAGCAGGTCTCGTGTATCGTCGACCTTGGTCTTCGATGCGGCATCGACCTCGATAAGATCAATGAATCGGCCCTCATCAATCTCTTTGCACGCACTGCACGTGCCACAGGGTTCCGCGGTTACACCAGTTTCGCAGTTAAGCGCTTTGGCGAGAATTCGGGCGATGGTGGTCTTACCAACGCCTCGTGTACCCGCAAAAAGATAGGCATGATGCAGCCGCCCTGATTCCAACGCATTCACCAAGGCCCTGAGCACATGCTCCTGCCCGACTGTGTCGGAGAAGGTTTTGGGCCGCCATTTGCGCGCCAGAACAAGATAGCTCATACGTTAGACCGGGAGGTTTAGGCCAGGCTGAATCGGAATTGGCCAGTGTATCGCAAGGACAGTGAGGAGCAAGCCCGGGGAGTGGCCCGCGCCAGCTGATCCCCGGCACCCGGTATCACCGCTACCGTTGCTCCCTTCCGGGCCTGGCGGAGTTCACGGCTGACCGTCGCGGGGAAGCCGACGCGGACCGGGCGCGATTATGGCTGCTTCCGCGCCGTGACTCAATCGAATCAGGCAATTTACCCGTAATCCACCTTGTTCAGCGTGGTACCAACGATCAACCCCAGAGGTGACGGTCCTTTTCAATAACCTGAGAAGGTGTACCGACGATCAGGGGATCCGGGCCGTGTACAACGTGCTCGTCCTTATCGGGATAGTCCAGGTGTGACAGGAAGTGCTGCATACAATTCAAACGGGCGCGCTTCTTGTCATCGGACTTGATGACGTTCCAGGGCGCGTCGGCGGTATCCGTGTAGAAAAACATCGCTTCTTTCGCCTCGGTGTACTCCTCCCATTTATCGCGCGACTCTTCATCAATAGGGCTCAGTTTCCATTGCTTGAGTGGGTCGCCAGATCGAGACTGGAAGCGACGCATCTGCTCTTCATGAGTTACCGAAAACCAGTACTTGAATACCTTGATACCCGACCGAACCAGCATGCGCTCGAGATCAGGCACCTGACGCATGAACTCGAGGTATTGCAACGAGCTGCAAAAACCCATGACGCGCTCGACGCCCGCCCGGTTGTACCAGGAGCGATCGAAGAACACCATTTCACCAGCCGTCGGCAATTGTTTCACGTAACGCTGGAAATACCACTGGCCGAGCTCGTGCTCCGTCGGCTTCTCAAGAGCGACGACGCGCGCGGCACGAGGGTTCAGATGCTCCATGAATCGCTTGATCGTTCCACCCTTGCCTGCGGCGTCGCGGCCTTCACAAATGACGACAATTTTCTGCCCCGTTTGCTTGACCCAATTCTGTACCTTCAACAACTCGACCTGAAGTTCGCTCTTGTGATGCTCATAGGCCGCTTTACGTATTTTGGTCTTGTAGGGATACTGCCCCGTTCGAAACAGCTCCTTGATCATTTCAGGGCTATGACGCATCTCACCAAGAATATGTGCCGGAGAATTCACATCGACATCCTTCTTTTTGGCAGGCTTTGAAGGCACCGCATGCAGCGGTGCTTTGTCGCCAACAGGCGCTTTATTGTCTGTCATTTGTCTGGATCTCGGGGACACAAAATGTTTTTCTATTATCCTCCTGAATCGCGCTGTAAGCCATAAGCATTAATGCTTATTTACCAGCCCTTCCCGGCGCTCCACTGGTGTATCGGACAAGACTGATCTTCTTCCACGAGTGAAAACCCGTTCGCTGCCAGCCATTGGACGTGATCTTTCGGCTGCCGTGGAACCAGAAATGGCTCGTGCATGTGCCGCGCCAATTGTCTGAAATAAAGCCCGCGCCAAGCGAATCGGCGACATAGGTCCGTCGCCCGCAGTTCAAGTAGCAGGGAAGAAGGTTCCGCAACAATCAATTCTTCACCGGGCTTCAATATTCGGCGTATTTCGGCAATCGCCAGGTCCGCACACCTCGGCGGTATTTCGTGATCAACAAAGCTCAGACAAATCGCGTCAAAGTCAGCGTCGGGAACGATTTCTCGCTCATCACTGACTCAGGCACTACCGCCCTGCGCCGCTTGCCGAGAATATGCCGGATAAGCACCGACAAGTCCCTGGGCCGATACAGCTTCAGCTCATCAACCCAGGCGTTGGGACTTGATCCCAGTTGCGCACAACACAATGCGGGATCTGCCCGTCCGGGTGCTGCCAGCGGATTCTGTTTGGATGCGGTCGACTAAGCGATCAGCTTGATACCGCCAAACACAAACACGGCCAGAAAAACGGTCTGAATTAACATGACTCCGACCGGCACAGGGCCGACATCGGCCAGCGCCTTGAGTGAAGTCTTGACCCCGAGCGCCGCGACGGCAGTAAGCAGGCACCAGCTCGACACCGGCGTCAACGCTGCGTGCGCTTGTTCGGGAACCCAGCCCAGGCTATTGACGATCACGAGCACGACGAACGCAATGAGAAACCAGGGAAGCAGGGGCTCGTTGCCGGATTCCGGGGATCGGCGGCGGTGCATTATCAGCGAGATCGTAATTACGACCGGTACCAGACAAGCTACGCGAATGAGTTTGACGAGCGTAGATATCTCACCGGTTTGGTCAGAGATCATATAACCGGCTCCAACCACCTGCGCAACATCATGGATCGTCGCCCCAAGAAAAACGCCTGCTGTAGCGTTGTCGTACTGGAGGTAAGTAACGAATACCGGGTAAAAGACCATGGCGACCGTGCTTAACGCGGTAACACCGGCAACAGTCAAAATCGTGTTGCGCTCAGAATCTTTGTGTGACGGTAGTACAGATGCTATCGCAAGCGCCGCAGACGCGCCGCAGATCGCAACTGCGCCTGCCGAAAGGATGGACTGATCGCCTTTCAAACCGAAGGCACGTCCGATGAGTCCGCCAATCAAGATAGTCGCCACTACACTCGCCACGATCAGGGCAACCACCGGCCAGCCGAGCTCCATCACCTCGACTGTCGTAATGCGCAGACCAAGCAGCGCGACCCCAATTCGAAGAATATTGCGACTCGCAAAACGAATGCCTCGTGCAAAACGCGCATCTTCGGTGAGAAAGTTAAACGCCATGCCAAACAACAAGGCATATAACATCGCAGGACCACCAAGCCGGTCGCTAACAAATCTCACGGCAAGTGCGATGGTCGCACTCAGGAGCAGGCCCGGCATCGCGTCCCGCAACGTGTCAGTCGTTCTGGTCATTCAGAATCACTTGCCTAATTGCCGATGATTTCCCGACGTATCATCGTTCGCGCAAAGATACCATGCTACCGATCCGGCCTTAAGAAAAAGAAGTCCACCTGTGAACCCCTCGTGATCATTTGTAACAATTATTATCTGACAATTTTCTTGTCCTAACGCAGATGCTAGCCTGTACTCCTAACGAACTGGAATTGAATCGATGAGAATCGCGTTGTTTGGCGGTACCGGCTTTGTTGGAAGCCATGTAGTGGATGCGCTCTGCGCTGCCCAACACGAGGTGTCGCTGCTGGTTCGTCCGGGAAGTGAGAACAAGGTCCCGAACACAACGATTTGGCGCACGACGCCTGGTGATCTGAATAATGACGCAGCGTTGGATGAGACTGTTCTGGCGTGTGATGCCGTCATCTACAGTGTAGGCCTTTTACGAGAATTTCCGAAGCGGCACATCACATTTGAGAACACACAATACGAAGGTGTTGTTCGAGCAGCCGCGGCAGCCAGGCGAGCTAACGTTCAACGATTTGTCCTGATAAGTGCCAACGGCATCAAGAGACCTGGCACGCCTTACCAGGAGACGAAGCTGCGCGCCGAAGAGCATATTAGTGCTAGCGGCCTGGACACCACTATCTTCAGACCATCCGTAATTTTCGGTGACCCGAGAGGAACCATGGAATTTGCGACGCAGTTGTATCGCGACATGGTAGCGAGTCCGGTACCGGCCCTCGGTTTCTTTTCCGGGTTCAGTCCAAACAACGGTCAGATTCTGATGTCACCCGCTTACGTCGGTGACGTCGCGGCGGCCATATGCAATTCCCTTGGGCAGAAGTCCGCTATTGGAAAAACATTTACGCTCGGCGGACCCGAAGCTCTTTCCTGGCCGGAAATGATTCGTCGCATCGCTGCAGCGGCCAATCGCCAAAAGTGGATCCTGCCCATGCCGATTGGGCCGATGAAACTGGCTGCATCGCTGCTTGACTGGCTGCCGTTCTTTCCCGTTACTCGCGACCAGTTGATTATGCTTGCCGAAAACAACGTGGCCGATCCAGCGACTCTTGAAAAATTGGCGAATCGGCCGCTCAAGGCGTTTGATGCAACCAGCCTCTCCTATTTGAACGATTAAACGGAACATTTGAATGAACTCACTGAAATCGACCTGGCTTGTTTGTCTCGTATTGCCCGCCTTTGCGCTTCAAAGTGGTTGCTCCGGCGCGCCTGACGGCGTCGACCCCGTGACTGGATTCGAGCTCAACCGCTACCTTGGTACCTGGTATGAGATTGCTCGGCTGGATCACAGATTCGAGCGGGGCCTGACGCATATCACGGCCGAGTACAGCATGCGCAGTGACGGCGGCGTTCATGTTATCAACAGGGGGTATAACGTTGATGCCGCCGCGTGGGATGAAGCGATTGGCAAAGCGTACTTTACTGGTGACTCGGACGTTGGCCAGCTCAAGGTGTCTTTCTTCGGACCTTTCTACGGCGGCTACAATGTCGTCGAACTGGATAAGGTTGACTACCAATACAGCCTGGTGGCTGGTCCCGATCGCGACTACCTATGGTTATTGAGCCGCACACCGAGCCTGGATCCGACGACCGTCAAGAAACTCGTTAGCAAAGCGGCTGACCTGGGCTTTGCAACCGACGATCTGATATTCGTCGATCAATCGCCACTGCAGTCAAAATAACGCGCAAAAAAAAAGAAATGCCTGCAAAACAGGCACTTCCTTTTCCATAAGCGAACACAGACCTTTAGGGCAATAGAGGCTCTATGGTGGCCGCGATAAGACTGTATCCGGCAGTATTGGCGTGAATATCCGGTCCTCTCGGATCGGGAGCGCACTGGTAGGTGAACAAGCAGATGTTCATCACGTTGAGTGGCAACAGCCCCTGGTCATTTGGTGGCGGCAGCGTCGACGCAACGAGCGTCTCGTCGTTTGACTGGAATGCAAGGGCAACGTCAGCCAAGGGGATTCCTGCGGCGACGTAAGTCGCGTCCAGATAGCCCGACACATTCGCGACCGCTTCCATCGACTGAGCGGCAAGCGCCATGCCGGCATCACCCTCCAACCAGGACGACAGGTAGGGGTTGTAGTAGTTCATGCCAATGATGGTCGTGTCGGGACCGGCGGCAGCACGCAGGGCTGCCAGCACAGGAGCCAAATCCGCAACGATTTGCGTCGACAATGTGTCAGCACAGCCAATGGGGTCCGCTGTGCCTACGCAATCATCGTAACCGTTACGAAAGTCATTGCCACCAATGTCAATCGTGACCAGGTGGATCTTGCCGGCATTGTCAGTCAGAAAGTCGACCGCCGCAGCGAGCTGGGATCCTGCCAAATACGGACAGCTCCCGCCGTTGACAAAATCATCCAGGGTCTCTCCCGGGCAGCCGAGCCTGATGAGCTTCAGCTCGCGAACCTGCGACTCGGCGGTATTGAATGCAGGCCTGATGCTGTCAAAAAGCTGGTCCGCATAACCGTCGTCTGTCGGAACCGGCAGGCCACTGCCATTGGGTTGCACACCAACCGACAACGACGTACCAAGCGAGACATAGTAATAAGTGTTGTCACCGCCTTCGTTGGCGAGCTCGTTGACCGCGTCGCAGCCACTGACCATCAGCGCGGCTGCGATCAGTGCAATGCGCCAGCCATTGGAATGTATATCGTCTTTTGCTCTCATCTCACGACCTCCCTGCCGCAGCGCCTTGTAAAACCAGAAGATTTCAAGGTAGCTACGTTGGCAAAGTCGCCCAATGCGAAGCTGCCAGATAACCAGCGGTCATTATTGGTCACTGGCAGCCAGCAAAACTGAGACCAGCTTCACATCTGGCAATAAAACTCGGTTCACGTTGCGGAGCGAATAAACTCAGGCTCGGCGAGACTTTCCGGGTCAGGCCGCCTGCGCTGCTCTGGAGGCTTCTCTATACGAGACCATTCGCTGCAGCCCTTCATCCCAGAGGCAACAGCGGAAGCACGACTTGATGTCGCGGGGCGAGAGCGTCGTGGTCACGGGCGATTGGAGCTCGGGAATAGCCTCCATTGCCTCAGGAAGCCGATAGAACGGGATACGCACGTTCAGGTGATGGATGTGATGATAGCCAATGTTGCCGGTGAACCATCGCATGAGCCTGCTGAGCTTCATGTAGCTGGAGGACTCCATCGCCGCCCTGTAATACGTCCAGGCATCCGCAGACAAGACGTGCATGCTCTCAAAACTGTGTTGCGCAAAAAACAGGTAGCTGCCGATCATCGACGCAATCGTCATTGGCAGAAGGACGACAAAAAACGCAACGTCAAAACCGCCAAATATCCACATGACGGCTATCAGGGTGCCATGGCCGAGCAGCACAAGCATCGAGTCCCAGTGCCGGGTCGGGTTCTTCAGGAATGGCAGCAAAGTGACGCCGAAGAAAAAGATTGTGAGATACCCGGCCAGTAATGTCAGTGGATGACGCTCGATCCGATAGCCCAATCGCGCCGACCGCGAGGCGTCGCGCCACATGTCGGTGGTCATGATCGGGAACGCACCAACGCTGGCGGCAGCGATCTTACCGACATGACCATGGTGATAATTGTGGCTCTTTTTCCACGACCGCGGCGGCGTGAGCGAAAGTGCGGCGTAAATGCGGAACAACAACCATGCAAGTCGTGAACGCGACAGAATCGCGTTGTGCATATAGTCGTGGTACGTAATGAAGGCGCGCACCATGAACAGCGCCGATAGAACGGAGAACGATAGTCGCAGTGGCCACGCCGGTGCGACGGCGGCGC
>JAOTUU010000129.1 GCA_029863705.1 Gammaproteobacteria bacterium
TTCGCGGAGCACGCGAACACTGTGGCCAAGAGGGGCGAAGTCAGCATAACCGCGCACGTCGATCGCATTTTGCGGACAAGCCTTTACGCAGGAGTAGCACTCCCAGCACATATTGGGTTCGATGTTGTAGGCGCGTCGATAGGTCTTATCGATGTGCATGATGTCGGACGGGCAGATATCGACGCAATGTCCGCAACCGTCGCAACGGGTCATATATACAAATGTCGGCATGGTATTCCGTTCCTTTGGTATCGAAGACCAATAAAGAGCTGGTTAATAATGTCGGGGTTGATGGCCTACTTTGCCAAACGTTTCAGGTTGGTCAGAAGGAGCCGGCAGATTGCTCCTGGAACCGTTCGCTGCCGACATCCTTTTCTCGAAAGCGGCTGCGGGCTTGAAAAACATGTGCGCAAACTTGGACCAGGGAACCGAGCCAAACAACAACGTCGTGGCGAGGATGTGCAATCCGAATGCCGCCATTGTCCAGGGATGACCTTTCGACTGCAGGTATGCCCAGATGAGCGCAAATGTCGCGCTCGCCAGCAGCGAGAGGATGAACAGGTCAGCACGCATGATCCGAAACGGCGAATTGCCCTCGGCTGCAACGTCGACGCGAATGAAGAACCAGAACCAGTAACCACCGAGGCAAACCATCAGCGCTCCCAACCACCACAATTGCGGCAGGATGGCAGGCGTCGGTGTGGCGGGCGTCGGGTACTGAAACACCATAATGGCCGTGGTGATGGCGAAAGCCAGGAAGCCGTACATCGTCAGGAGATGGGCGATTCTGCGCCGCGGGTTGCAAAACTCACCGGACGCGGCGACGTCTACAACGGCGGTTTTGATCGCCATGGAAATCGCCTCGCCGCCACCGACTTTGTTTGTCGAGCTGGCTTTTGCTTTGCGCATGTTTTCGCGAAAATACCTGGCGCTCTTCTTATGCAGCACGTCGTATATCGTCCCCGCTGCGACCAGGATTATCATGACGACGATATAGGTCTGCATGACTGAGGGTGACAGGGACGCCGAAAGCTCGGCGAACGGATTGCTCGTGAACATCAAATTACCCCAATTGAAAGTTCCGACCGACTTAAGAATATTCGATTTTTCTAATTTGTAAATCTTTCAGCTGATGCTGTCAATCAGAATAACTACTGACGCCCAAGACTATCGTAGTATTCCTGCAGCACCGTGATGACTTCGGCGCGGCTAAATTCGGCCGGGATCGGCTCATGCTTGGCGAGCATTTGACGCAGCCCTGTACCTGAGATGGCCAGCCGATCTTCGGCTGTGTGCGGGCAGGTTTTGCCCGTTGCCATTCCGCCGCATTTGTAGCAAAAAAAGGTGATGTCGATCTTCAGCGGCTCGGTTTTCATGCTGCCCTCTGGCAGCGTATCGAAAATATGGTGTGCATCGAACGGCCCGTAATAGTCACCGACACCGGCATGGTCGCGCCCGACCACGAGATGTGAACAGCCGAAATTCTGGCGGAACACCGCGTGCAACAAGGCTTCGCGCGGGCCGGCATAACGCATCTCGATGGGATAACCCGCCTGCAGAACGGTGCCATCCACGAAATAGTTGTTCACGAGCGCATCGATCGCCTTTACCCGCACCTCGGCCGGAATGTCACCCGGCTTGAGCGCACCGAGCACCTGGTGGATCATCACGCCGTCGCAGATTTCGATAGCGATCTTTGTCAGATACTCGTGGCTGCGGTGCATCGGGTTGCGCGTCTGGAACGCGGCTACTTTTGACCAGCCCTTGTCCTGAAACATCGCCCGGGTGTCCGCCGGGCGATGGTAAAGCCCGGCATAGGTTTCTGGAAAATGGCCTTCCGACAGTGTGCGCACCGGCCCGCCCAGGTTGACCGGTCCCTGGCCCATCACTTTTCCGACGCCGGGATGCGCAGGATCGGTTGTGCGAAACACGTGCGAGCATTCGAGCTCTCGGTCTATCGCATATTTCTCCTCGACGGTGAGGATGCCGAGCAGCTCACCGGCCTCCCCATCGACCAATGCCACATCTTCACCCGCGCCAATACTGTCGCCGAGCTCCTGCGTGCAGGACAAAGTTATCGGGATGGGCCAGAAAAGTCCGTCGGCAAGCTGCATGTGTTCGCAACAACCGCGCCAATCTGCTTCGTCCATGAAACCGGCTAGCGGCGTGTAGGCGCCCATGCCAAGCATGAACAGATCGGAAACTTCACGGCTGGACAGTGGGACCGGCTTCAGGTGCTCGGCCCGTTTCGCCTCTTCGGCCCGCTCGGTTTGTGGAAGCAGTAGCGGCTGCAGTGAGTCCGCGCCATGCGGCGGTACCAAATTCGACATGAGAACGTCCTCCTCAGCTTGCCATTCCGCCATCTAATTACACAATGGCATCGCCGTCAATTCACGGCCGACCGCCGCGTGACTCAATTCTTATCTTCTGCTTATGTTCGGCGATCGACACGGGTGCGCCGAGTTCCTTGCGCATTTTCCCGGCCAGCACTTTTTGTGCATCGCGCTCACCATGCACCAGGTACACAGGCGGCGTGTTGTCGAAATTCCGGTACCAGGCCATCAAGTCGGCCTGATCACCGTGCGCAGACAGTCCGCCGATCGTATGCACCTGCATTCGAACACGATATTCGTCACCCCAAAGCTTGACAGTTTCGGCACCATCGACGATTCGCCTGCCGAGCGTTCCCCGTGCCTGGTATCCGACGATAAGTAAATGACACATCGGCCGCCAGACGTTGTTCTTCAGGTGGTGGAGGATGCGCCCGCCGCTACACATGCCACTACCTGCGATGATGATCGCACCGGAGCGAATCTCGTTAATCGCCATCGACTCCTCAGGCGTGCGTGTTTCGTGATAATTCGGCAAGTCCGGCAAACTTGATTCGGGCCCGAAGAGTTTTGCGCCGTAAAGGTGGCGGTATTCTGAGTAGGCCTCGGTGGCCTCTATACCCATGGGGCTATCAAGAAATATGTGCCACCTGTCGAGGTTCCAGCGTTCATAGTTCTCGGCCATCAGGTACAACAGATCCTGCGTCCGGCCGACAGTGAACGCCGGGATCAGGATGTTGCCCTGTGCCGCCCTTGCCGCCTCGAATACATCGCTCATCTCCTGCATGGTTTCCGCTACGGGCCTGTGCAGTCGGTCACCGTACGTACTCTCCATCAATACCGCATCGGCGTGATCGAACGTCGCTGGCGAATTCATTACGGGCGCATCTCGATAGCCAAGGTCGCCACTAAAAATCAGCCTGCGGCTGTCATTGTCGTTCGCGTAGACCAGTTCGACGATGGCGGAGCCGAGGATGTGTCCTGCATCATGAAATCGCAGCGTCAATCCCGAAACGACTTCGATGGCTTGGCCATATGGCGCACTCTCAAACTGCTCGAGGCTCTTTTCAGCATCTTCTCGCGTATACAGTGGTTGAATAAACGCTTTGCCGGTACCGCGGCGTTTGCGGTTTTCCCATTCAGCGTCTTTTTCATTGAGATAGCCGGAGTCCGGCAACATGATTTCGCATAGCGCCTTGGTGGCATTCTGTACGTAAACCGGACCCTCGTAGCCTTGCTTCACCAGGCGCGGTACGCGACCGGAATGGTCGATGTGAGCGTGGCTCAGAATTACGGCATCTATTTCATCGGCCGCAACGGGAAATGGAAGTCGATTTCTTTCTTCATTTTCCTTGCCGCCCTGAATAAGACCGCATTCAAGCATGACCGTACGCCCACCGGCGCGAATGACGTAGAGCGAGCCCGTAACCTCACCCGTTGCGCCAAAAAACTGTAGTTCGAAACTCATTTCAAACGACACTTACTCCAGACATTTCGCATATAACACGGCCTGTTTGATAAACGAAATGAGAGCATCTACTTAGCCTGGGTCTTGTATGATTCGGCACATGAGCAAAACGCTGCCACTATTTAATAAGACCGAGCTCGAGCACGCGGCTCAACTGATCCGCTCCCAGATGCTGCCGACACCGCAATACGTCTGGCCGCTCATCAATGAAGCTGTGGGCACCGAGGTCTGGGTGAAGCACGAGAACCACACGCCAACCGGTGCTTTCAAAGTCCGGGGCGGAATTACGTTCATGGACTGGCTTGTGCGCGAACACCCCGGGGTGCGTGGTATTTGTACAGCGACGCGCGGCAACCATGGCCAGAGCCAGGCTCGGGCAGCGACAGCAGCAGGGCTGAGCGCCAAAGTTTACGTCCCGCATGGCAACTCAAAAGAGAAGAATGCGGCGATGCGTGCTTTCGGCGCCGAGCTGATCGAGTTTGGGGATGATTTCGACACCGCACGAACTGAAGCGATGCGGGTAGCAGAAGAAGAAGGTCTGATGATCGTCCCGCCTTTTCACCGTGAGCTTGTTCGCGGTGTGGCGACCTACGCTTATGAGTTATTTACGCGCGTTTCAGATCTTGAGACTGTCTATGTGCCTATCGGTTGTGGCTCTGGCATCAGCGGCCTCATCACAACGCGCGATGCCCTGGGCTTAAAGACCAGGATCGTCGGCGTCGTTTCTGATGAAGCACAGACGGCCAAACTGTCATTCGATGCCGGCCAGTTGTTAGAAACCGAAAGTGCTGACACTTTTGCCGATGGCATGGCCGTGCGCGTGCCCGTTGCGGAAGCATTCGAGATCTACTCGAAGGGCGCTGAGCGAATTGTCACGGTGACTGACGACGAGGTAGCCGAAGCGATGCGTCTCTACTTTCGATCGACGCATAACATCGCTGAGGGTGCTGGCGCGGCATCACTCGCTGCACTCATGCAGGAACGCGATCGGATGCAGGGTCGCAAGGTTGCTGTCATCCTCACGGGCGGCAATATTGATACTGATTGGTATTCGAAGGTTTTGCGTGGGGAAACGCCCTAAGCTGATGATTCGGCGCCGGGGTCGATAGGATAGAACGCGACCAGGGCTCCGGCTTCGAGCTGTTCCTCGCCAGTATCATCACTGTCCTGCACTTCCTCGACCCACGCGGTCAGTTGACGCTGCAATTCGGCCAGTCGTTCGGGCGTTCCTCGCATACGTAATCTTAAAAAGATCGCCTCGCGGTCGTCGTTGCTCGACGACTTGATGGCATTGACGATTTCATCTTCGCTGGCCCTGAACATCTTTCTGATTGCGTCAGAATCTTCATCCGTATCGTCAGCAAACAAGGCATGATCCGCTTCGAAGCGCCTGCCCACCGCCCGGAAGTGTCGTTCAACTGTGCCGCGTTTTTGCTGCTCCCGCGTAATTTCCAGAAGGCCGGCTGCGTGCAGCGCGTCGACATGGCGATAAAGCCTGGTGATTGGCTGTTTCAGAGCCCTGGCAACTTCGCCCGTCGTTCGCTCTCCTTCGGCGAATTCCTGCATGATGCTCAACTTGAAGGGATCTGAGAGCAGGCGAATCTGCTCTAAGTTACTGATTTTAAATACTTCCTGCATTCCAGATACTCGTTATCGAAATTTCTCTTGATTATTCACGCTTTCGTGAATATGATTGTTCACACTTAGGTGAATATTCAGGATACCAAAAGCGATGACCCTGTTCGACCATTTTCTGATTCTCGTACTGTTTATCGTGCAGCCAATCCACGGTTGGTTGCAGTACAGGCGATACTTGCAAAAGATCGCCGCAGGGGAACCTGCCGACCGGGTCAAGCTTTACCGCGAAACGCAGTTAATTGAGTGGTTTTTTCTGGCCATTCTCCTCGCAGGCTTTTTCAGCCTGTCTCGCGACCCCAGTGCGCTGGGTTTTGTCCGCGCCAGTGGAACAGCCTTCTGGATCTGTGCCGCGCTGATAGCCGCAGGAAGTATCGCGATGATCCTGTCTACGAAATCCTGTCGCCAGCTTTCGCAACCCGAGCGAGATAAACACCGTGCGTCTTTCGGAGACCTGGGCCACTTCCTGCCGCAGGATGATCGGGACCTCGCGAGCTTTTATCGGCTATCCGTTACGGCGGGCGTCGTCGAGGAAATCGTCTTCCGCGGATTTATGCTGTGGTACCTGTCGTTCTTTATGGCACTTTGGCCCGCCGTGTTGGTGTCATCTGTCGCTTTCGGCCTCGCACACAGCTACCAGGGATTTAGCGGCATGATACGTACCGGTCTCGTAGGCTTAGCCTTCGGCGCGCTGTTCGTCGTCAGTGGCTCGATCTGGCTACCGATTGTCGGGCACATTCTCGTCGACCTGCTGCAGGGACGACAACTGCGAGAAATTTACCGCGACGTAGATGAGGCGACTTCAGGTGCAACATGATTTCGCCGAAGCTGATGAAGTCAGTCATTATTTATCGCCTTTTGCCTGCGCCGCGATTTGCAGAGCTTCTTCGGCGAGCGTCGTGATCTTGTCGTAATTGTTCGCTGCGATTGCTTCGGCCGGGGTCAGCCAACTGCCGCCGCAAGCAAGTACGGCGGGAACACCGAGGTAGTCAGCGAGGTTGCCGGGGGAAATGCCGCCCGTAGGCATAAAGCGCATTGTACGAAAGACGCTCGACAGCGCTTTTATCGCCGGTATGCCGCCAGCGATCGAGGCCGGAAAAAACTTCACCACATCAAGACCCAGGTTATAAGCGTGCTGCAATTCTCCGGGCGTAACGATTCCGGGGTAAACAGGGGCGCCCCGTTCTTTGGCGATTGCGACCACACCATCATCAAGTCCAGGAGAAACGATAAAGTGCGCCCCCGCATCGAACGCGGCCTCAGCCTGGCTCGCGCTCAGGACTGTTCCTGCACCAGCGATCATTTCGGGGACTTCGTCTGCAACAGCCTTGAGGCATTCAAGCGCGCGATCCGAACGGAACACGACTTCGACCACGGTAAGGCCGCCGGCTGCGAGCGCCCTTGATGTCTTAACCGCTATTGCCGGGTCGTCTGCCTGTACAAGCGGGACCACGGGTGCGGATCCGAGTGTTTTAGTTATGTTTGTTGCCACTTTGTTCTCCTGGCCGAACGCAAAAATCGTGCGTTCGGAAGCAAGTTGCGAATATTTGACGAGTTCCAACTATGGAACTAAGTCTCGAATTTAAAGTAGCAGTCCCTGGGCTCGACACGGCTAGTGCTTGATGGGTTCCACTCCGAGTTGACGCATCAGCCATGGCCGCACTACCTCGGCTTGAACCCGACTATCCGGCCATTGGGCAGACCTGCCCATGTGACCACCAACCGGGTTAACCCACACCGTTTTTGGATCGCCGTGCTTCATCAGCAAATACAGGTCAGAAATCGGTTGCTGGCTGTCCTTCTCGCCATTGACGAGCAGCATGGGCGCAGACGGCTTGTCGATAAAGCCTCGAGTCACGAGCGACAGCCTGGGCCCATATGCCAGGAAGTCCTCCATATTATCGACGCCGTAAACGACTGAGCGAGCCGGGAACAGATCGAAAAGATATTCTCCGCTCATGATGGCGGTCTTTTGCCACTCAGGCTGGTAGTAATTGTGAATCCCGACGCCGTGTACCGCAGCCCCCAGAATGCGATCGCGTTCGGTATACGCCAGCACTGCGGCCCAGTAACCACTCCAGCTTCGACCCTGCACGACGATCCGCGCGGCGTCGATGTCCGGCCTTTCTGACAGGTAATCCAGTGCCGCAGAAAGCATGCGTTCCGAACCAATATCGATCAGCAAGGGTGCCTGCCCCGTGCCCGGCATGTCGATTGCAAACGCGGCAATGCCATTTTGAATATAGGCGTCGCTCCTGGCCATCACGCCTTCCTTGCGCGAATCCAGTCCGTTCATACCAAAAACGAGGGGCGCAGGCCGTATCCCATTGGGTATGCGCAGGTAGGCCACGATTTCCTTACCCTCGAACGGAATGCGCACGGTCTCCAACGGTGGGTCGAGAAGCTGGCCGTATTCGCGAAACGCGAGCAGTCCTTTCTCGTAGGACTTGCGCTTTCCGGGTGAGTGCTTTTCCGTCGGCCAGCGACCGATGTCGAAGTAACGCCACGCATAATAATAGTTGTCCCGGGCTTCGGCTGGTGACGACGAAGCTTTGGCACGCAGCAGGTATTCGTCACCTATGCTCGACCAGGCCGCGGCCCAGGTATCCCGTTCCAGATCCTGGATCGCAGCGACTGCCCGCTCGGCATCCTCCATTTTGACTTTGCCGATCGGCCCTTTGCCGTCGCGCGCGCGCAGCAGCGTTTCTGCCTTCATCTCCTCGAGGTTTCGAGGACCCCAGCTTTGCGCCGACGCGATGCTCGTTGCCGTCAGTAGAATAATCAACACCGCGCTTCGTATGCTGCCTTTCATTTTGATTTGCTCCTCGCGACAACTCTTAGGTTCCTATCAATTCTACCTGTCCAGGAAGCCATAAAGATATCGGGAGGCAAACTAGTGCGACTCCGCGATATTTTGCAACAACGCATCGACGGTCGGGTTATCAGGGAATCGTGACTTGAGTGTTGTAGCCACGACCGTCGCCCTTTTAAGGTCACCGCTGTCTCTCGAAATTGTCGCAAGTGCGTAGCCGATATCGAAATCACCGGGGAACCTAAGCCAGGCGTCCTTGAGTATCTCCAGCGCTTCGTCGCTACGGCCAAGCGAATTTGCGGCGACACCATAAACATAGACGTATCGAATGTTGGAGGGTTCGAGTTCGGCTGCTCTTCGTATATGCGCGAGAGCTGCCTCATGATCTTGT
>JAOTUU010000236.1 GCA_029863705.1 Gammaproteobacteria bacterium
GTGGCAGGGGATCACCATCCGTGGCGTGCTCGTCCCGTACCGATTGCGGTGGATACCATGCCGGGTTCTTCGCCATTGCGACAATCCTGGTCTCGCCGAGCGGCGTCTCCCAGTCCATGCGCCCAATACTCATCGGATACGTGTAGACATAGGCCGGCTCACCGTCGCGGGGCTTCGGAAAATAATACATGCGATATTCGGCAAGGTTCAGTACCAGCCCCTCGCGCGGTCCGGGTGGTAACACGAAGCGCATAGGCAATACCACTTCGGTTCCCTCGCCCGGCAGCCAGACGCCGACGCCCGGGTTTGCACGTACGATATCCTGGTAGCCGAGACCGTGATGTCTCGCGATATCGACAAGCGTATCGTCGTAGCGTGCCGTCACGGTGGCGATCGCCCCGATGACGTCAAAGCCCTTCGGCGGCAACTCGTAAACTTCGGAACGCGCTGGTAATGCTGCAAGCAAACAAGCGGCAACGCACGGAACCAGGCGACGTATCACTGCCCTTTCTCGTCCGCTTCTATGACTTCGGTTTCACACTCCGCTGCAGCGAGCCATTCTTGCATCGCTTTACTTTGCAGCAGGCGGTGCGGATAGAATCCGGCAGACTCCGGTAGGTTAATGCCATAGGTCCGCAGCCGCAGCACCACCGGTGCGAACATCGCGTCAGCTATCGAGAAGTCACCGAACAACCAGCCACCCCTGTCACCGAACTTGCGATGGCAATCCGCCCAGATGGCAATGATGCGATCGATATCGCGACCCAGTTCGTCCGGCAGCGGAACGATGCGCCCCATCGCGCGGCAGTTCATGGGCATGCACTCTCGCAGGTGCGGAAAGCCGGAGTGCATTTCGGCCGAGATCGACCGTGCAATTGCGCGTTCGTCCGGGTCCGCCGGCCACAATTGCTTATCCGGCCATCGTTCGGCGACGGTCTCGGCAATCGCCAGCGTGTCCCACACTGTGAGGTCGCCCAATTGCAATATGGGAACTCGGCCCGCATGGGAGAACGATTCAATCTCCTGCGCCGTGGTTTCAGTATCGAGAACAATTCTGTGTTCCTCGAACTGAATTCCTGATTCCCTGAGCAGCAGCCACGAGCGCAGCGACCACGATGAGTAATTCTTGTTACCAATTATGAGTTTCGGATTCATTGTCCTGGACCGATCTGCGTGGGCCTATGGTAAACCATCCAGCATCGCCGACCATAATGGGGACATTCTTATTTTAACGTATTAATACATTAAAATAAGAATGTCCCCATTATTCCCATTATTCCCATTTACTAGAGTCGCATCAGGATCGAGCCCCAGGTGAAACCGCCGCCGAAGGCTTCCATCAGGATCAGCTGGCCTTTTTTTATGCGACCGTCGCGAATACCAACATCGAGCGCCATGGGCACCGACGCGGCGGACGTGTTGCCGTGGTCTTGCACGGTCAGAATGACCTTTTCCATCGGCAGTCCCAGGCGCTTGGCCGTCGCCTGGATGATGCGAATATTCGCCTGGTGAGGAATCAGCCAGTCGAGCTCGCTTTGTTCGATGCCGGCTTTCTCAAGCGTTTCCGCGGCGATGCCGCCCAGCGTTTTGACGGCTACTTTGAAAACCTCATTTCCCGTCATCATTATTGCAGCCTCATCGGTACCGGCTTTCTCGAGGTTCTTGGACGGACCGACCGGGTAATACAGCAAGTCTTTGTACTGGCCGTCGGCGCCTAGATGACAGGACATGATGCCCGGTTCTTCTGACGGTTTTACGATGACCGCACCGGCGCCGTCACCAAACAGTACGCAGGTATTGCGGTCGCTCCAGTCCACAAATTTGGTGATGCACTCGGCGCCCATGATCAGCGCACACTTGGCATCGCCCAAACGGATGAACTTGTCGGCCATCGTAAGCGCATATATGAAGCCGGTACATGCAGCCTCCAGGCTGAAAGCAGGACACGCGGGGATGCCAAGCCGATGCTGAATCAGCGTGGAGATATTCGGAAAGATGAGATCGGGCGACGTGGTGCCCGTAATAACGAGATCGATATCGGAAATGTCGACGCCGGCATCTTCAATCGCGACTTTCGCCGCTTCGACACACATGTCCGACGTGGTCTGATCTTCAGCGACGACATGGCGACGTTCGACACCGGTGCGCGTTCGTATCCACTCATCGGTCGTATCAACGATCTTTTCCAGATCGAAGTTCGTCATGATGCGTTCTGGCAAATAACGCCCTGTTCCAACGATGCGCGAATACGTCATGCCATTTCCTTTTGCAGCAGCTTGCCGATTTGCTGCGGCAGCTGATTGCGGACCTCGACGACAGCGGTATCAATGGCATGTTGAAATGCGTAGGTGTCCGCACTGCCGTGGCTCTTGATCACGATACCATTTAGTCCGACCAGAGTCGCACCGTTGTAATTTCGCGGATCCATCTCCGTAGCAAGACGCTTGAGGACCTGGCGCGCGAGCAGGGCCTGTAACTTCGCCAACCAGCTGCGCGTGAAAGCACGCTTCAGGTAGTGTACGCAAAGTCCGACCGTACCTTCCATCGTCTTGAGCGCAACGTTGCCCGTGAAGCCGTCCGTGACCACAACATCGGCTTTGCCGGAAAAAAGATCGCTTCCCTCGATGAATCCAATGTAATTCAGCGTGCTCGCATTGAGCATCGCCGCCGCATCCCTGACCGTCTCATCACCTTTGTTGTCTTCGGCGCCGATATTGAGCAGTGCGACTTTCGGTTTTTCGATGCGCAGGATATCCGAGGCGACAATCGACCCCATGACGGCGTATTGAAACAGATGCTCTGCACTGCCCTGCGCGTTGGCACCGAGGTCCAGCATGTGCAGCGAGCCGCCTTTGGCGGGCAGCTCAGTAATAATTGCCGGGCGATCGATACCGGGCAGCATTTTCAGTACGAATCGGGCGGTGGCCATCAGCGCCCCGGTATTTCCCGCGCTGACACACGCATCGGCCTCGCCTGACTTGACCAGGTTAATCGCGACACGCATCGAGGAATCTTTCTTTTTCCGCAGCGCATCGGCCGGCGGCTCGGACATCGCCACGACTTCGCTCGCATGATGAATGCGCAAGCGCGGCTCATGACCGACGATGCGAGTGACAAGGTCTTTAAGCTCGACTTTGTCACCGACGAGTATCAGATCAAGGTGAGTGTATTTCTGCAGCGTCGCGGCGGCCGCTCGCACAACGATCTCGGCGCCTAGGTCGCCGCTCATCGCATCAAGGGAAATAGTTGAGTGTGATCCCACCGTTAGACAGGCCGGTCAAGCGCCGACCGATCAAGGGATGAGCTTACTCGTCTTCGTCAGATTCAGGCTGAGTAACAACCTGCGTGCCGCGATAGAAACCGTCTGGCGTTACGCGATGCCGCAGATGGGTTTCACCGGAAGTCGGATCCACCGACAGCGTCGGCTTCTTCGCCTTGTCGTGCGAGCGCCGCATGCCGCGCGTTGAGGGGGTCCTGCGACTTTTTTGAACAGCCATAATCTTCTCCTGCCCTTTTTGCTTAGCCGGGCTCTATTGAACTTGAGTCATTTGCGCACGCAATGCGGCAAACGGTTTTGTCCTGTCTTCCTCGTCATCGGCCGTAGCAGACAACGCCCTGCACGATTCCATATCAACGTGCATCACTGAAAACGGCAGCGCCATAATCAGCATTTCTTCCACGATGTCCTGGGGTCGAAGCGTGCTTTCTTCGAGTTCCCAAACCTCATGGTCCTCGTAATCTTCCGCTGTTTCCTCAAGCCCCAGAAGCAACAATTCCGCCCCGGTTTCCAGCGGCAGTCGGAGCGCTTCAAGACATCGTTGACAGACGGCATCCACGGTCACTGTCATATCACAAGCCACTGCCGGCACGCGCCGCTGCGCGTCCGCAAAGCCGAATTCGAGCTTCCCGGTGACGACCGAATCGCGCCAGTTGGCCGGCATCTTAGCAGGTTCGAGCGCAGCAAGATCCTCTTCAACAACAGATGCCAACCGCTCGAAACAACTAAGTTTCTCAGCAAAATCAATAACTTGCCCAGCCGCCGCCCATTCGGCCGCGGTACGGCGATCTCGCAGCGGATTAGCCATGGCGCGCGCATGATAAGGACCCGGGGAGCCACTGTCAAAGCATGTTGGGCGGGGCGTTCACGATAAATGCTAGTAGTTGCCGACAAACCCGGTAATATTTGCGGCGATTCCCTTAACGTTCTGATTTGTTTATGCAAAATCCGTCTGCCCCGGCGATCGTTCTCGCCTCCTCATCGCAGTACCGTCGCGACCTGCTGGAGCGCTTCCTGCAGCAGTTCGAAACGGTGTCGCCAAACGTGGACGAAGGAAACGACCTCGGGCTCGATCCGGGTGACCTTGCTCGTCACCTGGCACGAAAAAAGGCAGAGGCCGTGGCCGTCAACGCGCGCGACGCCCTCGTCATTGGGGCAGACCAACTGGCTGCACTGAACAATACGATTCTCGGAAAACCCGGAAATCACCAGGCGGCGGTCGAACAACTGCTCACCGCATCCGGTCATGTTGTTACGTTCCTGACGGCCGTCTGCATACTCGATCCGATCGGACGTATGCGTTACGAACACACGGACAAGACCACCGTCCGTTTCCGGGAGTTTGATCGACGACTCGCCGATACCTACCTGCGCCACGATAAACCCTATGACTGCGCGGGAAGTTTCAAAATCGAGGGTGCCGGCTTTGTGTTGTTCGAGTCAGTCACGACCGATGACCCGACCGCGTTGATCGGGCTGCCGATGATCTGGTTAGCCGACCGGTTACTGCAGCTTGGCTACCTTGCACCACAAAAAATGTAGGGTAAATGGGGACATTCTTAATTTAACGTATTAGTACATTAAATTAAGAATGTCCCCAATAATTTGGTTCCCGCTCACTAGATTATGCGGTGCGTGCTCGCCGCAGCTTCACTATTCCAGCCGTCAGAAACTGCT
>JAOTUU010000130.1 GCA_029863705.1 Gammaproteobacteria bacterium
TTACCCCCACCTCCTCGCACCACTGGATCTCGGCTTCACTACGCTCAAGAACCGTGTGCTCATGGGTTCCATGCACACGGGACTCGAAGACGGCAATAAGCACGAGCGCCTCGCAGCCTATTTCGCAGAGCGCGCACGCGGCGGTGTCGGCCTGATCATCACCGGCGGTTATGCACCAAACCGCGCCGGCTGGGTAAAGCCCTTCGCCGGCAAGCTAACGACTCGCAGCGAGGCCGCCAAACACCGCCAGGTGACAAACGCGGTGCATGCCGAGGACGGCAAGATCGCGATGCAAATACTGCATGCTGGACGGTACGCCTACCATCCACTGTCAGTTGCACCTTCGCGCATACGCTCGCCGATCACACCATTTTCTCCGCGGAAGTTGTCATCTGCCGGCGTGGAAAAGCAGATACGGGATTTCGTCCGCTGTGCCCAACTGGCGCGCGATGCCGGCTACGATGGCGTCGAGATAATGGGCTCCGAAGGCTACTTCATTAACGAATTCCTGGTGAAACACACCAACCAGCGCACAGACAAGTGGGGCGGCGACTATTCACAGCGAATGCGCCTGCCCGTCGAGATCGTCGAGCGAACCCGCGAAGCGGTAGGCACGGATTTCATCATCATCTACCGGCTGTCGATGATCGACCTGATTCCCGACGGTAACAGCTGGGACGAGACAGTAACTTTGGCGAAAGCGATCGAAGCTGCCGGTACCACGATCATCAACACAGGCATAGGCTGGCACGAAGCGCGGGTACCGACCATCGCCACGTCAGTACCACGGGGCGCCTTCGCCTGGGTAACGAAAAAAATGAAACAGGAAGTCGCCATTCCATTGGTGACTTCGAATCGAATCAACCTGCCGGACAAGGCGGAGCAGATACTGTCCGACGGTTGCGCTGACATGGTCTCGCTGGCCCGGCCGATGCTGGCTGATGCCGAATTTGTGAAGAAAGCGCGTGAAGGGCGCGCCGACGAAATCAATGTGTGCATCGCCTGCAACCAGGCATGCCTGGACCACACCTTTGCCAACAAGATGAGCAGTTGTCTCGTGAACCCCCGAGCTTGTCACGAGACGGACCTGAATTACCTCGCGGCGAAAACCCGTCGGCGCTTCGCCGTTGTCGGTTCGGGGCCTGCAGGCATCTCCGCCGCACTGGTTCTGGCCGAGCGCGGACACGACGTCGACTTGTACGAGGCAGCCGCGGAAATCGGTGGTCAACTCAACATGGCCAAAGTGATTCCGGGCAAGGAAGAGTTCCATGAGATGTTGCGCTACTTCAAGCGCCAGATCGAACTGAAAAACGTCAACGTGCACCTGAATACCCGGGTCGGCGCCGACGACCTGATAGCCAAAGCTTACGACGGTGTAATCATTGCGACCGGTGTCGTACCACGAGACCCGAAAATTGCAGGGCAAGAGCATCCGAAAGTACTGAGCTACATTGATGTCTTGCGCGATCATTCTCCGGTTGGCAAGCGGGTCGCAATCATCGGCGCTGGAGGCATCGGCTTCGATGTCGCTGAATTTTTGGTGCAAGACGGCAACTCGCCGACGATGCACCTCGACGAGTGGCTCAGCGAGTGGGGCGTCGTCGATCCATCCGAGGCGCGCGGCGGTGTCGCGACAAATCGAGCGCCGCCAAAGCCACCCGCGCGCGAGGTTACGCTTCTGCAGCGTAAGGCCGGTAAGCTCGGCGCCGGGCTCGGAAAAACCACGGGTTGGATTCACCGCGCCACGTTGAAGATGAACGCTGTCCGCATGATCGGCGACGTCAATTACGAGAGTATCGGTGACGAAGGTCTGTTGATCAGTTACGGCGAAAAGCACGAGCACCCAACCTGGATCGACGTAGACAATATTGTGATGTGTGCAGGACAGCTCTCGTTGAGGGAGCTGCAGGAGCCACTGGACTCCGCCGGCGTTGCCACACACGTGATCGGCGGTGCCGATGTTGCCTCCGAACTCGATGCCAAGCGTGCTATTGACCAGGGTAGCCGCCTCGCCGCGCGGCTTTGATGTCATGGGCCGTTGGCGACCACCAGTTCCGCCGTCTTCGCCGTATATAACCTCGGCGGGCTTTGCTGCTTTGCAAAAGGAACTGGAGGGCATATGGCTGCGCCGCCGCGACGTTGTTAAAGCTCTGGCCGAAGCTGCTGCCGAGGGTGACCGCTCGGAGAACGCCGAGTACATCTACCGAAAGAAAGAACTCGGTGGTTTGGATCGGCGAATACGTTATCTGCAGAAGCGCCTGCCTACATTAAAGGTAGTCCGAGAGTCGCCAAAAAATGATGCGATATTTTTTGGTGCCTTTGTAGAAGTCCGTGACGAGGCTGGAGAAACGTTCACCTATCGAATTGTAGGGCCCGACGAAACAGACGCGGAAAAATCCGCAATCAGTATGGACTCACCACTTGCGAAGGCATTGTTGGCGAAGCACGTGGATGATGAGATTGTGCTTAAGACTGGCGAGAACATCGTCACAATGACCGTGGTGTCCATCAAGTACTAAGATTTGGTCGGAGCTATAGACCTTCTATAATGTCATGCGCAATGCAAGGTTGCCGTTCAGAAGTCACCGGCAGCAAAAACCGTTAGTATCAACTTCATAACAAGAATAATTGCTGGGGATTCAACACATGGCAAGCACTTTGGCTCTCTCGGACAGTTCGCGTATTCGATACGCGACAGGTTCGATCATGTATTTCGCACAGGGCATTCCGCAGGGTCTGCTATCGATCGCCATTCCCGCGTGGCTCGCCAGCCAGGGTGTTGGTGCTGCAGAAATCGCTTCCTATCTCGCCGTCATTGTATTGCCGTGGGCCTTCAAACTGGTGACCGGACCATTGATGGATCGCTACGAGTTCTTACCCATGGGACGGCGCCGGCCATGGGTAATCGGCGCGCAACTCGGCCTGTCGTTATCCTTGCTTGCACTGATGTTGGTCGAGCGCCCCGCCGAGCAGATCGGCTTGTTGATGCTGATCGGCGTGCTGATCAACAGCTTTGCGGCAACTCAGGATGTCGCCGTCGACGGCATGTCGATCGACCTTACGCCGGTCAGGGAGCAAGGCCGCCTTAATGCCTTCATGAGTTTTGGCAAGGCCATCGGCTGGAGTGTAACCGCCGCGGTATCGGGCGTACTGATTACTATCTGGGGCTTGAAAGCCACGGCAGTTCTTGCGGCAATCGTTGCCAGCCTGCCACTACTGGCAATGCTCTTCATCGTTGAACGCGATGGCGAACGATCGCTGCCGTGGACTCGTGGCAGCGCGGCAACTGTTCACCGTGCCAGCTCTTCTTTTATCGCGGTGTTCAGCGGAATCAACAAGATACTCTGGATTCGGAGCAGCGTGGTCGTCATGGCCATTATGTTCTGCGACGGGCTGATTTACGGTTACGGTCAGGCACTAATGCCGATCGCGGCAATAAATCTATTCGGATACACGACATCGCAATGGTCACAGCTCGTTGCAATGATGGGACTAATCGGTGCCGTCGTAGCCCTCTCGGTCGGCCCCTTGATTGACCGCATGGGAGCAAAGCGCATGCTGTTCCTGGCAACGTCGCTGGTCGCGATACACGCTCTGCTGATCTCCCAGACACAACACCTGTGGCAGGACACAACTTACGTTCGGGTAATGTTATCTGTCTGGGTGATGATGATGCCCGTGGTCATGGTCGCGGTCATTGCGTTAGCGATGGCGATCTGTTCCAGCACCCTCTCCGCAACGCAGTTCGCAATATATATGTCGGTCGCGAACCTTGGCCACGCGGTCGGCTCAAAAATTTACGGGTCCGTAGCCGAACAGTCGAGCTATATGCAGTCCTACGCGCTGCTCAGCGTACTTGCCGTAGTGCTGATTGTTGTGATCAGCTTTCACCGGCATCGACCCGAAGACACTACGCCGCCACGAGGTGGCCAGAAGGCGGCGCCGCGATACACAATTGGAATCAGTGGAGCGGAAGCCGGAGCCTTTTGGTCGGGCGCGATGCGATGTCCGAAATGCAGAGCGGACATGGAACAAATCGAATTTGAAGGCACCGAGGTCGATCGATGCGAAATTTGCAAGGGCATTTGGTTTGACGCCGGCGAAATTGAACTTATGCGGAACAATCGCGCAGCAGTTGCCATCGACACAGGCGATGCCAGCGTAGGGAAACAAAGCAATGTCATTGACCGCTATCAGTGCCCGCGTTGCAGCGGATCAATGGTGAGGGTGGTCGACCCGCAACAGCGACATATCTGGTACGAGACTTGCGGTTCCTGTGGTGGGTCGTTTCTCGATGCCGGTGAACTGATCGACCTTTCCAAGATTACGATTGGAGACTTCTTCAAAGACCTTGCCACACCGGAACGAAAGTAACAGCCTCATCGGGCCCGATTTGAATCTCCCGAATCGAGCGGCGCACTAATTACGCCGATGCCTTGCAATGCGCTTTCCAATTGCTGCCAGCGCTGTTCGACAGTTCCCGTGTAGCCAACGGACATTCGAACGAGGCCGGCGCCAATGCCCGCAGAGGACTTGTCTTCGTCCGTCATTTCGCTGGACGTGCTGCTTCCCGGGCATGACATCAGTGTGTCGAAATAGCCCAGGCTTACCGCCATGAAGCCAAAACCGTATTGGTTCTGTAATACATCCATAAGCTCGTTCGCTTTTTCTTCGCTGCCCAGATCCAGCGTTAGAATGCCACCAAATCCGTAGTCTTCGCAGCGTAGCTCGTCCAGCAACTCATAATCGGCGTGCTCGGGCAGTCCGGGATAGGCAACCGACACACCCGATGCCTGCAGGCGCTCCGCGAACACCTGGGCCCGCGCTGCGTGTTCTACCAGCCGCAATGCCAGGTGTGGGATGCGCAGGCTGATTTTCGAGGCGACAGTCGGATCCATGGTCGGCCCTAAAATCATCAGGGGACCGGTGTGCAAATCCATTAGCCCCTGAACAAACTCCCAGCTACCACACACCGCGCCCGCGATGATGTCGGACGCACCGTTGATGAACTTGGTCATGCTATGCACGACAACATCCGCGCCCAGTGCTGCGGGACTTAGGAGCAGCGGACTGAAGGTATTATCAATGACGAGCTGCGAATTAGCCGCGTGCGCGATTTCTGCAAGAGCGGGAATATTGGCGACGCGCAGCGTCGGGTTAGCGATACTTTCAGCGTAGAGAATCCTGGTATTGTCGGTCATCGCCGCTTTCACCGCGTCAAGGTCTGTTACGTCAACAAAGGTCGTGTGGATATTCGCTTTGGCCGGCAGAAATTCGCGCAAGAGTGCGTAGGTACCGCCATAGACCGTGTTGGAAGCGACAATGTGATCGCCGGACTCGCACAATTGCAGTATTGCCGCGGAGATGGCCGCCATACCGCTGGCCGCACAGTATGCGGCCTCAGTGCCTTCGAGCGCAGCAAGCTGCTTGCTCAGCTGATACACGGTCGGGTTGAAGTGCCGGCCGTACAGATAGCAGCCTTGTTTTGCCGTTTTTCTGCCTTCAAACAGCTCCGGCATCGTGCCCGGCTTCATGACGGTGAACGTGGTACTCGCTTCAATCGACATATTGACGCCACCATGCTCACCAAATTCATGACGTGCGTTTGCCAGTCGCTCGATAGGGTTTTTTGTTGACATCAGATTGCCTCTAAATCTTCCACGATCCTGTTTCGATATGATGGACGCCGACCAACCCTTACCCGCCTCGCCGCCATACGCATTTGACATACTTTGTTGCTAGCTGTGCTTGTATATAGAGAGTGTTAATCCCTATCGAATAATTACAATAGGGGGAATTACACAGACAGTCTCGATCAACGCGATATGCTTGCCCTTATGAAGGCCAACTCGATACTTCGGCGCCTGCGCTTTTGCCTAATTGGCACTGGCGTTTTGTCGCTTGCCGCTTGCGAGCCATCGGACATGCCAGGGGAGGCCGTCGACCCTTACCAGCCAACGAGCTACATCAAGATTCAACATCCCGACTGGGCGAAAAACGCGGCTGTTTACGAACTGAACACGCGACAGTTCACTCCCGAGGGCACTTTTGAGGCGGCTGCGGAACAGTTGCCGCGTCTCAAACAGCTTGGCATCACGATCGTGTGGCTGATGCCCATTCACGAAATCGGCGAGATGAACCGCAAGGGTACGCTTGGCAGCCCGTACTCGGTCAAGGATTACTTCAGCGTTAATGGCGAATTCGGCACGCTCACAGACCTAAAGAACTTCGTGGCGCGCGCGCACGAACTCGGCATGTACGTGATTATCGATTGGGTCGCCAACCACACAGCCTGGGATAATCCGCTGCGCACAGAGCATCCGGACTGGTACGAGCGAGACTGGAAAGGCGACTTCCAACCCACGCCCTGGTGGGACTGGAGCGATATCATCAATCTTGATTATTCGCAGCCGGCGGTCCGGCGTTACATGACTGAAGCGCTCAAATACTGGGTGAAGGAAGCGGACATTGACGGCTATCGCTGCGATGTGGCCGGTGATCTACCAATCGAATTCTGGAACAACGCGCGGCGCGAGCTCGACGCAATTAAACCTGTATTCATGCTCGCCGAGTGGGAAGGCAGAGACCTGCACGCCGAAGCGTTCGACATGACGTACGCATTCAGCTGGTACGAGACAATGGCGGATATTGTCGCCGGAAAGAAAGAGCTCGATAAGCTCGTTCGCTATTACGCCCGAGACTTCAGCCGCTTCCCTGAAGGTGGTATGCGAATGGTGTTCGTTAGCAATCATGACAAGAACTCCTGGGAGGGCACCCAATTCGAGGTCTTCGGTGATGCGCTGCCGGCCGCGATCGTGTTGTCCGTTGTCGGTGAGGGCACGCCGCTCATTTACAACGGCCAGGAGGCGGGCAATGAGCGTCGGCTCGCATTCTTTGAGAAAGATCCCATCGAATGGCGCGAGCATCCAGTCGGTGACCTCTACCGCAAGCTGCTTGCACTGCATAAGCGCAACACCGCTTTGTGGAACGGCGGTTGGGGTGCGCCAATGATTCGGGTACCAAACGATGCGACGTCGAAAGTCATCAGCTTTGTCCGCCAGAACGACAATGACAAAGTACTCGCTGTGTTCAACTTTTCCAGCACTCCACAACGAGTGACTCTTGAAGAGACGCTGTATCACGGCGACTACATGGACTTTTTCAGCGGCGAGAGCGTAACGTTAGCTGCCAACGCCCGGCTTTCGATCGAGCCCTGGGGCTATAAAGTTTTTGTGCGTTAAGGCGCTACTTCGGTTCCATCAATCGACTCGCTGGTCACGACGACGATGAATTTCGGCCCACCGAATAAGCACTTCGCCAATACCAATCATGGCCAACGCGCCCGCCAAAACCGAAAACTGGATCCCGACACCCGGTGTGTACAGGAACAACAGAATCGACAGGGAAAGCACAACAATACAGAGGCAAGCAAGGAATATCGCGACCGCATTTCCGCCGGGCACCTTGTAGGGTCGATGGCGATCCTTATCAGCGATGCGCGAGCGGACGTACGCAAGCAACATGGCGATATAGGGCAGCAGGAATATCACGGCGCTGAAGGCAAACAGGGACCAGAACAGATCTTCATTCGACTTGGATAGAAACCCGTAGAGCAACAGGGCGACGGTGCCGAAAACACCCATGGCAACTGCGGCACCGACCGGTGTGCCTAATTCCTTGCTCTCGATGCCAAATAGCCGCGGCAATTCACCTTCCTGCGCGGCCTCGGCTGCCGCACGGTTACATCCCAACGCCCACGTTACGCCGTTCGAAAAGAACGTATAGAGGGCTGCGACACCGAGGGCCGTCACGAATACCCTCCCGGCTGTCCCGTAATCGAAGAACAGATAGAGAGTATCCATCAGCCCCTCGACCAGGTCGATATCACCTGTCGGCAATGCAGCAAGCACGGCGATCGTGGCTGCCGTGTAGAGGACGATAATGATCGCGCCGGAAATGAAGATCGAACGCGGCACGTCTCGCGCCGGATCCACCATCTCTTCACTACTGGCGCTCACGAGCTCAAAACCCAGCATCCCGTAGATAATTGTCGGTATGTACTGCGCGCTGGCGCTCCAGTTCGGTTTCAACGTCTCCAACGATATAACGTTGGCCATGCCGTGATCCTGAACATACAGGACCGCACCGGCAATGATTGCGACAAACACGACGATCTTGAGCACCGCGCCCAGGTTGGGAATCCACTTGCCGATATCAAGCGTTACAGCATTTAGCCCCACCGTGACCCAAAGGAGGACGATCCCGATCACGATCTGGCCAAGCATCGACAAATCCGGAAAAAACAGCTGTCGCAGGACACCGGCAAACAGTATGAATATCGCCGGGATCCAGACCGTTGTATTGACCCAGTACCCCCAGCTGACGCGCGAGCCCCAGCGCCCACCGAAGGCATTCCTTACCCAGGCGTAA
>JAOTUU010000131.1 GCA_029863705.1 Gammaproteobacteria bacterium
ACGCCCTTACTATCTGGGCCCAGAAGATAAACGTAGGTCGGCAATATCTCTTCGGGACGCTTCAGAGCGTCCCGGTCTTCGGCCGGATAGGCCTCAAGCCGCATTTTGGTGCGCGTCGCACCGGGGTTAACGCAATTAGACCTGAGGCTGCCGTGCCGGTGTTCGTCTGCCAGAACCTGTGAAAATCCTTCAGTTGCGAATTTCGACACCGAGTAGGCGCCCCAGAACGCACGGCCTTGTCGCCCGACGCCGCTGCTTGTATAGATGACCGAGGCATCATCCGACTTCTGCAGTAATGGTATGCAGACCTGTGTCAGAGCGAAAACAGCGGTCACGTTGACGTGCATCACTTGTTGCCATTTGACTGCATCGTATTGTTCGATCGAGAAGCGATCACCTAGGATGCCGGCGTTGTGGACCAGGCCGTCCAGGCGCCCGAATTCCTCCTCAAGGCCATCAGCAATCGAGCGGTATGATTCGCTTGTGGCTGTCGCGAGATCCATTGCAGCGATAGAGGGTTGCGGCGCGTTCTCAAGAGCTTCAATGTGGTCGTAAACGTCTTCCAGTTTCTTGATATTGCGTCCGTGCAAAATGACCTTCGCACCAAGTTCGGCGGCGTGGATAGCCAGGGCGCGGCCAATACCGTCGCTAGCGCCGGTTATCAATATGATCCGGTCGCGCAACAGGTTCTGCGGATACGAATAGGTCTTGGGGTCAATGTCCAAACGCGATCCTTCGAATGCGGTGTTTACTGGAGGGTCTTCTCGTTCGTTGCGTCTGCGGGGTCTGTGGCATCGTCTTCGTCAGAACTGCTTTCTATCATCGTGCGCGGCACCGGATCCAACGATTCGAGTTTTTCGATAGATTTCTTCTCATGAACGCCCAATTCCACGAACTTGCGAGCGCCCGGAAGAACATTTCGCTCGAGTGAACCCACCGCCTTGTTGTAATGATCAACACTACTGGCGAGTTGCCTGCCAACGCGATTCATGTGCCCGACGAAAGTCGCCAGCCGTCCGTACAGGTCTTCCGCCAATGCCCGTATCTCTTTTGCATTATCGGCAAGCGCCAGTTGCCGCCAGCCGTAGGCGACGGCTTTGAGCAGGGCGACCAGGCTTGTCGGCGTTGCCAGGATGATCTGTTTCGAAAGCGCGTATTCAATGAGGTCCGGTTCTTCGTTAAGTGCCGCGCTCAGAAATTGGTCGCCCGGAATGAAAAGGATGACAAATTCCGGGCTCTCGTCGAACTGTTCCCAGTACGTCTTCGATGCCAACATTCGGATGTGGGCGCGAACGTTCTTGGCATGCCGTTCCAGCCCCAGTTTGCGTTGCGTGTCGTTGCCGGCCTCAACGGCTTCAAGGTATGCATCGAGCGGTGTTTTGACGTCCACAACAAGTTCGCGCTGATCTGGCATGCGTACGATCATGTCCGGTCGAATGATTTGCCCCTCGCCGACACTATGCACTTGCTCCTGAAAGTCGCAATGTTCCACCATGCCTGCCAATTCAACCAGTCGGCGAAGCGTTATTTCACCCCAGCGGCCCCGGACTTGAGGGCGACGCAGGGCATTGACGAGGTTCTGTGTTTCTTGTCGCAGCGAATTCTGGCTGTCCTGCATGGCACCAAGCTGGCTTCGAATGCTGCCATAGGCCTCGCTGCGAGCTTTCTCGAGTTCTGAAATCTGCTTTTGTGCGGCTTCAAGCGCTTTTTGAATTGGCTTGACCATGTTCTCGACGGCTTGCTCGCGCTCGCTAAGGTCATGTTTTGCCTTTTCTTGTTGCGCACCGAGGTTTTGCTCGGCGAGCCGAAGGAAATTCTCACTGTTCGATTTGAGCGATTGGTTAGCGAGTTCCGAAAAGGCTCTGGTGAGCTGCGCATTAGCCGCCTCGAACGCAATTTCCCGTTCTTGCTGCAATGAGTCCTGATTCTTAATGCGAGTTTCCAGCGCAACGATGTCCTCCGCGGAGCGCTTCTGGCGCACACGCATGACAAGCCAGACCACAATGGCGCCCAGCGCGAGGCCGGCAGCGAGAGCCGGCGCTCCGTACTGCAGCAGCAGCGGATCAATCGTAAGAGACATCATCAGAGCTTCAGACTAACCCCTTTTAGGACTATTTTGGTGAGTTCGTCGACATCCTGGGCAATTGCGTCCGCGCCCCAGTCGGCAGGATCTTCGTCGGCGAGGATATAGCCATAGGCAGCTGCAACGGTGGCGCTGCCAGCTGCACGACCTGCTTCAATGTCGCGAGGCGCATCACCAACGTAAAGCACCAGTTCCGGGCTGACACCAATAAGTTCGCAGGCATGCAGAACCTGACCTGGGTCGGGCTTCCTGACGCTCAGTGTGTCGCCGCTAATAATGCAGGCGCTTCTTTCGGAGAGTGCGAGCAGCTCGAGTAATGGTTCCGTCAAATACGACGGCTTATTGGTGACGACGCCCCACGGGTAGTCGGCGTCTTCGAGCATACGCAAGAGCTCAGCCATACCTTCAAAAAGAGCAGTATGGTTGCATAGCCCTTGTTCATAGAGTTCGATGTATTCGCAGATAAGTTCCTGCTGCCCGCTTGTATCCAGCTGAGGAAAACCGGCGCGCAGCAGGCCCATAGCTCCATTGGACACATTCGCTCGGCCAAGCTCATATGAAATCGGTTCGATGTCGTTGCGCAGTTGCAGCTTCTGTAATGCACCCACCATATCCGGTGCGGTATCCACCAACGTCCCATCGAGATCAAACAGCACGGCTCGATATTGGTCGCCCGGAAGGCTACTCATTGTTCTGGTTCGTTTCCGGTCGATGGAAGTGCATCAGGTAGTTCACATTCAGGCCTGGCGCCAGCGTGTACTCCCTTGTTAGCGGGTTGTAATGCATGCCAATACTGGACAGATGTTGCAGACCCGCGTCTCTTGCCCAGTATTCGAGTTCGGACGGGCGGATGAATTTCTGGTACTCGTGTGTACCTGCGGGCAGCATTTTAAGGACGTACTCAGCGCCAACGATCGCGAACAGAAATGATTTGGGAGTGCGATTTATCGTTGAGAAAAATACGTCACCACCAGGACGTACAAGTTGACACGCAGATGCAATGACCTGTGACGGCTCCGGGACGTGCTCGAGCATTTCAAGGCAGGTGACAACGTCATATTGCCCAGCCTTTTTGCGGGCCAGTTCTTCCGCAGTGCCGTGCTGATAGTCGACGTCCAAACCTGATTCAATCTGATGCAGGCGGGCGACTGCCAATGGCTTCTCAGCCATGTCGAGACCCGTGACTGTGGCCCCGGCCGCGGCCATTGCTTCGGTCAGGATGCCACCACCGCAGCCAATATCGAGAACCTTGCGGCCGTCGAGGTCTGCGTACTTGCGAATCCAGTCGAGCCGCAATGGATTGATATCGTGCAACGGTCGAAATTCTCCATCGGGATCCCACCAGCGCGCCGCCAGGGCATCGAACTTGGCAACTTCCTCTGCGTCGACATTATGCTGGGCTATTGTCATTCCTCTTGGCTCCGTCACTTCGGTAATTGGCTGGCGTTTATCCGCTGCTGCCACTCGTTGCTTTTTAGTCGCAGCGAGTCCGTATCGATGTTCTTCAAATGGCCGCGTTCCAGCTGATGCCGTCCCGCCACCCATACGTCTGAAACCTGGTCTGCACGTGCAGTGTATACGACTTGTGAAATGGGATCGTACACGGGCTGGCTATTGCAGCGATCGAGGTCGATGCACGTCAGATCGGCGAGTTTTCCAGTTTCAATTGAACCCACCTGGTCTGCGATTCCTATGGCCTTTGCCGCGTCCAATGTTGCCATCCGCAGAGCGTCGCTCGCCATGAGCACGGACGCGTCACCCGCAACGGCTTTCGCCAGCAAAGTCGCCGTTCGTATTTCGTCCAAAATGTCGAGAGTGTTATTGCTGGCAGCGCCGTCGGTTCCGATGCCCACATTGATGCCAGCTGCACGATAGGCAGCGAGAGGCGCGAAGCCACTTGCCAACTTCATGTTGGATTTTGGGCAATGGGCGATACTGACGCCGGCATCAGCCAGCAAAGCGATTTCGTCGGTGTTCACGTGCACTCCGTGGATGACCAGCAATGATGCGTTAACGAGACCGAGTTCTGCGAGCCGTTGCAACGGACGTTTGCCCGTGTTCTTCACCGCATCTGCTACCTCTGCGGCAGTCTCGTGCAGATGAATCTGCACCGGGATATCGAGCTGGTCGGCCAGTACCCGAATCTCGACAAACGATTCGTCGGACAAAGCGTATGTCGAGTGTGGAGCGAAGCAGGTCTTGATTAGGGGGTGACCGGAATAGGTGTCGTGCACCAGGTCTGTCGCCTTGCTGAGATATTCCCTCGCGTCTTGCGCCCAGGCAGAAGGGAAATCGGCTACCGGCGTGCCAATAACCGCCCGCATATGCAGGTCTATGGCCGTTTCTGCAACGATCTCCGGGAAAAAGTACTGATCAGCAAAACAGGTGATACCGGCTGTGAGCATTTCTGCAATGGCCAACTCTGTACCATCGCGAACCATCTCGGCGCTTACCCAGCGTCGCTCAGCGGGCCATACAGTGTCCTTAAGCCACGATTCGAGCGGTAGGTCGTCGGCCAGTCCCCGGAGTAGAACCATTGCGGCGTGTGTGTGGGTGTTTATGAGGCCTGGCAAAAGCACATGTCCCGGGCGGTCGATGGTCACGCTGGGTTGGTAAATTGAACGTGCCACAGAGGCCGGCAACACGTCGATTATTCGACCGTCCGTCACCACTACGGCGTGGTCAGCAAGTACCGCGCCATCGGGCACGATGGGCACGCACCATCCGGGACATATCAAAGTGTCACAACGTTGGATTATCGTCATAGGGGATCGCCGTAGCGGCCGTTAGGGCAGTGCGCAGTATACCGTCACCAAACCCCAGTACCAATGCGGTCTACAGAGTGTTTGAATCGCTCTGAAACGCTGCTGTTATTGCCCCTTTTGTGATATGATTGCGCCCTTGATTTAGCGCTAATTTGAGCCTTTTTCGAGCCAAGGCAAATCAAGAATTATTTCCAACCAAAACCCAGAGTTTTTCGCGCTGAAACGATTCCGGTCGATGATCGGGATTTAGCTGATATTGTGAGTATTTATGTCTGAAGTTGCCCAGGAATTGCTGTCGGTAAGCCTCGAAGAGGAGATGCAGCAGTCCTACCTTGACTACGCGATGAGTGTCATTGTCGGTCGGGCATTGCCCGATGTCCGTGATGGCCTCAAACCCGTACACCGTCGCGTCCTGTTCGCCATGCGCGTGCTCGGTAATGATTACAACAAGGCTTACAAGAAGTCTGCCCGCGTTGTCGGTGACGTTATCGGTAAATACCATCCGCACGGCGATTCGGCGGTTTACGACACGATTGTCCGAATGGCACAGCCATTTTCGATGCGGGCGATGCTCGTTGACGGGCAGGGTAACTTTGGGTCGGTCGACGGTGATGCGCCAGCGGCAATGCGTTACACCGAAGTGCGCATGTCGAGAATCGCTCACGAGTTGCTTGCTGATATCGACAAGGAAACCGTTGATTTCGTCGAAAACTATGATGGGTCTGAGTCCGAGCCAGCAGTTATGCCGACGCGCCTGCCCAACTTGCTGGTCAACGGTTCATCTGGCATCGCGGTTGGTATGGCCACGAATATCCCGCCACACAATCTGCGTGAAGTTGTCGATGCCTGCATTGCATTGATCAATGACCCAGCTATCGAGATTCCAGGCTTGATGGAGCATTTGCCGGGCCCGGATTTCCCGACCGCGGGAATCATCAATGGTGCCGCCGGCATCTACTCTGCATATCGAACCGGTCGTGGGCGTGTGCATATCCGGGCTCGCACCGAGGTCGAAACTTTCGGCGCTCGTGGTCGTGAGGCGATTATCGTCAACGAGCTGCCATACCAGGTAAACAAGGCGCGGTTAATCGAGAAAATAGCCGAGTTGGTCCGCGATAAACGCATTGAGGGCATCAGCGAGCTACGAGACGAGTCGGACAAGGACGGCATGCGCATTGTCATTGAGCTGCGCAAAGGCGAAGTCGCTGATGTCGTGCTGAACAACCTTTACAAGCAGACTCCAATGCAGAGCGTTTTCGGAATTAACATGGTGGCGCTGCATGACGGCCAGCCGAAGCTCATGAATCTCAAGCAGATTCTTGAGGCTTTTCTAGCGCATCGCCGCGAAGTAGTTGCTCGACGCACCATATTCGATCTTCGCAAAGCTCGTGATCGGGCTCACGTGCTCGAGGGCCAATCAGTTGCGCTTGCCAATATCGATGAGGTTATCGCACTGATCAAGGCGTCGGCATCGCCGGCTGAGGCAAAAGAAGCGCTCGTTTCGAAACATTGGGAGCCCGGTTCGGTGACCGGCATGCTTGAGCGAGCCGGAAAAACAGATACCCGGCCGGACGAACTTGGCGAAGGGTTTGGCATGGTTAATGGCCAATACCGGCTTTCATCGGTGCAGGCGCAAGCTATCCTGGACTTGAGGTTGCATCGTCTTACCGGGCTTGAACAAGAAAAAATTATCAGTGAATACAAAGAGATACTAGAGCAAATTGAAGAACTTTCTAGTATATTGGCGGACCCGGATATGCTGCTGCAAGTCATTCGTGATGAGCTCGCGGAAGTTCGCGAGGCTTTTGGTGACGAGCGGCGCACGGAAATCGTTCAGGATCACAGCGATCTCAGTGTCGAAGACCTGATCCCGAGTGAGGAAGTCGTGGTTACGCTGTCGCACGGCGGCTACGCGAAAGCTCAGCCAATCGATGTCTACCAGGCACAGAAACGCGGTGGTCGTGGTCGTTCTGCAACGAAGGTCAAAGACGAAGACTTCATTGATAATCTTTTCATTGCGAACACGCATGACACGATTCTGTGTTTCTCCAGCCGCGGCAAAATGTACTGGCTCAAGGTCTACCAGGTTCCCCAAGCGAGTCGTGGTTCGCGTGGTAAACCGATCGTCAACCTGCTACCGCTCGAGGAAGGCGAACGGATCAGTGCGGTGCTGCCGATTCGCGAGTACACCGAAGATAGTTATGTCTTTATGGCGACGTCCGGCGGAACAGTTAAGAAAACTCCGCTCACACAATTTTCTCGACCTCGCGCCAACGGCATTATCGCGATTGACCTGCGTGACGACACACTTGTCGATGTTGCGATAACGGACGGCGAGGCTGAGATATTGCTGGTCGCCAGTTCCGGCAAGAGCATTCGCTTCAAAGAATCTGATGTACGACCGATGGGTCGCGGAGCCGCTGGCGTACGCGGTATCAAGCTACCTCCCGACCACGAGGTGATAGCGCTTTCGATCATCGACGATGGGCTCATTCTCACTGCGACGGAGAATGGCTACGGTAAGCGCACGTCCGTTGATGACTTCCCTGTGCAGGGCCGTGGCGGCCAGGGCGTCATTGCTATTCAGACGTCTGAGCGCAATGGCCGCACGGTCGGTGCCGCCCAGGTTCGTGACGAAGACGAAATAATGCTCATCAGTTCAAACGGTACGCTTGTCAGGACGCCGGTGGACGATATTTCTGTGCAGGGTCGAAATACGCAGGGGGTCAGGCTTATTCGCGTCGGGTCCAACCAGCGTCTGGTCGGTGTTGCACGAATCGTATCGATTGAAGACGACGAGGAGTAGATACATGTCTCGCGTTCACAACTTCAGTGCTGGCCCGGCCGCGCTACCGCTCGACGTTCTCGAGATCATTCGCAACGACATTCCCGACTGGCAAGGCACGGGCATGTCGGTCATGGAGATTAGTCATCGCAGTAAGGAGTTTGTTGAGTTGGCGGCTCGTTGCGAAGCGAACCTGCGCCAGCTCCTGTCGATTCCGGATGGCTACAGTGTCCTTTGGACACAAGGCGGCGCGACACTGCAGATGGCGATGGCACCGCTGAATCTGGCCGGATCAGACGACACGGTCGACTATGTCGTAACGGGTAGCTGGGGCAAGAAAGCGGCTGCCGAAGCAGGCAAACAGTGCAAGTTGAACATTGCCGCCGATGGCTCCGACAGGAACTTCACTTACATTCCCGAAGAATCCGGTTGGAATCGGAGTGACGACGCTGCCTATCTGCACATCACTTCCAATGAAACCATTGCGGGCGTTGAGTTTCATTTTAATCCCGGCGGTAACATTCCCATCGTTGCAGATATGTCGAGCACGATTTTGTCGCGGCCTATCGATGTTAGCGACTATGGCGTCATTTACGCCGGGGCACAGAAGAATATTGGCCCTGCCGGCATCACGATGGTTATCGTACGCAACGACCTGCTTGAACCCGCTCGAGAGAATTTGCCGCATCTTATGATGTGGAAGTCCTATGCCGAGTCGGATTCGATGACCAACACACCACCGACGTTTGCCTGGTACGTTGCGGATCTTGTATTCCAGCATCTGATTAGC
>JAOTUU010000132.1 GCA_029863705.1 Gammaproteobacteria bacterium
CTGCGATCTCGGTCTGAGTGAAATACCTTCTCTGCTTCATTATCAACACCTCCCGCTCTATAGTTAGAGCTTAGGTGTTGCATCGACCGGTTGAAATCGCAGGGGTAAAGCAGTCATTCGGAAGCGCCAATTCCAGAAGCCCTGGATCGAACGTCTGCCTTCACCAAAAGCGGTCATTCAGATCACTCAATATTGAATAAATCAAAGGGCCGCTTACGGCCAATACCGGACATCAGGACCTAAGCAAATAGCCCGTTTTAACCGGGCCATACCAAATAGCAGCCATTTGGGTCTGATCAAGCTCGCGTTGACTCTCTGGCGCGCCCCACCGACGCGTAAGGTGCCATTTCAGTGCCGCCACTCCGGCCGCTTGACCATCTCACGCAACTCATCTGCAATACGTGCTTTCTTCTTCTCGTATTGAGTGATTGCGAGCGCGAGCTCGGGGTCATTCCGATAACGTTCAAGCCATGGGTAGTTTTGCAAATATAGCCACCCATCGCTAAAGATCGGCCAATCGGCGTAGTCTTCCAGGATAAGCTCAAGCGCCAGTTCGTGTTCGCCCAACATGTTTCGGTACATAACCTTGTAGATGGTTCTTATATCTGAGTCGGTCATATCAGCGATCGATGTGTATTGTGCTTCGATAACCCTCGCAAACCCTTTCGCAAGCCGCTCGAAGCTTTCCTGATCCATCACGTCCTGCTGTAGCCCGAAGGTCTGCGTCTGCATGAACTGCACGTAGAGATTGGTGCCAACAAGTTTGCTGTAATCCTGCAACTCAGGAATCAGCCCGGTCAAAAAATCCAAAGCTTCTTGAGATCGACCCTGCGCACTCATGACGCCCGGGTAGTAGACCGTCGACAGGAAGTTGTATCCCTCCGCAGCAATCGTAAGCGCTATGCCTTTTTCCAACACCTCGATCAGTCGGTCCTGATCCTCTGCTGCAACTGCCGACTCTATTTCAAGGTTGAAAATCAAATCCTCTCGACCGGGAGCCATCGCGCGAACGCGGTCGAACCACCGGTCGCCCTCACTCAGCAAGCCAAACTGATAAAAAGTCCTCGCTATCGATGCGACGATCTCGGGATTCTCGGAATCCACAATTAGTGCCTGTCGATACCAATCCTGCGCCTCCACAAATTTATCCTGGCTTCGCGCGAGCTGGGCAAGATACCTGTAAAACGCAGGATTCTCCGGCGCGACTTTCAGCGCGGTTAGCAAGGGTTGTTTCGCCTCCTCGAGACGATCAGTATCGCGAAAGAACCGGTATTGTGCCCGCAACAAATCGATATTTAGCGGGTCCGTTTCCAGGGCTGAAAGCAGGAGCTCGAGCGCCTCCTCATTCCGACCTCGAACCGGGCCTGATATGAGAAAGACGAGCTCCCCGGTCAGAAAAGAGTCGATGTGCCCTCGCTTAGCGAGCCGAACCATCTCGTCGACTATAGGCTCCAGTGATTCATCTGAGCCAAAATTCGGGTTCTGGCTATTGCCGATGTAGAGCTGCAAAAGTCGATCCATGACCTGCGCCGACAGATTGTCAGGCCGCTGCGCCAGCACTTCGCGAACGAGCGTCTGCGCGGTTCGATACCCTTCGGTATCGCTCAAACGGACCGCAGACTTCCAGTTTTGCCAGATATAGTTACGCGCCAGCCCGAGCTTGGCATCGACAAACTCGGGATCCTTTTCCAGGGCAGCATTGAAAAATTGATTGGCGTTGAGCAATGCCTCTTTCGTGTTGATATTCTGCTGTTCGAGCGCCTGCAGATAGATATCGTAGGCAGCGAAATTCTCGGTTTCGACACTGCGAATACCGGCATCATCCTCGCCAAGAAGCGTACTGCCCAACGCGACTGCAACGTCGCTGGAAATCTCGTCCTGGATCGCAAAGATATCGTTTAGATCGCGATCGTAGTTCTGCGACCAGACATGGAAGCCGTCGTCGGCCCGAATCAGCTGCGCGGTGACACGGACTCGACTGCCCGCCTTTTGCACACTGCCCTCGAGCACGTGGGCAACGCCCAGCGCGAGCGCGATCGTCCGGATATCGACATTCTTGTTCTTGAACGAGAAGGCAGAGGTACGTGCCGACACCTTGAGGTCCGGTAGCTGGGCCAACATGTGCAGCAGGGTCTCGGTCAGGCCGTCGGAGAAGTACTCGTTGTCGGGATCGGCGCTCATGTTGACGAATGGCAGGACCGCTACTGACGCGCTGTCAATGTCGTCCCGCGAAGGCCACAGCGGCTCAGACGGTTCCATGCTGGTTATTTCGCGCAACGCGCCTGCCAGTATCATCACTGCGACAACGCCCATGGCCGCCAACACGACAAAGTCCGCTCGCTGCAGCGCCAGGGGTGCGTCGGCACCATCAGCACAGGTTTTTACGATGCGGCTGTCACGAATGTCATAGCGCCAGCCAAAGAACATCGCCATCGGAAAGCCGAGCAGCGCCGCTAACCAGACATAGCGAACCGCTGTATCCGATATCGACAGCGCCGGGAATGCGGCAAGCGCAATCTGCACAACAACCCACGCGGCAACGATGTACAGGCCGGCGACGCGGAAGACGCGGCGGCGGCGAGCTTCCCTGATCAATTCCCTGGCTTTCATACCTGGCAAATCACGATGCCTGGTCGATAATTCTTCGTGTGGCAATCGGTCGGACAGCGCCAATAAAGCGACAAGAACACATGCAAGTGAAACACTCGACTAAACGTCCGCTCTGCGATAGGGATAGTGACAGCCAGAATACCAAGATCTGTCATATTTCAGAGGTCCGATGGCGGTCGCAGTATTGCCCATACTACACGATATGCCTGACGGGTCCTGACGCTACGGTCGCTCTCGCGATCACTGGCAATCTAAGCAACGCAAGAGGCAGCCGGCAGACGTTCGGGGCGTTTCGCGAATTGTCGGCTTCGGGTCAGTAGCGGCCCCTCAGACCTATATTAGCCCAATGTCCGCTTTCACACGTAAAGCGGACATTCGACGAGTTGCGCTCAGGCATAAGATACGTCCGCCGTATTGGCTAAAGTTGAGTCGGTTAATTGCCGATTGGGCGTCTGCATCGCAGTCCATCTCGATAGTTCCACAACCTGTATTAAGCCCAGTCAACGGATCTTTCGCAAAGACAACAGAAGAAACCAGTCCGAACGGCCGAAACAGACCTTCAATGGCATTGTTTGTCGATGTCGGCGGCATATTGCCAATGTGCAGTTTAGCGGTCATATGATTTTCCTGAATAGGGGGGGTGTCTGCGCATGCCCGTTCAGTCTATTAAGCTATTCGACGCAGGTTGGTTACATTAGACGCAGGTTGATAACACTTTCCTACAAATGGCGACGTCATCGCTCGAAGCAATGCGCTGTAATCAAGTTGGAACGTCATCTCTGCACCAACGGGGAGCTTGCCGGCGGCTGACATGAGAACAAGGTGGTCACCGCTGCCTCCGAGGATTTCGATTCCTTTCGGAGCTTGCAGGCCGCCCAAGTCCACGTCCTGTATACCAATTGCCAGGATGGCCTGCGCGACAGTGCCGCGATCTGCCAGCTCCGGGCATTCTCCGAACGCATTCTGGGCCAGCTCACCGGTGGGCTGTGTCGGTTTAAACTTGGATTCGACCACTTCGGCGACCAGCGTAATCGCGTCGGTGTGCAATCCATCTATGGCGTTCCTGTGTAGTGTTTCGCGACCCAGCAGAATCGATTCCCCCAGACGAAGATTGTTGACTCGCCCGGTGTGCTCACTGTTGAACACCCATTCCAGATTGGCCGAATTCCCGCCGGACACCATCTCTATCGAAATACCAAACGTCGTTTCGGTCAACGCCGCTAGCCTGGACAACTCCGCCATGTTCGTGTCATCAGGCGACGTCCCGCTTCGACAGGCCAGGTTGGTACCGAGGCCTTTAAGAACGATATTTGGCAACTTGAGCGTCTCGGACACAGCCGCCATTAGATCGACGGGCATGATTCCTTCGCGCAGATCGCCGAGCTCGACCATGAGAACGACCGCATGCGTTCGTCCCAATTTACCCGCTTCGAGCGATAGCCGTCTGATGACCTCAAGCTCGGTATTAAAACTGACATCGGCGCTTGTCACCACTCGCTTCGCCTGACTGAGCATTGGCGAACGAATCAGGGACATCCGCGCGGACACGTTCGCACTGAGCATTGCTTCTATGTTCTCAATGCGTGAGTCACCCAAACCACTCACACCGGCCAGCAGCATTGCATGAGCAATCTCAACCGAACCGAGTGTCGCCTTGGTCACGCCGGTCACCGAAATATCACTTTTAGCCAGTCGTTCGACGAGCGTGCGGGCATTGTGCTGAATTTTGCCCAGGTCTATCTCCAGGCGTGGCGCCAACATCATGCCGCTGCAGGCAGCATCTCCGCGAGTTTCGGGAAGGCACCAAGAACCATTGCCACCAGGTGCTTGGGAGAACGGCTAAGCGCGTCGGTGGTCGGGACTCCGAGCTCGCTCTCATAGCGCAGGATCGCCGAGCTGACTTCGGGGTCGCTCATATCCTCATGGTTTATGGTCACACCAATGACCTTGGTATTGGCGAACGTTTCGATCAGATTTATCTCTGTAGCCGGTGTTGGCATTTTCATTTCCGGGAAATCACAGCGATATCTGCGCCCCGGCGCATGCTGCAATATGACACCGTCGGGACAAGCGCCACGAAGAATAAATGACGATGACGAAAAGGCCGGGTGGCTCAGCGCGCCCTGCCCTTCGATGATAATCACATCCGGCTTTTCGACCTTGAATGCCTTGATGATCATGGCCTCAAGTTCGCCGGCACAGAACTGTGACGGAATTGCATCGATCGGGACGCCATAGCGGGCGCCCTGAATTAATCCCGTCTGGCCCGTTCCAATCATTACAGTTTTGACGGCGCGCTCGCTCAGCGCCTGTGTAAGGATCGTCGCCGTCGTGCGCTTACCGATCGCGCAGTCGGTCCCAAGCACAGCAATGATCGGGCACGTTACCCGCTCGATATCGCCCGTGAAAACATGCAGGTCTTTCTTATCGGCTGGTTTGCGCACGTCAAGGATCTCGACATTGCTCACCGCGCATGCTGCTTTAAATACGGGATCGTCGTTCAGAAATTCGTGTAAGCCGTTGACGATGTTCATCCCGTGGCTGATGGCCTCAAGCAGCAGGCCCCGCTCATGCATGGAAAGCATGCCGTTGGACGGCGCAATACCGAAAATAAAGTAATCGGGTAAGGTGTCAGCGTTCTCCAGAGATTCCGCGAGATCGCGGCAAATCGGAATCGCGTTCAGTTTGCCGTCAAGCACCATGCCCGCATCGAGGCCCGCCTTTTCGCTATCAATGACCGATAAAATTTCGTATCGCTCAGAGTGCCGAACGAGCCCGTTCGCGGTTTTGCCATCGATCGCACCAAAGTTAGCTTCGCAATAGATAATTGCAGTGGCGGTGCGTTTTCGAATTACGGGAATCGAGTTGACCAACGCAAGTCGTTCGTCATTAGTCATACCGGTCACCTTGTGTACATGCCTGCATGCGCTTGCGGTAGGGTTTATTACAGTCCCAATCGTGTCCGGTGAAATCCAGGTGCGCGTTCTGCGGCACCTCTACAGCGACGCATGCCGCCTGGACGCTTCGATAGCCGCGATCACATTCCCAGCCTTGCCCATGAGATTGGCTGGACAGGTAGCCATTCGCGGGTATTTTGACGGCGTTGCAGGCGCCATCGACTTCGCGGTAGCCGCGATCGCACTCCCAGCCGGAATCATAAGATCTGGCCGTTGCGTGGGCATTTGCCGGCACCACGATAGCTTCACAGCTACCCGCCTTCGCACGATATCCACGCTCGCAGGTCCAGCCCTGCCCCGAGGAGTTCTGCGACAGGTATCCGTTCGCCGGTACCAATATGGCATCACAGGTGTCACCCACCTGTCGAAAGCCTCTATCGCATGACCACCTGTCGCCCGATCCCGCACTGATATATGCGTTGAGCGGCAGCGCAACTGCGTCGCAGGCGCCTTGACTCAATTTGTAACCACGCTTGCATGCCCAACCCGACCCGTAGCTTGAGTCTGTCAGGTATGCCTTTGCCGGTAACGCCACGGCAATACAGGTACTGGCATTCTTGCGGTAACCCTTGTTGCATTCCCAGCCGCTCCCATAGGTCTTGGCCGTCGCTTTGTCGGGTAACGCGCCAGTACCTTCTTGCGCCAAGGCGAGTTCCGCAGGAGCAATGAGTACCGCCAGACAGATCATTGCGTTTTCGAATCCGCCGAATTTCGAGCGTTTCGTATTCACTGATTGCCTCCAATGTCCGGATCCATGCCCTTCAAGAATTTGAATAGCTCGCTGTCGGTTGACAGGACGAGCGTCGTGTTTTCAGCGATGATGAATTTGTACGACTCCAACGTCCGCGTGAATTCGTAGAAAGCCACTGCTTCAGCGTTTTGGTTGTACGCACTAGCATAGATTTCGGTTGCTTTGGCATCGGCCAGGCCGCGGATCTCCTCAACCTCGCGGTACGCCTCGGATTGAATCTTGTTCAGATCACGAACACGGTTACCGCGAATTCTCGCTGCTTCGCCGTTGCCTTCGGATAGAAACCGCTCAGCTATCTGTCGACGTTCGCTGATCATACGATCGTAGATCTTCGGGCGAACACTCTCGTTGTAGTTTATTCGTTTGAAGCGGATGTCGAGCAACTCGATTCCGAACACCTCGACCTTCTCAGCGGCTGCGGCGAATATTTCCTGCTCAACCAGCTTGCGTCCCTTCTGGATCGGCACCAGCGTCCCCATGTTGAGATCGCGCTCCGCATCCGTCAAAAGCGTGTCACGCAACGGCACGCGATCCTTGGTCGTACGAATGATTTCGATCAGCTCATGCTTGGCGACGGCATTGCGGGTCTCGCTGCCCAGAATATCGTCGAGCCGGGATTGCGCGCTACGTTCGTCGCGAATTCTCAGAAAGTACTGCAAGGGATCAGTAATCCGCCAACGGGCAAACAAATCGACAGAAATGTAGAGCTTGTCCTTGGTCGGCATGTCCGAGGGATTGCCGTCCCACTCCAGCACCCGTTTCTCGATCGGATTGACTTGCTGGATGAAGGGAATCTTGACTTTCAGGCCCGCGGTGGTCACGGGTACACCCACCGGTTTGCCGAACTGGGTGATGATCATCTGCTCGACTTCGCTGACCGTGTACACAGAACTGATCAAGACAAACGCGGCAGCACCCAGTAGTGCCATAAGAGTGGCGAGCTTATTCATGGCCGCTCACCATTTGCCGCATCGATATTCATCAGCGGTAAAATGTTATGGGTCTGATCATCGACGATTATCTTCGAGCGAATGCCCGGCAATACAGCCTGCAAGGTCTCGACGTAGATACGGCGGCGCGTGACTTCCGGGGCCTTCGTGTACTCAGTCAGCATTGCACTGAATCGAGCGACGTCGCCTTCGGCTTCGTTGATTCGTTTGAGCCTGTAGCCGTCGGCCTCGCGGATTCGTTGATCCTTTTCGCCCTCGGCGAGGGGGATTACCTTGTTGTAGTCGCGGCGGGCCTCGTTAATGAGTTTTTCTTTCTCCTGCTGCGCCTGGTTCACCTCGTTGAATGACTCCTGGACCGGTTGCGGAGGATTGATATTCTTCAACTGCACCTGATCGATGCTGATTCCCATCGCATATTTCGTGGACAGCGCCTGCATCTTCGTCAGAGCCTCCGATTCGATTTCCTGGCGACCAATCGTGATCACCTCATCCACGGTGCGATCGCCGACGACTTCCCGCATAACCGACTCGGACACGTATCGCAGGGTCGCGCTTGGTTCCCTGACTTCAAACAGAAACTTTGCCGGGTCCGCAATGCGGTATTGAACAACCCACTCCACCAGTGCCGCGTTCAAATCACCGGTCACCATCTCCGTTTCCCGTTTGCCATCGACAGGGCTTTGGTAGGGGTCCGTTGCACCCGGTGTTGTGAAGCCGAACTCCTGTTTCAATTGGCGTTTGACCGGAACGATCGTCGCCAGATCGATTCCCAGGGGAAACTTGAAATGCAGGCCGGGCTGTACCTCTTTCAGGTACTTTCCGAACCGCTGGACAACCGCGACGGAGTCACTCGGAACCGTGTAATACGCGGTCCATGCTCCGAAAAGAAGCGCCGCGACCACTACGAACATGATCACTGTGCGCGAGCCGCCGTCCGGCATGGCTTGCTTGAGCCGTTCCTGGCCCTGGCCGATGAGTTGCTCGAGCTCGGAGCCTGAATTGGCGCCGCGACTCGAAGAACCGCCTCTGTGGCCGTTACCGATTTGCGTTGGCATGTACGTAGTGTCCTCGTTGGTGGGTGCCGCCATTGGTCGC
>JAOTUU010000133.1 GCA_029863705.1 Gammaproteobacteria bacterium
ATAAAAAGCATGACCGCCCACACCACAAACAGCAGAAACGTAGCAGCGCAAAGCGAGCCCAAAACCAGGACCAACTTTCGTTGCCAGGATGGTGCCGCCTTTTTCTTGTACCTATTGAGCATTGATCTTGGTGGCGGGTACCTGTGGCATACGCGCCCACACCGTCCCCCGCGTCAATGCGATGACTTCGCCCTCACCTATCGGCTCCCACGGCTCATCCGTCAATGGCACGCTGGCGACAAGCACCAGTTCCTGTGCCACCGGAGCCATTATGACGCCGGACTTCGATAGGTCGACGGCCTGCTCATTGCATGAACGTTCGAGCAGGTGCAGCCCCGGTGGCCGGACGTCGCCATCATTCTGGGTTCTGCGATGCGCGTGAACGAAGAGCGTGTCGCCGTCGGAATAGACGAAGTTAAATGCACCGAGCGACCGGAACTGCGCGGCAAAGTCGGCCACTATCTCGAGGCGCGATTCGACCGACGGTGGCTTTCCTGTTGCCAGATCCCATGGTTTTGCAAGGCGTTCGAGCAGACAGCAGAACGCGAATTCAGAATCGGTATCGCCGACAGGCGCAAAGCGGTGTGACTCGAGGCTACGTTTGTCTCTGATGCCGGGCATATTGCCGTTGTGCGCGAACACATGGGCTCGACCACCGAGTTCGCGCTGGAAGGGCTGCGTATTACGCAACGCATTTTCGCCCTGGGTCGCCTGGCGGATATGCGAAATGACGAGGTTGCTCGGCGGCCCGTGCTTTTCCATGAATCTCACCAGACCGCTTTCCGCAGCCGGACTCGACTCGCGCAGCAGAAATACATCGTGATCCTCGAAGTACGCGACGCCCCAGCCATCTTTGTGTGGGCCGTCGTGCCCACCCCGCCGGGCGAGCGTTTCCAGTGAGAAACCGACAGTTGTCGGATACCGACTCGACATTGCAAATAATTCGCACACGTCGTTAACGACTCTCGGGCAACAAATTCAGGCGGAGTATATGCATATCGAAGACTGAAATTCGACCGATTCCGTAGCAGTTTTCGGATTTCACCAACTCAAAAAAAACCTCGTGAAACGAGGTTTCTTGCTTCAGAATCCTGCCAGGAACACAGGAGTTGCCACCCAGCACCGTCTAGCCTTTTCGATCGTCGCCCGCGAAATATGTAATTGTGCAGTCGCCGACGGCTATCAAGTCACCGTTTTGCAGCAAGTGTCGCTTGATCCGGCGACCATCGACGAATGTACCGTTCTTGCTACCGAGATCTACAAGACCCAAACCGGCCAAGGTGTTAACCACCACTGCATGACGTCGGCTCACAATGGAGCTTGTCACAGGGATATCACACCGCTTGTCGCGGCCAATGAGGATTCGCCCGCTATTGAGAGCCTGCTCCTGGACAACCACGCCATTCATGCGGGCGATGAGTTTACCAGACGGAAATCTCGCACCGTTGGCTCGCTTCGGCTCCGCCTTCTTAGAAGAACGCGCTGCCTTGCGGCTCGGCCCGAGGAGTTTGTCTGCTTTCTTGACCAGATCCGCCGATACCGGACCACCGCCCTCTTTATCAGCCAGGTCAATGCACTTACAACAAAGAGCATCGATGCGGTCGAGTACTCCCGAACAGAGTTCATGTATAAGAGTGACCGCGTCAAACTCGAAGACTTCATCAATGTCTCCGACTTCTGCTGCCTCAACTTCCCGCGAAACGTACTCCCTCGTCTCAAGCAATGTGAATGGGCCAAGGACAATCCGCGGCCCAGCCAGAGCGCGTATCACATCGAAGGAAGGGTTAACGAGTAGTTCATTCAGGCCAGGACGCCCTGACAGTATCACCATCAAGCCGCATTCGCCCTTCGCCTGCAACTCTATGAGGCGTCGTACCGTTTCGAACACCCACCACGCCTCGTCTTGGGTTTCCTCGAAACAAATGACTGTGCGACGACCGCTGCGGCTTTGCTCAGACAGAAAGACCGTGAACGCATTTTCCAGATCAGCGAGACTCACGTCTTTCGGATCTAGGCCGACCGCCTGCACTACCCCACGCATTCCTGCGTCGGCATCTGGACAGGGCGCGGTGAGTCGCGCCACCGTGACATCGCTGTCTATAGTGTCGACAAAGCAGTCGAGAAGGTAGCTCGCACTGGATGTCCTTTCGCCGACAAGAATTGCTACCGGCCGAGCCTCTTCGAACGCCCTGCGCAACTGCTCGAGCGCGCCGGTATGACCGTGCGTGAGATACGGAAATGGGGATGCTTTCTCTACCTGTACAGCTGGTGCTGTCGGGCTCATTGTTTATGACTCATTCTTGTCACCTCGTGTGGCCTTTTATAATCAGTCAGTTAAAGGCTCTTGTTCAGATGAGATATTGACTCCCGGAGTCTAGATTACCCCCCGAATTATGTAAAGTCTTGTAGCAGCTACCAACGGCCGTATTCCCAGTCCACGTAGACTGTGTAGATTGGTCCTTTGAGGTCGCCCGAATCGGCCCCTACCGCCTCGATTGTTCCAAAATCGGCGTAGTGAGCCCGGGCTCCAATGACCAGGCCTTTCATTACCCGGCCACTCAGTCCCACGAATCCGCCGAGAACACCGACGTCCGCCTTGGCATTCAGGCAATTCGGAATCACGCGGCACTGGATATACATAGTACTAGCAACGTAATAGCCGAGGCCAACGTCGATATCGAAGTAGTTTTGGTCCGGTTCACCGAAACGATACTTGAGGAACACATCGACATGCGTCGCATCGAGCGCCGATTCGTCTGGAAAATCACCCTCAAGCAGGCTGGTGTTGAACCCCAGTAAACCGATCGTAGCCCCAGCTAAGAGCCAGTTGTTCTCCATCTTCGCAATGCTGCTGTAGACCTCAAATTCAAGGCCATTGCCGGATGTCTCGAACGGACCTCCGGCCGCCGGTTCGAGGTCACCGAGTCCATCCCACGACGAATAATTCAGGCCGATGCGAACACCCCAGTAATCCCCAAGTACACTGCCTCCTTCGTCGGCAGCCGCCAGCAGCGGGCAAACCAGCAATAGCGTAATTACGAGAAATCGCAGCCAAATGCTTTTCGGAGACATCGCTCACTCCCGATCTGCACAACCCCAGTCCTGGGTGTATGCGGGCGAGCAATATGACAAACAATGCGTATAGTTACCTACAAATTCAAATCTCGTATCGTCGCAACGTCAAGGTCTTCGACCATTTGCCAAACAACTCGACATGCATTCGAAGAAGCTCGTTTCGAGCGCCTAGTTTTACCTTGAAGCGCCTGGCAGCCGTATTAAAAAAATCGGTGTAGCTGTAGAACTTGTTGCGCCCCAATTCTCGTAATGCCGCATAGCTTTTGGCGCGCATCTAACGGCCAATAGCGGCCGCAGCGCGTACTCGGGACCACGTCTCTCAAACGACGGCATCCCCGGTCAGGCCACGCTGCGCCAGCAGCTTCCTGCGATAGCGGGACTGCACGATGTCAGTCATCACGAGCACGGCGATTACGAAATAGAACGTCGTCTTGGTCATCGGCGTGATGGCGTTGCCGAACAGCGTCAGGTGCGCCAGGTGGCCACCCTCACTCAACAGCATGATGCCGACGACAAGCAAAATGAACAGCCCGAGCACCTCGTACATGCGGTTCTTCTCGAGGAACCTCGCGACGCCGTCCGACAGCCAGATCATGAGTAATGCGCCGATGAAAATCGCAGTGGCCATGACCCAGAACACGTCCGTCAGGGCGATGGCGCTCAGGATACTGTCGAACGAGAATACGAGGTTCATCAGCACGATCCAGAAGATGATGCTGGCAACGGATTTCGGTTTCCTGTCTTCGTGATGCAGGTCGCGTACCTGCATCATGTGCCAGATTTCCTTGGTCGCCGTGTACATAATGAATGCCCCGCCGAACAGAACGATGATGGCATGAAAATTGAAAACCCCCTCCACAACGCCTGTCCAGTGAATATCGAACCACGGCGACTGGAACATCCCGATAATGTTGACGAGCAGGAACAGCAGTGCGATACGGAGGATCATGGCAAGGCCGATGCCGAGGCGGCGAACCATGGCCTGCTTGTGCGCGGGTGCGCGCTGCGACTCCAGTGAGATGTACAGCAGGTTGTCGAAGCCCAGCACGGCCTGCAGCAACGTGAGCATGGCCAGGGTCAACAGGTTTTCGATTGAGAAGATTTCCATAGCTCGCTTCCATTCAGTCGGCAATCACAATTCATCGCATTCTAAAGGTCAGCGGCGGGCATAGTCACGCTGAACGTAACGCCGCCGTCCGCGGCCGACGGCTGTTTACGGCCAGCAGCAGTCACTCAATGGTGTCACGATCAAGGCAGACTCAGTTGCTTCGGTGATTTTTTGGTCAGCTCCCAAGTTCGTACAGTAGCTCATATGTGTGACCAGCCGAATCTTGAGTAATAGTCATCGAACCAGAAATCTCTTCGAGCTCACCACTGCCAGAGCCTTCTAGAATTTCTACATCCAGTGCCTGCGAATCCCTGGACATATGACCTTTGTGGATAAGTGTGAAAGCGCCGGCCTTCCCCTTTAAGGCGCCTGAAAATTCTTCAATCGCATAGTAAACGGCGGTTCCACACTCCGTTCCCTTGCTGATCATTTGACCCTTACCTGATCCGGCCAAATCACCTGAGTAGGTTTTGTCGATGAGCATCCGGCCGGCTGGAGAGTCCCCATCAGCCTGTGGTCGCAAATCTACTTCAAATGTTCCTTTTGCGGTCATCGATTCACCCTCATAAGAAATCTCGTTTGACCCTGATCTCCGAAAAAATCTCTGACACTTTTAGCAAAGGTTGCTGGTCGATTCGTTGCCTAGGCCACGCCCGCCACAGACTCTTCTCGATTAGCAGCGGGCTCCTCATTCATTTTGTAGGCTCCCTGCAAGGTAGAAACGTACTCGCTCCAAATCTTGTCGAAACGCGCGTTGTTGACGACGGGTCGTTTAATCATGCGGCGCAGGAGAAGCTGCTGCCGCTTAGTGGTAACCGATTTGCCATAGAGCTGCAGGGCATAGCGCGAGAAGTCACGCACGATTACGTCGAAAATCTGATCCAGTAAGTCGTCATCGATGGCGTAGATTTTAGCGTTTTCTATGATCAGCTGGCCGTACACGACCAAGGTGAACAGCTCGCCGAGATTGAGCAGAAAATCGATGTCTTTGGCCTGCTCCTTGGAGGGCCGCGCCACCGCCAGCATTGTTTTGAGATAGCGGATCTGTCTCTTGAAAATATTGGCGTTCGGCAAACTGACGCTGGCGTAGGTCGCCCGGTAATCGTGGAATCGGATCTTGCCGAGGCCCTTGGTCGGCCCCTGATCGAAGAGAAACTCGTCACTGACCGACTCCTTGCGCTGGTCGATAGTCGGGAAATGACCGGGCTTGAAAAAGTAGTTGCCCCTGAACTTGATGATCAATGCCATGTTCACATGCACCGTGCCTTCGAGTTTGGGCAGCGCACGAATATCGCGCGCCGCCATCTCGAAGTACATGTCCTTCTCGAAGCCTTTGGCCGCGATGACATCCCAGAGATGGTCGATGACCGCCTCACCCTGGGTCGTGACCTTCATCTTCACCATCGGGTTGTACAACAGGTAGCGCCTGTCCTCGGGCGAAGCGGCACGCATATAATCCGCAGCACGCAGGGCAAACAGCTTCATCGAAACCAGGCGGACATAGGCATCGACAAAGAGCTGGCGGATGTGCGGGAAGTCCGTCACATAGCTGTCGAAAAGACGGCGCTCGCCGGCGTGGTCGATGGCCTCATAAAAGGCGTGCGTGCACATTCCGATCGACGCCCAACCAAGGTTGAACTTGCAGAAATTAATCGTGTTGAGCGACGCGTCCCAGGCTTCTCTGCCGCGCGAGAGAATCTCGCCGTCGGTGATGAGGTAATCGTGCAGTGCGAACTCGGCGACATAATTCTGCGAGTTGCAGACATTTTTCACGCACTCGTACTTTTCGTTTTTCGGGTCGACGACGAAGAAAACGTAATCGTCCGTGCCGTCGATCTTGCCAAAGGTCGATACAAGGCCCGCTTTGTTGCCGTTGCCGATGTAATACTTTCGGCCGCGGGCGAGGTAGGTACCGTCGGGTTGCGGGAAAAGTCTCATTTCCGAGGAGTAAATATCGGCGCCATGTTCCTGCTCCGATAGCCCGAACGCAAAAATATTTCCCTCGCGCAAAAACTGTGCGGCCTTTCTCTTCACCGCTTCGTTACTGGATATCCAGATTGGACCGAGGCCCAGCATGCTGACCTGCCACGTATACCAGTAGGCGAGGCCATAAAAACCGAGAATCTCGTTGAATTCGCAATTGCGCCAGCTGTCCCAGCGAACGTCTTCGGCGCCGTCTGCGTAAGCCGGCGGCGTCATCAGCTTCGCGAAGATCTGCTCGCGCCCAATGAATTCGAGGAAATCAGCGTACCAGACACGCTCGTGGTCATCCTCCTTGATGCGGCGCCGACCCTTGTTCTCGAAAAATTCGACAGTTTTGCGCATGATCTGCGTCGAAGTTTCGTCGTGATAACGTCGATTGAGTTTGTGAGGATTGAGTAGCATAAGACCCTCATTCAGTAACGCCGCTGCAGCAACGCGGCATTGTGGATGGCTGTGTGACACAGCATGCCACGAGCTGCCGGGGCAGACCACCAGTGTTTAGCGAACCGGTTGAGATCGCAGAAGTAAAGCGGCCACGTATTCAGTCCAACAAGCCGACAGGTTACTACCGCTGCCAGAGGCCATGGTGAACGCCGCCCACAATGTAAATTGCGAAAGTCCCGCGTCCGGGAATTTCCAGCGGCGGGTGGGCGACTTCGCCACCAGCCTTTACCGCCGCGGTGACCGCCGCTTCGATATCGTCCACAAGCCAATACGGTCGTATCACCGGTTCCTCTGTTTCGTGCATCGGTGCCCGAACTCCCACCAGTCCGTCTCCCAGTAGCGTAGCTGTCCGCGCGTTCCCAAATCTGGCGTCCGGTTTGCCGAACCGTACTCCGTGCGCCGCGGCATACGCCGAACATACTGCGTCAACTTCTGTAGTTACAATTTCGAGGTAATGTATCTGCATGGTTCGCTCCACCTTGGTAATCGATCGTGTACGCAATCAGCCATGAACGATTATTGCCGATGCACGACCACGAGCGTATAATGAGTCTTGCTCCTGCGTATGCGGCGCCCCAGACCCGGAGGCGGCATGCAGCATATGTGGCCAGGGACCCAAATTTTATACAGCGTACACACAGCGCAGGAGCCCAACCAACTCTCACCCCGAGAACGGTGCGCGGCACCGGTCGTTAACGCCGCACCGTCACAGATTTAACCTGCGCAAATACCTTGTCACCCTTCTTCAGATCAAGCCGGGCGACCGACAGTCGCGTCACCTGCGCCAAGAAGAAATCATCACCAATGGCAAGGCGCACCAGGTCCGTTGACGGCCCGGTTGGCTGAATGTCGTCCACCTCTGCCGGCAAGACGTTCAGAATGGTCGTCTTTTGCGGCCGTGTAACGCACAGGCTGACGTCGCTGGCCACGATTCGCAGGCGCAGGTTCGGCGTATTCGCATCGTAGTGACCTGGCACCAGCAACTCGCCGCCGGAAAATCGAAAACGGGTGAGATCATAGTCGGCGTCGTAGCGCTCCGGCAGCGCCTGGATAACCGTTCCGGCGTTGTGTCCATAAAGCATCGGAGCATCCAGCCGTGAGAGCATTTCGTGCAGCTCGCCGCTGGCAACGATCTTCCCACTATCAATCAGCAACAGGTGGTCGCAAAGCCGGCTCACCTCATCGATGTCATGGCTGACATAGATAATCGGCATCGAATGCTCATCGTGTAAGCGATCCAGGTACGGCAGCAGCTCGTCCTTGCGACGTTGATCGAGCGATGCCAGCGGCTCGTCCATCAGGATCAGCTGCGGCGATCGCAGCAGCACGGCCGCAATGGCCACTCGCTGTGCCTCACCGCCCGACAACTGTGTCGGCCAGCGCTGTAACAGGTTTTCCAGCTCCAACATCGCGACCACCTGCTGTTCGTCGAGCTGCGGCGACGCGCTGCGTTTCAGACCAAAGCGTATGTTGTCACGCACATCGAGGTGCGGAAAGAGTTGGGGCTCCTGAAAAACGTAGCCGATGCCGCGCTTGTGTACGGGCAGCGATTCGCTGTCATCGCTCTTCTCGAGCCCGGCGATGCAACGCAACAGTGTCGTCTTGCCCGAGCCGGACTCGCCGAACAGCCCGGTGATACCTTTCGACG
>JAOTUU010000134.1 GCA_029863705.1 Gammaproteobacteria bacterium
TAAACGGCCGCTTGGCTCGAGGGCGGATACGCAATAATCAGATTGCCGCTTTGGGTCATTGTCAGCCTCTCAGTATTCAAGTAGGTGGTGGCTGCTTATGGCCATTGCCGATCGACGACGGCAAGCGTAGAATAGTTTTTGCTCCTGCGTATGCGGCGCCCCAGACCCGGAGGCGACAAGCAGTAGTTGTGGCCAGGGACCCAAATTTTATACAGCGTCCACACAGCGCAGGAGCCCAACGACCGCTTTCTTCAAGAGCGGTCATTCAAACGTACCGATACTTCTCTATCCAGTATCGAATTGGAAGCCTTCGGCTAGAGAGTTTTGCGCAACCGCTTTTTGCCCATCTGGTTCGCTCAACGGTATAACTTCTACCCGAGCAGCGATCATGCCTATCTTTGGCTTGACCTCAAAGAAATAGCATTTTCCAGCCACCGCATCGATTTTCTGGGTCGACTGGTTCTCCGCTGTCGTCACACTCACAATATGCCGCCCAGGTTCCACGGTTATCATACGATAAGTGCCGGGCGCGAGTCCGCCTTCGACCCGGCCATCTACGACTACCTGAAACAAGACAGCAGAACCAGTGAATTGATCCTTCCTGGTTACGTATAAATTGGCTTTTCCCTCCGGTGCAGCAAAGAGTTTTGCCGCCACGTCTTCCTCTGGCGAAGCCAATTCAATGGTTGCCGCACAACCGGACACCAACAGCATCGCGACAGCAATCAGGTACGCCCTGCAAGCTGTCGTATTTGTAAATTGTCTATTACGCATGAAAGCCTCCCATCAGACCCGAATCGGTTTCGGCAGCCCGGCGATCTTGGGGTCCTTCGAGGAGTCATCTATTGCTTCTCGGAGGAGGCGAGGACCCGTGGCATTGCGTCTCTGGCTTTGGCCAGATTTGCCTTTATCGACTCAGTAATTCTGGCAGATTGAGAAAATTCGTCAATTCCGGGATGTACATAGGGTGTCCGCACAAACAAAAAGAGGCCACAAGGGCCTCTTTTAATTGTCTGGTACTCCCTAGGGGATTCGAACCCCTGTTACCGCCGTGAGAGGGCAGCGTCCTGAACCACTAGACGAAGGGAGCGGAGTATTCATTCCCGCATGGGCGGGGTCGCTATTATACGGTCGTAATCCAGAGTCTCAAGCCCCGCGTGGCGCAATTATCTGCCTTCTTTAGGCCTGCTGTGCCCTGCGCGGGCTGCTATCATACGGCCGCATGTACATTCCTTAAGCAGTAATCATTTGAAAAACAGCGGGACTCCGAAGCATACAGCCCCCAAGATCATTCCCCGCGCAGCCCATAATGTCTCGCGAAACGAGATTTCCAAGAGCGCGCTGAAGGTCTTGTATCGGCTGAACAAGGCTGGCTACCAGGCATTTCTGGTCGGCGGCTGTGTGCGAGACGCTATGCTCGAACTACACCCGAAGGACTTTGACGTTGCCACAGACGCGACGCCAGAGGAGGTCAGGGCGCTGTTCGGAAATTGCCGCCTGATCGGCCGGCGGTTTCGCTTGGCGCACGTTCGCTTTGGCCGCGAGATTATCGAGGTTGCCACGTTTCGTGCTGCCGCGAATCATTCAGACGACGATCACGCCCATGACGACGAGGGGCGCATCGTCCGCGATAACGTATACGGCGGTATCGAAGCAGATGTCTGGCGGCGCGACTTTACCTGCAATGCGCTCTATTACAACATTGCGGACTTCAGCATCTGGGATTACACGGGCGGCGTCCGGGATGTCGAGCGCCGGCATCTGGTACTTATCGGTGACCCCGACAAGCGGCTACGCGAGGACCCTGTGCGCATGCTGCGTGCCGTGCGGTTCGCGGCTAAACTGAATTTCACAATCGACGAGACCGTCGCCAAGGCAATAGAACAAGACAGGCCGCTATTGGCCAATGTCCCGGCTGCCCGTCTCTTCGATGAGTTTCTCAAGCTGTTTGAGGCGGGTTTCGCTGAGAAGACTTTCGATCTGCTTCGCGAGTACAAGTTGTTTGCCGAGCTGTTTCCTGCGACAGACCAGGAGCTCAATGCAGACCCGTCGTTTCTTGACTTCGTTCGCGCCGCGCTAAGAAATACAGATCGGCGCGTAAAAGCGGGCAAATCTGTAACGCCGATGTTCCTGATTGGCGTGTTTTTCTGGGCGCCTACGAAAAAACTTGCTGCGATCAAGCGTAGCGAGGAGAAGATGTCTGAATCGCAGTCGTTGAGCCTGGCCTCGTACGAACTCTCTGCCCAGCAACAAAGGCGCATAGCGATACCTCGCCGCTTTACTGCGCCTATGCGCGAGATGCTCGCGTTGCAGCCTCGATTCACTCAGACGCATGGCAAGCGGGCAATGAAGCTGCTTGAGCACCGCCGTTTTCGGGCAGCTTATGACTTCATGGAGTTGCTCGCCGAGGTTGGCCAGTTTGACGCGGACAAAGCGGAGTTCTGGACAAACATCCAAAACCAGTCTGCCGAGGAGCGGGCTGCGAGTTTTGAGATCAGCACTCACCCACAGGGCAAGAGGCGTCGCCGTCGGCGCAGGCCTCGCCCCAAGACGTCGTCGTCGTGACTGATTCCCTGCCAGACCGAGAGCTGGCATTCGTCGGTCTGGGGAGCAATCTTGACGACCCGGAACGGCAGATCAACCGCGCCTTCGAGCTGTTGGACAATATCGAAAGCACTGATCTGATCGCTCGTTCCTCGTTGTATCGCTCGGCCCCGTTTGGATCCGTTGTGCAGCCTGACTTCATTAACGCCGTTGCCTGTCTGCGGTCCACGCTAACACCGATGGCGTTATTGAATGAGCTGCACTGCATCGAACGCTCAAGCGGGCGCAAGCGTGGAATCCGCTGGGGACCGAGGCCCCTTGATCTTGATTTGCTGATATTTGGCGACGAGGAAATTGACCAGAAGGGAATAACATTGCCGCATCCGGGCATTGCGGAGCGAAATTTTGTATTGTTGCCACTCATAGAGATTGCGCCGGAGCTCATCATCCCAGGCTTGGGGCGTGTCTCCGAATTGGCGGTCGACAGAGATGAACCGCATATTTCGCGCATTGACTAAAGGGATAACGCTTCTTGTCAGTTAGCCAAATTAGCACCAGCAGTACGAATTCACGCTTCATTGTCGTTGAAGGGCCGATTGGTGTTGGCAAGACGAGTCTTGCAACAAAGCTTGCTGAAAGTCTATCCGCAGACCTGATTCTCGAAGAGGTGCACACGAACCCGTTTCTGGAGCGCTTTTATCAAGAGGGTCGTTCGGCCGCTTTACCTGCGCAGATGTTCTTCTTGTTCGAGCGGGCACGTCAAATTGAGAGCCTTCGCCAATCGGATCTATTTTCCAATGTCAGGGTGTCGGATTACATTTTTTCCAAAGACAACCTCTTTGCTGAGTTAAACCTAAGCCCGGATGAACTCAGTTTGTACAATCAGGTTGTTACTTCGCTAGATATTGATGCGCCCGTGCCCGACCTGGTCATCTATTTGCAGGCATCCGTCGATTCACTTCTGCAGCGCATCGCCCGTCGTGGTATCGGCTACGAACGTGCGATCGAGCGAGCTTATCTCGAGAAGCTGACAGATGCATACGCGCGGTTTTTCCATGCCTATAGCGAAGGTCCATTACTAATCGTCAATGCCTCGCAGATTGATCCGGTCAATAATCAGACGGATTACGATCAACTATTCGAACAAATTGAAAGGACAACCGGTGGTCGTCATTTCTTTAATCCGGTGGCCGCGGCTCTGGCCTGAGATCGTTAATGTATACCCAACTTGAACAACGCGGCATGGTCGAGCCTCCCGTCAATGTCGGTACATTGAGCAAGATGAAACAGGACGGTAAACCGATTGCTTGCCTGACAGCGTACGACGCGAGCTATGCCGCACTTGTAGATGCTGCCGGAACCGATCTCGTATTGGTTGGTGACTCGCTGGGTATGGTTATCCAGGGGCACGACACCACCGTGCCCGTTACGGTCGACAATATCGTCTACCACTGCAGGGCAGTGGCAAAAGGCTTGCGTCATGCGTTTCTCGTCGCGGATATGCCGTTCATGAGTTACGCCAATCCCGATCAAGCACTCGACAGTGCTGTTCGCCTGATGCAGGAGGGCGGTGCGATGATGATCAAGCTGGAAGGCGGCGAGGGTCAGGTTGAAATTGTCGAGCATCTTGCGCGTCACGATATTCCGGTATGCGCGCATCTCGGCCTCAAACCGCAGTCGGTCCACAAGATTGGCGGATTCAAGGTGCAGGGCAGGGAGCCTGACAAAGCACGCGAGATGGTCGACTCCGCGATACGATTACAGAACGCCGGTGCAGATATCGTGCTGCTTGAGTGCGTACCCAATGAAGTTGGTAAAGCAGCAACAGAAGAACTAGATGTCCCCGTCATTGGAATTGGGGCCGGGCCACATGTCGACGGCCAGATCCTGGTTTTGTATGACATCCTTGATATTACGCAGGGGCGCACGCCACGTTTCGTCAGGAACTTCCAGCAAGGCAACGACTCGCCGCTCGCCGCACTGCAAGCCTTCGTTGCGGCCGTAAGGAATCGCGAGTATCCGGCACCGGAGCATTGCTTCTCCTGACGCGTGTCAGGTTGCAAGTACAAAAGACGCCATGGAAGTCATTCAAGACAAAACCGCCCTCAGAGAGCAGCTCCTGGAGTGGCGTCGGCACGATGAGCATGTGGCAATTGTGCCGACTATGGGTAATTTGCACGCCGGCCATGTCAGCCTTGTGGAACTGGCGCGCGAACATGCTGAGCGTGTCGTCGTTACCGTATTCGTCAACCCAACGCAGTTTGCAGAAGGCGAAGACTTCGAAGACTATCCGCGGACATTGGAGCGTGACAAAAGGCGGCTGCAAAGAGTCAACACCGACATGATATTCGTACCGACCGTGGAGACGCTCTACCCATTTGGCTTACAAAACGCGACATCGGTAACAGTTCCCGGTTTGACCGAAAATTTTTGTGGCTCGTTCCGACCAGGACACTTCGATGGCGTTACTACGGTCGTTGCAAGGTTGTTTGCTTTGGTGCAACCGGACGTCGCTGTGTTCGGACAAAAAGACTATCAGCAACAGTTGGTAATTCGCCGCATGGTGGAAGACCTGGGCTTACCGATCAATATCATCACTGCACCGACTGTGCGTGAGGAAGATGGTCTGGCAATGAGTTCTCGAAATGCATATCTCAGTGATGAGGAGCGCGCGATGGCGCCGAAGATCCATGAAGTTCTGGAGTCTGCAGGTGAGGCGCTGCAAAGCGGTAAACGCAATTTCGAAGAGCTTGAAAATGCGGCGAGTGGGCAGCTCTCAGATACGGGATTTGAGGTCGAGTATGTTGCGATTAGGCGTGCGCTTGACTTGAGTGTTCCGAATCGCGACTGTGACGAACTTGTGCTGCTGGTGGCAGTACGCCTCGGCAAGGCGAGACTCATCGACAATATTGTCGTTACGATCTAGTTTGAAACGACGTTTCTGCCTGCATGTTTTGCACGGTAAAGTGCGGCATCTGCCGCACGCATCAGTGTTGTCAAATTACCGCCTTCTTCAAGCTCTGCAACGCCCATTGAAATGCGAACCGGTATTTGGATTAGAGAATCGCTGCCATCTGCCGTTTTTCCCGACACCGACTGGCGAACTCGGTCGGCAATAATGGTCGCCTGATCGATCGTGGCACCGGGCAAAAGCACAGCAAATTCATCGCCGCCGTAACGCACCAGCAAATCTCTGGGTCGAAACTGCTGGCGCAGAATGTCTGATACTGCGGCTAACGCATGGTCACCGGCAACATGACCGAACTGATCATTAAAAACCTTGAAATTATCAATGTCGATCATGATCAGTGAAATGGGCTCTTTGTCGTCCTGGCAGCAAGCGATTTCCAGCAAGAAAGACTCTTCCATCGAGTGACGATTTCTTAAACCGGTGATGGCATCTGTTCTCGCATGCTTCTCCACCTTCTTCAATTCACCATAGTTGTCTGCAATGATACGGTTGTGGCTTCGCACACGCTCGGACAAGACAACGAGCAGGTTTTTTGCGAATTCGTGTGATGCGTCGACCATCTGCCACAAAACTGTCTGGTGAATCTCGAGTAGGTGCGTCGGTTCCGCCGCGACGACAAATGCTGACGGGTCGCGATTCTCAATAATTGACATCTCGCCAACGCAGGCCCCAACATCCATTGTCGTGAGAATGGGTGACTCGGGTGAACTGATATGCACGTTCAGACGACCTGACAAGACGATAAAAACGTGCTCATTTTTGGCTTCAGGGGAGAGCAGCGTTTCGCCTGCCGCGACGTCTCGTCGGTCACAATGCTGGAACAGGTGTTGGACGTCCTCGGGTGAGACGCCCTTGAACAGCTCCAGACTCTCGAGCAGCGAGCGCCTGTGATCAGAATTAAGTGCCAGCTTTTGTGCCAAAACAGTGTTCCTGTGACCGTGCAAGTCTAATGCCAGATCCGCATCTGAACGAACTGCTGATTGTTACGTAAAATGACTTTGAATAAAGTCGACCAGGCCACAGAATGGTCGCAAATTAACCAGATATTGCGGTCAAGTTAGCTCCGCCCTGGCGGATTCGAATTCTGCGCGATCTTCATCAGACGGCGTTGGGTACTTCAGTCCAATACTATGCAATGCATCGACAATGATGCTTGCCACGCGAGCCTGCATATAGGGTTTGCTGTCTGCCGGGATAGCGTACCAGGGCGCCCAGGGACGTGACGTGGCGTTGAGCGCCTGCTCGTACGCATGCATATAGGCATCCCAGTGGCGGCGTTCGACGACGTCTCTTGGTTCGAATTTCCAATTTTTGTCCGCTTGGTCAAGCCTCGACAAAAAGCGCTTCTTCTGTTCGTCCTTGGAAACGTTGAGCCAGAATTTGAGTATCACCGTGCCATTACGAGCGAGGTGTTCCTCCTGTTCTCTGATCGACTGCAGACGATCATCCCAGATCGTATCCAGATTGATCTCACCGGGTAATTTCTGTGCAGTCAGTATCTGCGGGTGAACTCGAACAACAAGTACTTCCTCGTACTGGCTCCGATTAAAAATTCCGATGCGCCCACGCTCCGGCAAAGAACGTGTTGTGCGCCAAAGGAAGTCATGGTCAAGCTCCTGGCTGCTTGGTTTCTTAAAACTGAAAACCTGGCAACCGGATGGGTCAACGCCCTGCATCACAGCCCGGATTGTGCTGTCCTTGCCGGCAGCGTCCATCGCCTGGAAGACGATCAGTACCGAGTGGCGATCGCCGGCAGCCAGAACGCGCTGCAATTTATTGAGGTTGCTCGTTGCTTCTTTGCGATGCTTCTTTCTGTGGAGATGGCCCTTGGTTATTGGCGTCGTGCTGGCGTCTTTTACGCGAAAGCTGCCATCAAACGGTACGAGGTATGGTGACTCGGGTGCGTCAAACGTCATCGGTTTTCTCCAGTAATTCTCGATTTTTCATAGTGTGTTGCGCCAGTGCCCACTCAACGTGCTCAGCAACAATATCGGATTCTGAGTGCCGTTGCGCCTCCAGCGCAGTGATGATCTCTGGCGTTGTTGCGGCATTGCCCAGTCCAATGGCTACATTACGTAGCCAGCTTTCGTAGCCAATACGCCGAATCGCGCTGCCTTCGGTATTCGCAAGCCAGGTTGCTTCGCTCCACTTGAACAGCTCAGTCAGTTCCGCCGAGTTGAGTCCATGCCGCGGAACAAAGTCGCTCTCAGCAGAGTGTTCGGCGAATTTGTTCCACGGGCAGAATATCTGGCAGTCGTCGCAGCCGTAGATGCGGTTACCAATCGCTTTTCGAAACTCGACAGGAATGGCATCTCGATTTTCGATAGTGAGATACGAAATGCAGCGGCGTGCATCAACTTTGTATGGTGCGACAATCGCCTGCGTTGGGCATACGTCAATGCATGCCCGGCATGAACCACAATGCCCCACGGCCGCCTTGTCAATTGGCAATGGAAGGTCGGTGTACAACTCGCCGAGAAAGAACCACGAACCGGCTTCCTTATTGATGATATTCGTGTGCTTGCCAATCCATCCGATTCCGGCCTTTTCAGCGATCGGCTTTTCAAGCACAGGTGCGCTATCAACGAATACCCGGTAGCCGAATTCTCCAATGCACGACTCGATCTTCGATGCGAGCTTCTGCAGCCGGCTGCGCAATACTTTGTGATAGTCACGACCCAACGCATATCGTGAAACGTACGCGCGTGATTTATGATCCAGCAGCTGCCCTGGATCTTC
>JAOTUU010000135.1 GCA_029863705.1 Gammaproteobacteria bacterium
GGTCGAGCTAATTCTTCCAGAAGTCGGCGTTCTTGATGCCGAGCGCTTCGGGGTCGAATGTGTATTTTTCGACGCCCGCAGCACGCTGTGCTTCGTAGTCCTTGAGCGCTTTGAGCGCCGGTTTTCCCATAAAGAAGAGAATCAGGATGCCGATGATGTTCAACCACGCCATCAGTCCAACGCCAATGTCACCGAGACCCCATGCAAGGTCGGCATTTCGAATCGTGCCGTAGAAGACCGAACTCAGTAGCGCTATCTTGAGTATCGTTAATTCTCCGGGGAAGCGGAACGTTCGCCTTATGTATGCGACATTCGTTTCGGCAATGTAGTAGTAAGCGAGCAATGTTGTGAACGCGAAAAAGAACAGTGCGACAGCGACAAACACCTTGCCGAATCCGCCAAGTACGGACTCGAGAGCGTATTGGGTAAAGGCCGGGCTGTTCGCCAATATGTCGGTCGAGAGCATACCGCCGGTTTCAGCGGAAGCCAGATCGGTTACGTAATACTGCTTCGTAATTAGAATCATGAATGCCGTTGCTGAACAAACGAACAAGGTATCGATGTACACCGAAAATGCCTGTACCAGGCCTTGCTGCGCAGGGTGTGCCACTTCGGAGGCGGCCGCCGCGTGCGGGCCCGTTCCCTGGCCTGCTTCGTTAGAGTAAACCCCACGTTTCACGCCCCAGCCAATAGCAGCACCTACTCCGGCCATTGGAGTGAAAGCGTCAGTGACGATCAGTGTGATTATTCCAGGCAGCTGATCGATGTGCATGACGATAATACCGAGTGCCATGACCATGTAGCCCAGTGCCATGAATGGCACAACAACCTGCGTAACATGTGCAATACGCTTGACGCCACCAAAGATAATCACCCCAAGAACTACCACGACGATTACAGCAGCAAACAGTTTTGTGTAACTGACAACGCCAAGGGAGGTCTCAAGTACTCTTTGTCCTCCGAACGCGAGCTCGGCCGCATTGCCAATGCTGTTCGACTGAACAGTCGGGAGTAGCAGACCGACCGCAAGTATCGTCGAGATTGCAAAAATCCATGCGTACCATTTTTGGCCCATGGCCTTTTCAATATAATAAGCCGGTCCACCGCGGAACTGACCTTCGTCTTCTTCTTTGTAAATCTGGCCAAGCGCGGACTCGACATAGGCAGTCGCTGCGCCGAGAAACGCTACGATCCACATCCAGAAAATAGCACCGGGACCTCCAAAACCGATAGCGGCGGCGACACCGGCGATGTTGCCAGTGCCTACGCGTCCGGACAACGACACGGACAAGGCCTGAAAAGATGAAATGCCGCGATCAGACTCCTTGCTCGAGAACAGCAGGCTTATCATTTCGCGAAATAATCGAATCTGCACGAAGCGAGTCAATCCAGAAAAGAACAGGCCAGTGCCAAGGGCCAGGTAAATAAGCGCCGAACTCCAGACGTAGCTGTTTATCTGATTAACGATTTCCTGCATGCCAGTTCCTTAGTTCTTGTTATTTGATCTCGCCGCCACGGATAGTAACCGAAAATCGGTTCCGGAGCGTCGGCAGCAGGGAGTTACACCTACTTCCCTGAGTATGCCGGCACGCGCTATAGTGGCGAAATCTTCGAACAGGAGTCAGACAATGACGTGGTGGGCATGGTTAGTCTTGGGCGCCGTCCTGCTCGGCGCAGAGTTATTTGCCGTCGATGCGCAGTTTTACCTCGTATTTCTTGGCGTATCAGCAGCCATTGTCGGTCTGGCCAGCCTGTTCGGAATTGTATTGCCCGAATGGGGCCAATGGCTGGCTTTCGCCGTCATTGCACTTTTCTTTTTCCTGACATTTCGACGCACGCTGTACCAGAAGATCCGTGGCGGTGGAGAGGAATATCGTGAGTCACTTGCCGGCGAGTCGGTACTGATTGCTGAAGACCTGGCTGTTGGAACAGAGGCGCGTACAGAATATCGCGGTACTAAATGGACTATTCGCAATGTCGGTGAAATCACGATTGTGGCCGGCAGCCGGGCAAAAGTTGTAGAAGTGAATGGTTTAACGCTGAACGTTGAAGCTGAGTAGTCGGCCAAGAGGAATTCCTGATGGACACATCATTAATCGTCGCCCTGGTAATTACATTTGTAGTTGTCATTATCCTGTTCAAGACGGCTGTAGTTGTGCCGCAGCAGAATGCGTTTGTTGTTGAGCGGCTCGGCAAGTTCAACCGTAAACTTGATGCCGGATTCCATATTTTGTTCCCGTTTCTGGACAAGGTTTCCTACAAACACACGCTTAAGGAACAAGCTGTCGACATTGCAGAGCAAGTTTGTATCACCAACGACAATGTCCAGGTTGGTGTGGATGGTGTGCTGTACATGCAGGTTCTCGACCCGGCACGTGCTTCCTATGGTATTGGCAACTACATGTTCGCAATATCACAGCTCGCTCAGACGACGCTTCGTTCTGAAATTGGCAAAATTGCTCTGGACAGGACCTTTGAAGAACGCGGCACGATTAACGCAAACGTGGTTTCAGAACTCGACAAAGCGTCTGATCCGTGGGGCGTGAAGGTCCTGCGCTACGAAATCAAAAACATTAATCCTCCGCATGACGTCCTGAGTGCTATGGAAAAACAAATGCGCGCGGAACGGGAAAAGCGTGCCGTGATCTTGACGTCGGAAGGTGTGCGTGACGCGAAAATCAATGAGGCTGAGGGCGAGAAGCAACGCGTAATCAAAGAATCTGAGGCGGCCAAAACGCAGCAGATTAACGAGGCTCAAGGCGAGGCGGAGGCCATTCTTGCTGTCGCGACTGCAACGGCGGAAGGTCTGAGAAGGGTCGCTAACGCGGTGACCGATAAGGGCGGCCCCGAAGCAATGCAGCTACGCATTGCAGAGCAATACATCGGCGAATTCGGCAATCTTGCGAAGACTGGCAATACGTTCGTCGTACCGGCAAACCTGGCGGATTTGACTTCGATGATGGCGTTGGCCACTGATATCGCCAAACGCAAGAGCGGCATAGACGCCGGATAGCATCATTCAGGCCTTGCGCCTGACCGAGGTAACATTTGCCAGCTGCTCAAGGCGCGTGATGGCTGTACTCAACGTCGGCAGGTCGCTGATCTCCAGGCTGATGTCCATAACCGTTTCCATCGTTTTCTTGTCCGTGTGGCTGGCCAGGTCCATGACGCTGGCATGCTCATCAGCAAGCACCGTACTGATGTCACGCAACAATCCGTTACGATCGAACGCCCTCAGCCTTAAATCGACCGGGTAGGTCGCCGTATCCGACTCACCCCAATCGACTTCGATGATCCGCTCCGGGCTGCGTTGCCTTAGCCCAAGGAAATTGCCGCAATCTTCCCGGTGAATCGTGACGCCGCGTCCCTGTGTGATGTAGCCGCTGATTGCTTCGGGTGGCACTGGCCGGCAACACCGCGCGAAGTTGCAGAGCAGGTCACCAACGCCGCTGACAGCGACAGCCTCGGACCGCGTCTCCTTGCGTCGCGTGGAGCGGCGTTGCCGGTTCTTCTCCGGCATTTCCGTAACCTGAAGATTCTGCAGGGCAGTCGCGATGGCTGCCGACGTCAGGTCGCCGGCGCCAAGAGCAACACACAGTGATTCGGTGCTCTTGTGCTTGAGGTGATGCGCAATGTCGTCTGTTGGGACGCCGCGCACGTTAAGCCGCGATAACTCTCGATCAAGGATTTCTCGACCTTGCCGCTGATGCTGGTCACGATCCTGCTGTCGAAACCAGTTGCGTACTTTTGAGCGATTGCGCGGGCTGGCCAGGTAACCGAGTTTCGGGCTGAGCCAGTCTCGACTTGGCTGAGGCTGGCTGCCGGTAATGATCTCAATCTTGTTGCCGTTTTCCACGGTATACGTAAGCGGCACGATACGACCGTTTACTTTCGCGCCTCGGCAACGATGACCGACCAGCGTATGCACATGGTAAGCGAAGTCCAGCGGTGTGGCGCCGGCTGGTAATTCCACGATGTCACCCTTGGGACTAATCGCATAGACGCGATCCTCAAAGACGTCATCGCGGATCTGGGCAAGCAGATCCTCGCCATTGCCGCTGGGGTCGAGAAGTTGCCGCAGAAAACGAATTTTTTGATCAAATGCTGCCGGTGTTCGACCACCTTCCTTGTAGCGCCAATGTGCGGCAACGCCAAGCTCGGCCTGGCGGTGCATGTCATGTGAGCGAATCTGTACTTCAACGGTCTTGCCCTCGGGGCCAATAACCGCTGTGTGTAACGACTGATAATCATTGTCCTTGGGATTGGCGATGTAGTCGTCAAATTCCCCGGGCAAATAGGGCCAGAGGTTATGAACGGTGCCCAGGGCTGCATAACAGTCCTTAACGTCATCAACGAGAATGCGTACGGCACGAATGTCAAACAGCGAATCCAGGGCACGATCTTTGCGCTGCATTTTTCTCCAGATACTGTAAATGTGCTTCGGTCGGCCACTGATTTCCGCTTTGACTCCTTGTGCCTGAAGCTCATCCTGCAGCGTTGCCTCAACTAATTCGATGAAGCGCTCGCGCTCGTCACGCGTTTCATTGAGTGCGGTGGCAATCGAGTTGTAGGTGTCGGGCTGCAGATATCGAAACGCAAGATCCTCAAGTTCCCACTTGAGCTGCCAGACACCGAGGCGGTTCGCGAGCGCGGCGTATATTTCGCGCGTCTCGATGGCGATCGCCTGCTGTTCTTCGTTGCTTGCTGCTTTTGCATGCCGCATGCGATACAGCTGCTCGGCAATGCGTACCAGCACCAGCCGAACATCGGACACAACCGCTAGCAGCATCTTACGCAGCGCTTCGGACTGTTTGCCGGCCAGGGCCTCACCTGGGCGCCAGCCTGGGGGCAGGGAGAAACGCCCAAGCTGTTCGAGATCGATTACGATTCGAGAAATATCTGAAAACCCATTGTTATTTAAGGTATTTTCATCAATAAGACGCTTGCGAACCAGCGGGCAGAGATGCACTGCTGCGAGCAGTTCGTTCGACAATCCCAGGGACTCAACGATTGCTGCGATCTCTCGGCCTTCGGTAATTGCTGCAGAAAGCCCCTCAGCCCCGGGCAGGGCATCGACAAATTTACGAGCGGCCTCGAGGATGTCGACCTGTCCGCCGTCGATCGGGGTGTTTTCGGGATTGGTGCGCGACATTGGGAGCAGCTTTGAGTGGATGCCTGTGTATGCAATAACCGTTATCATACGCGCAGATTTTGGCTCGGGTGCGACCGGGTCTTGCTTGGGCGAAGCAGGGGAACATGGCAGGACATAGTAAATGGGCGAATATCCAGCACCGTAAGGGTGCTCAGGATAAGAAGCGAGGTAAGCTTTTCACCAAGCTGATACGCGAAATCACGGTCGCAGCGCGCATGGGCGGCAGTGACATCAACTCGAATCCGCGATTGCGGCTTGCCGTCGACAAGGGCAAAGCGCAGAGCATGCCCAAAGACAATATCGAACGAGCTATCAAGCGCGGTGCAGGCGAACTCGACGGTGCCGACTATGTGGAAATACGTTACGAGGGCTACGGTCCTGGCGGCGCTGCGGTCATGGTCGATTGCCTGACGGACAACCGCAATCGTACCGTCGCCGAGATAAGGCACGCATTTGCCAAGTTTGGCGGCAACCTTGGCGCTGACGGGTCTGTAGGCTACCTGTTCAATAACGTCGGGCAACTGCTTTACCCTTCGGGTAGCGATGAAGATACGATCATGGAGGCGGCGATCGATGCCGGAGCCGAAGATATTGTGGTTGACGATGACCATTCCATCGAGGTTCTGACAGAACCTGCAGACTTCGAATCAGTTCGCAACAAGATGATTGCAACCGGATTCGAACCGGAGAGCGCCCAATTGACAATGCGCGCTTCGACCAGTGCCGAACTTGCTATCAAGGAAGCGGGGTCGATGATCAAGCTACTCGAAATGCTCGAGGACCTTGACGACGTGCAGGAAGTTTATAGCAACGCCGATATTTCAGACGACGTTCTAGCGCAGATCTGAGGCCGGCTTTGACTGACAAAAAACGCATTCTTGGGATCGATCCGGGTTCCCGGCTAACGGGATTTGGTGTGCTCGATTTTGTGGGTGATCGGGCGTCGTACGTGGCGAGCGGCACGATCAAAAGCCCGGACGGCTCCTTTCCCGAAAGACTCAAGAAGATTTTTGATTCGGTTAGTGATGTCGTGGTGCAGTATCAGCCGGACATCGTCGCGATTGAGAGCGTTTTCATGGCGAAAAATGCCGGTAGTGCTCTCAAGCTTGGGCATGCGAGGTCGGCTGCCATTTGTGCAACGTTTGCATTTGATATCGAAGTCTTCGAGTACGCACCTCGCGAGATCAAGCAGGCTGTGGTCGGAACGGGGTCGGCTAGCAAGGATCAGGTGCAACACATGGTCGTTTCATTGCTGCAGCTCGATGGAGTCCCGGCGTCTGACGCGGCTGATGCACTTGCGGCCGCCATTTGCCATGGGCACCAACGGCGGTTGCAGTCCCGACTTGGCGCAGAGCAGACCATAGCGAGTTTGCGATGATAGGTTCGCTGCGCGGAAAACTGACGTCGAAGCATGCGCCGCAGATCATTGTTGAATGTCAGGGCGTCGGCTACGAAGTTGAGACGCCGATGTCGACCTTTCTCGAATTGCCGAGTATCGGCGAAGACCTTTTCCTGCATACACATCTTTTGGTTCGAGAGGATGCTCAGATCCTGTATGGGTTCAGCTCCGAAAAAGAACGGTCGCTATTTCGTACCGTGTTGCGGATATCGGGAGTAGGAGCAAAGATGGGTCTCGCTATCCTGTCGGCGATGAGCGTCAGCGATTTCCAGCGTTGCGTACAGTACGAAGATGCTGCGATGCTGGTCAAAATTCCGGGCGTTGGTAGGAAGACGGCCGAGCGCCTCATCATCGAAATGCGCGACAAGATCGACAAGACCGATATCGGCACCGGTGCAACCAAAGTCGCGGCCGCATCAAACCCTAGAAGTGAGGCAGTCGATGCGTTGGTCACACTGGGCTACAAGGCGAACGAGGTGAACAAGCTGATTGGTGCGATGGACGTTGACGGCAAGTCTGCCGAAGACATTATTCGGCTGGCGCTGCGCCAGGCGGCACAATAGACCATGGCTGATATCGAACACGACCGTCTGACCAGCGCTGAGTCTGGCACAGAGGACAAAGCGTTCGATCGGGCGATCCGTCCGAAGACGCTGGGCGAGTACGTCGGACAGCCAAGCGTCAAGCAGCAGATGGCAATTTTCATTGAAGCTGCGCGTCGCCGTAAAGAGGCGCTGGATCACGTATTGATATTCGGCCCGCCAGGCCTGGGCAAAACTACACTGGCTCACATCGTCGCCAATGAGATGGGCGTCAATCTTCGCCAGACATCAGGTCCGGTGCTTGAACGACCTGGCGACCTGGCCGCCATTCTGACTAACCTCGAAGCCAACGACGTTCTGTTCGTGGACGAAATACATCGGCTCAGCCCCGTCGTTGAAGAAATTCTGTATCCGGCATTGGAGGATTTCCAACTCGACATCATGATCGGCGAGGGTCCTGCTGCCCGTTCGATAAAACTCGATCTGCCGCCGTTCACGTTGGTCGGTGCTACGACGCGTGCCGGCTTGCTTACGTCACCGCTCAGAGACCGATTCGGCATTGTGCAGCGGCTCGAGTTCTACACGACGCCTGATCTGCATGCGATTGCCAGGCGATCTGCGGAGATCCTCAACCTGCCTATCGAAAACGAAGGCGCCAATGAAATTGCGAAACGTTCGCGCGGCACACCGCGTATTGCCAATCGACTGTTGCGTCGTGTGCGTGACTTCGCAGAGGTCGAGGCAAACGGTGTCGTGACCGGGGCAGTCGCAGTCAGTGCGATGGATATGTTACAGGTCGATCCAAATGGCTTCGACGCCATGGACCGGCGCCTGCTGGAGACGATTATCACGAAATTCGATGGTGGTCCCGTCGGAATAGAGAGTCTGGCAGCAGCCGTCGGTGAAGAACGCGGCACGATTGAAGACGTCCTGGAGCCGTACCTGATCCAGCAGGGATTCATGATGCGAACAGCACGGGGCCGGGTGGCGACGAAGAATGCCTACCTTCATATGGGGCTCGAACCTGCGGCAAGCGGTCGGCCGGGGGAACTCCCGTTGTTCGACAAGGACTGATAACCGTATGACCGTTGCAGAAGACGCTAAACCCTTTGAATGGCCCATCCGCGTTTATTACGAAGA
>JAOTUU010000136.1 GCA_029863705.1 Gammaproteobacteria bacterium
CGGACGCCGTCGTGGTTCATCGTGCCACTTCCAATATTGACGGTCTCTTCAAGCAGCGCGATGGCATCTTCGGCGTGGGAATCTATCCATTCGACCATGCGCCGCTCGTCAGCATTCAGCTCTGCGAGAACGTTAAACGAAAACAACAACAAGAATGCTGCGGAGACAGAACTCAGCATCCGACTTCTCATACGTGGTCCTCATCAAAATGTCGCGGTACGCGGATGTGCTCAACCATACGTTGAATTCGTTCGGGCGGTGGTGCCGTTAGATAACTAACGGTGACGGCGACGATAAAATTCAGACACATACCAATAACCCCAATACCTTCCGGCGAGATGCCGAATAACCAGTGCTCGGCAACATTCTCGCCCCACGGCGCACCTGCCCACTTTAAGAACAGGCCTTTGAAAAACTCTATGTAACCATAGGTGAATAGCAGACCCGTAAGCATGCCTGCAATCGCGCCCTGTTTGTTGACGCGTTTGAAGAAAATTCCGAGCAAGATTACCGGAAACAGAGAAGCTGCGGCGAGTCCGAATGCGAATGCGACGACCTGCGCGACCCAGCCCGGCGGGTCAAAACCCAGGTATCCCGCGATCGCTATCGCGAATGCCGCGGCGATGCGACCGGCCAGCAATTCGTGTTTATCCGAAATTTTCGGCATGAAAATGCCTTTAATCAGATCGTGAGAAACAGCCGCTGAAATCACAAGCAACAGCCCGGCAGCTGTTGACAGCGCTGCGGCAATGCCACCCGCCGCTACCAACGCAATGACCCAGTTTGGCAGGCCCGCGATTTCCGGATTTGCGAGCACCATGATGTCGCGATCGACGCTGAGCTCGTTGCCTTCCCAGCCATACTCCGCAGCACGCGACGAGAAATCAGCATTCTTATCGTTGTAGTACTGGATGCGGCCGTCTTCGTTGAGGTCCTCGTACTTGACGAGACCGGTCTGTTGCCAGGTTTGCATCCACTCCGGGCGATCGTCGTAGGCCAGGTTGCCATCCACAGCGCCGACTTCACCGGGCTGTATTGTATTAATCAGGTTGTATCTCGCCATCGCGCCGACAGCCGGCGCCGTCGTGTAAAGGATCGCAATGAACAGCAGCGCGTAACCCGCCGAGATACGAGCATCGCGAACTTTCGGCACCGTGAAAAACCGCACGATGACGTGCGGTAACCCGGCCGTGCCCACCATTAGCGCCATCGTGATGCAAAAAACATCTATTTTGCTCTTGGTACCTGACGTGTACTGATTGAAACCGAGCGACGTTACAATGTCGTCGAGTTTGTCGAGCAGTACGGTGCCCGTGCCGACGACTTCGCTACCGAACGCCAGTTGCGGCAACGGATTCCCGGTCAGCTGAATGGCAATGAATATGGCTGGTACCGTGTACGCAAAAATCAGGACGCAGTACTGAGCAACCTGCGTGTAGGTAATACCCTTCATGCCGCCAAGAACAGCGTAGACAAACACGACAGTCATGCCGATCAGCAGTCCTGCCGTTACATCAACTTCGAGAAAGCGGGAAAAGACGATACCGACGCCACGCATCTGGCCTGCGACGTAAGTAAATGAAATGAAGATCAGACAGATCACTGCGACAATACGCGCCGCTTTCGAGTAATAACGCTCGGCGATGAACTCGGGAACGGTAAATTTGCCGAATTTTCGCAAATACGGAGCGAGCAGCAGCGCCAAAAGCACGTAGCCACCGGTCCAGCCCATCAGGTAAACAGAGCCGTCGTAACCCAGAAAGGCGATTAACCCCGCCATGGAGATGAACGAAGCAGCGCTCATCCAGTCGGCGGCGGTGGCCATGCCATTCGCGAGGGGCGAGACTCCCCTGCCTGCAATGTAGAAGTCGCCGGTACTATGGGCACGGGACCAAATCGCGATACCTATGTACAGCGCGAAGCTGAGACCAACGACAAGATACGTGAGTGCCTGAAGACTCATCGTAAGTCAGTCTTCATGCACATCATATTTCCTGTCGATACGATTCATCTGCCAGGCGTAGAAAAAGATCAACGCAACAAAGATGTAGATCGACCCCTGTTGCGCGAACCAGAAGCCCAGTTGAAATCCGCCGAAACGAATACGATTGAGTTGCTCGACAAATAAGACGCCGAAGCCGTACGAGCAAACGAACCAGATGATCAGGCAAAGCGCGACGAGGCGCAGGTTTGCACGCCAGTAAGCCAGCCGGTTTTCGGAATGCATTGTGTCCCCGCAGTCGCTGTTGTAGCGATCAATACTACGAAGGTGTCAGGCACAAAAAAAGCGGCTTCTTTCGAAGCCGCCATTTTACCAACGCTAGCACGTCGATCCTGGCCCCCTGATTCCCCCGCCAAGCCGTACCTGAAGGTGTCTTGCAATTCTTTGCGCACGCCATTTGTTGTTCAAAGGCTACGCTTGATACCCAGAACGGTCGCAGAAAAACCACCACATGTCAATTCATTAGCCCTTGAATTGACAGCGCATGGCAGATATTCACTCGAATTGTTGCAGATAAACAACATTCGGATTGTGACATCTTGTGCAATAGTTGCGGCATGGATGTTAGCCGTCGCAATCGAATTCTCGGCCTGGCTCTGCCGATTATCGGCGGTATGGTGTCGCAGAACATGCTCAACATTGTCGACACGGCGATGGTAGGGTTTCTTGGCGATGCAGCGCTTGCGGCCGTCGGCCTCGGCGGTTTTATCGTATTCATGTGCCAGGCGTTGATTCTCGGCATTTCGACCGGCGTACAGAGCATCGCAGCCCGCCGTAAAGGCGAAGGAAAACCCGACAGGGCTGCCGCCGTCCTTAATACCGCACTGCTACTGGTGCTGCTTATTGCCCCGGTTCTGTCTGTCGTCCTGATCCAGCTCGCAGAGCCGGTATATTCTTTCCTTAACTCCGACCCCGCGGTCATCCAGCGCGGTGTCCCTTACATTGAATGGCGTCTCGGCGCGATTGTTTTCGTCGGTATGAATTTTGCGTTTCGTGGCTACTGGAATGCGCTTGATCTGTCACGCGTGTACATGCAGACGCTGATCATCATGCACGTTTGCAACATCATCCTGAACTACACCCTTATTTTCGGTCACTTCGGCGCACCGGCGCTTGGTGTGACTGGCGCTGGCATGGCGAGCGCCATTTCGATGGTTATCGGCACACTGGTATACATGTTTCTTGGATTTCGGCACGTCGCAAAAGGATGCTTCCTGCGTTGCCTGGCCACACGAGCTGAGGCCTTGTCTCTGGTAAGAGTATCGATTCCTGCCGGTTTACAGCAGTTGTTCTTCGCCGCGGGCCTGGTCGCGATGTTCTGGATAATCGGCCAAATCGGCACGCCGGAACTGGCCGCTGCCAATGTTCTGGTGACCGTACTGCTGTTCGCGATACTGCCGGGCCTTGCGCTTGGCATAGCGTGCGCAACGCTGGTCGGCCAGGCGCTGGGCAAACGTGATCCCGACGATGCCTATCAATGGGCATTCGACGTGGCAAAGCTGACCGTCGTGCTGCTAACCGTACTGGCCTTGCCAATGCTGATAGTGCCGGATCTCGTTTCATCGATCTTTATTCACGAACCCACAACGCGGGATTTGGCGCGCTGGCCGATGCGGCTTATGGGCTTGACGTTGCCTATCGAAGCCGTAGGATTTGCGTTCATGCACGGCATGCTCGGCGCCGGTGATGCGCGACGCGTCATGCTTATCAGCATCGGGACTCAGTGGCTGCTGTTCCTGCCGCTCGCCTTCGTCATCGGGCCGGTGTTAGGTTACGGGCTGATCGGTGTATGGGTTTGGCAAGGTGTTACGCGCGCGACTCAATCCTGGCTTTTCCTCAGCATGTGGCGAGGCCGTGGGTGGCAGAAGATAGAGATTTAGTTCGTTGCGACATTCGAACTGTCGATTTGGCAGAAGATAGAGATCTGACGGAATCTGGAGTCTGAAAATGAAGATCAAAGCGATCGCTTCAATTTTTCTCCTGTGCCTTGGCTGGTCGGCAAACGCTGCGGAAACTGTATTCCACGGCTTCAGCGGTTATACCTCGACCGAGGCCGGCATTCACGCATTTAGTGTTCTCGTCATCTCGGATAGTGGCAAAGTTATCGCTACGGGCGATTCAACACTGCTCGATCAATATCCGCAGGCAAAGCATATTGACGCCACCGGCCGTTATGTATTGCCGGGTTTGATTGACGCCCATGGCCACGTTCAAAGCCTCGGTTTGCTCGCGATAAGCCTGGACCTCAGCGGGACCCAGAGCGTTGACGATGCTATCCGGCAAATCGCCGACTACGCCAATGCAAATCGCTACTCCGACTGGATTCTCGGTCGCGGCTGGAACCAGGTGCTCTGGCCCGTCAAGGAGTTTCCAAAATCGTCTGACATAGATGCAGTCGTCGAAGACAGGCCGGTTTGGTTGCGGCGCATCGACGGCCACGCCGGTTGGGCCAACAGCAAGGCGATGCGCATTGCCGGGATAGACGACCACACACCCGACCCAATCGGCGGCAAGATTTTGCGTGATACGAACGGCAAGGCAACCGGCATCCTCATCGATAATGCGATGAGCCTGGTCGGCTCCCATATTCCTTCATCTGATAAAGATGAGATTCGCGATGCTTATCGAAAGGCAATGCGAACACTCGTTTCGCTGGGCATAACAGGCGTGCACGATGCCGGCATCAATACGCAGGAGGCCGAGGTATACATGTCAATGGCCGACGACGGCGAACTCGACATGCGCATTTATGCAATGCTCAGTGACGCTGGCAAGAACCTTGATGCTATTGGCACGCCATTAACTGCTTATGGCGGTGACAAATTGGATATTGCTGCAGTCAAACTCTATTCCGACGGCGCGTTGGGCAGTCGCGGGGCTGCGCTGCTTGAGCCCTACTCCGACGATAGCGAGAACCGCGGTTTGCCGTTCTGGACCGCCAAAGAATTATTGGCGTTCACGAAAAAGGCCAATGACATGGGGTTTCAGGTCGGTATCCATGCAATCGGTGATCTTGGCAATCGCATGGTTCTCGACGCATTTGAGAAAGCCCAGGATGGCCGTCCGTCCGAGCTGCGCAATCGCGTCGAACATGCACAGATTATTTCGCTCGACGACATCCCACGGTTCGCTGAGCTCGGCGTAATCGCGTCAATGCAGCCGACGCATGCGACGAGTGACATGAACATGGCCGAGGATCGACTCGGCCCCGACAGGATCAAGGGTGGCTATGCCTGGCGCAAGCTGCTCGACTCAGATGCCGTGCTCGCGAGTGGCTCCGATTTCCCGGTCGAGCTGCCCAACCCGTTCTACGGCCTGTACGCGGCGGTGACACGGCAGGATCGTAACGGTATGCCGGAGGGCGGCTGGTACATCGAAGAAGGGCTAACAAGAGCTGAGGCCCTGCATTCATTCACACTGGCGGGTGCCTACGCCGCACGCCAGGAAGACCGGATGGGCAGCCTCGAGCCCGGCAAGTGGGCTGACTTCATCATGGTCGATCGCGACTACTTTACTATTCCCAGCTCCGAGATCGACGATATTCAGGTCCTTGAAACCTGGGTCGGTGGCAAACGTGTATTTGATGCGAATAATGGCGAACAACAATGATTGTTGAACAAATCTGGACTGCTAACGCGTACCGCAATTTCAATTATCTCATTGCGTGCCCGGAGACCGGCGACGCCTTGGCGATCGATCCGCTGGACTACAAGAAATGCCTCGCTGTTGCGAAAGAACGCGGTTGGAGGATCACTCAGATCCTCAATACCCATGAGCACGGTGACCACACAGGCGGTAACAAGGGTGTTGTCGCCGCAACTGGCGCCCTGATCATTGCGCATGAAAATGCCAGGCGGAGCATTCCGAACATGGCTCGTGGTGTTGGCGCAGGCGACGTCATTAAAGTTGGCAAAACCGTTGATCTCGAATGCCTCGACACGCCGGGACACACGATGAGCCATATTTGCCTGCTGTCAAGAACGGACCAGCCTGCGCTTTTTAGTGGTGACACACTATTCAACGCCGGTGCGGGAAACTGCCACAATGGCGGTCATCCGAACGATTTGTATGACACATTCCAGAATCAACTCGACAAGCTGGACGACGACACACAGATCTATCCCGGGCACGACTACCTGGTTAACAACCTGCAATTCACGCTCGACCGCGAGCCCGACAACGCCATGGCCGGGAAATTGCTAGCTGCTGTAGAGAACCAGGATCCGAACGATGCCCTGGTAACGAGCTTGTCGCAGGAACGCGAAGTGAACACCTTTTTCCGGTTAGACAGCCCAACGGTCATTGCGCGACTGCAGGAACAGTTTCCGGAAATCGGCAGCAAACCGGATTCGCGTACAGTGTTTCTCAAACTTCGCGAGCTGCGAAATTCCTGGTAAGACTCAATCGCGCCCATGGGGCGCTCCTACAGTTCTATTGCGAAGAAAGGGCGGCCCATAGGCGCGATTTGTCAATTCCGCGCCGCTTCCCACAACCACAGCAGTGCCTGATAGACACTCGTCTGCCGCGCGAGTTGCTCGCGCCAGCGCTTGCCATCGCCATCGAAGTACGCATCCAACAGGTAATCGCTTTGCGCTGCTGTTAGCTCGTGATGTGCGACCACCGTCGCAAGATCAAAAAATGGATCATTGTCACAAGCGTACTCCCAGTCCAGGAACCGGATCTCGGGGGTATTGATGATATTTGCGACAACGAGATCATTGTGACAACAGCAGAGGTTGTGCGGCATGGGTCCCGCCTCGATCTTGCGCAAACAATCGCCGACCAACTCAGGATCCGCGTCTTCTATTTGTTGAACGTAGTCGCGTGCCGCGCCGGTCGCGTCGAATGTACGGCCCGTTAGGGGCAGTGCATGTAATTTTTTCAGCCCGGCGGCAAGCACATCGAGGTTTGTGTTGTCTTCCAGGCTCTCACCCGACCAGATTATTCCCTCAAGGTACTCTGTCATGTAGACCGTATCTGACACGAACAATACACGGCCCGCGAGACCCATTTCGGCTGCCAGCGTCTGTATCCGCGCCTCGGTTTTCCTGGCGTTGTATGGCGGGCTCCTGAATCCGTCATCGATTTTAAGGACAGCCTTCGCTTCGCCAGATTCGACGAGATACGTCCGGTTGCTAAGGCCGCCGCTGAGTTCGCAGTAAGCCGCGCTTTCCCAGCCGGGCACGGTCAACAACGCCTCTTCTGGTGTCTTTCTCGTGGTCATGAAGCTGCCTCACGCCGGGAACGAGCCCAGCTCATCAGTCCAAACGGAACCATAATCACATAAACCGCAAACAACACTGACGTCAACTGCAGATCTCGGGACCAGTAAATGAAGATCGATGCGATATCGATGACCAACCAGTACCACCAGTTCTCAAGCACCTTGCGCGCAACAAGAAACGTCGTCCAGATCGCACCCCAGGCAATGATGGAGTCAACATAGGCGTGTTGGGAATCTGTCTGCGTATCCAGCACATAACCACTGAACAGCCCCACGACGGCTATCAGCAGAATCGCATAGACATGTGTCATCAGCGGCCAACTAACGACTGGCAATTGCTTCTCTTCCGTCTGGCCGGAACGCCACACCAGCCAGCCGTAAATGGCCATTCCAAAATAGAAGCCGTTGAGTGCGGACTGCATGTAGAGTTTCGCGTCGAGAAACAGGTACACGTAAATCGCAGTGCTGATACCGGCACCGAACCAGCACCAGATGTTCTGGCGAATGGCGAGAATCAGATACAGCAGCGCCATCACAACAGCAACCACCTCGAGTAGCGACAGCGTGGCCGCCTGCTGCTGCAATACCGTGACGAGACTTTGCATCGTGTGCCTTACTGGAATTCCCTGGTGAAACTCAGACCGATCTGGCGAGGATCGCCGAGCCTCGTGTAGAGAGTATCGGGAAAATCCGGGGGTTCGTTGCCAAAATAAAAGCCACGAACTGCATAGTCTTCGTCGAACAGGTTGCGCACCCAAAGCTGCGCCGACCAGGAAACCGCATCGTAGCCAACGCGTACGTTGACGAGTTCGTAGGCTTGCGATTTCTCGTCGTGACTCACGTCAAAATAGAACGCATCCCGGGCCGTCGCATCCAGGCGCACAAAAACACCGCTGGCATGCCGATAGCTGCCGCCAACAGCGAGCGAGTACTTCGGCGCATGCGCCTGGCCTCGTCCACTGAGATCAACCTGCGGCGTTTGGAATGTCTCGAAGGTCGC
>JAOTUU010000137.1 GCA_029863705.1 Gammaproteobacteria bacterium
CCGGAGGGCAATAATATTCTCGAAACGGGCGGCGGCATACACCGTGCGTTGCCGATGCTCGGGTCCGATCCATTTCTGGTCGTGAACGCAGACATTTACAGCGCCATGCCGCTGCCGCTCGAAGATCTGCAAGCGCAATGCGTGGGCCATCTCGTCCTGGTGCCCAAGCCCGATTACCGACCAACCGGGGACTTCGGTCTGCTTGATGGGCGTGTGCGAAACGTCAGCAACCCGGAGCTTACATTCAGTGGTGTCGCCGTTTACCGCCCCGAATTCTTCGATGACTGCACACCAGGCCGATTTTCACTTGTGCCGATGCTGCGAGCCGCCGCCGATGCCGGTACATTATCCGGTAGTGTTTACTCGGGGCAGTGGCAAGACGTTGGAACGCCCGAGAGATTGGCAAAACTCAACGTCTAGTCCATTTTCAGGTGCGCAAGCAGGTGCGGCAATAATCGATCACGCACAGCGTTGAGATTCGATTCGGCGCCAAGACGCGCAAGACTGGTCACCTCTAACCCTTTGAACCCGCAAGGGTTAATACGCGAAAACGGCTCCAGGTCTGTATCGACGTTCAACGCCATGCCGTGGAAGCTGGAGCCGCGCCGAATTCTAAGTCCGATGCTTGCGAGCTTGACGCCATCGACATACACGCCCGGCGCGTCTTTGCGGCTCGCCGCATCAATGTCATATTCCGCGGCAAGATCTACGACGGATTGTTCCAGCGACGTTACAAGATCGCGGACTCCGAGGCCGGCACGGCGCAGGTCGATAAGCGGGTAGATCATGAGCTGGCCGGGTCCGTGATAAGTAACCTGGCCGCCGCGGTCAATCTGGACGACGGGGATATCGCCTGTCGCCAGAAGATGCTCGGGTGCCGTATTGAGCCCCAGCGTGAAAACCTTTTCGTGCTCGGTGAACCAGATTTCGTCAGGAGTCGATTCATCGCGCATATTCGTAAATTCCTGCATGGCGTGCCAGACAGGTTCGTAGGGCTGTAAGCCAAATTCGCGAATGACGAGCTTGCTCATAAGGCCATCAGGACGGCCTCGTGTGAGGAAACGTCACGGTAGATGTCGTCCAACTGCTGCTGGCTCTGCGCTTGCACAGTGATGGTCATCGAAACGAAATTGCCATTGCGGCTTGTCGCGAACTTGATATTTTGCACGTCGAGCGGGCCGGTGTGATGCTCGACAAGCGCGCGAGCGGTGTCCCTGAAGTCCTGCGTATCGCGCCCCATCATTTTGATAGGGAAGGCGCAGGGAAACTCGAGTAAGGTTTCGTCGTTCACTGAACTCGCCGCCTGCTTATTCGAACCAGAGACTGACGCTATCAACTAAGCGTTGCCAGATCGACCCGGACGGATTATCAGCGAGCGCGCGTAGCGGTTCACTGACCAGTTCGTTGCCGTTGAGGCTTATCTTGATCTCGGCGAGTGGCTGGCCTTGCGCCGCAGGCGCAAGAATAACGGCTGGAATGTTCAAAACGGATTCGAGCGAGTCGTACGCGCCGCGTTGGATGGTGACGTACAGGTCCTCAAGGACGCCGAGCGCTGTGTATTCGTCCGCCGATTTCCAAACGCGCACTTTGCTTATCTCTTCACCGGCCTTGTACAGAAGGCGGGTTTCAAAGAAACGAAACGCGAAATTGATTAATGCCTGGCTACCGTCAATTCTTGCTTTGCTGCTCGACGTGCCAAGCACGACAGAAATAATGCGCATGCCATCGCGTTCGGCGGACGACACAAGGCAGTAACCGGCCGCGTCCGTATGCCCCGTCTTCATTCCGTCGACAGAATCGTCGCGCCATAACAGGTTATTGCGGTTGGGTTGCTTGATGTCGTTAAACGTGAATTCCTTAACTGAGTACCATTTGTAGTACTCAGGAAATTCGTTGATGATTGCGCGCGCCAAAGTGGATAAGTCTCGCGCCGTCGAGTAGTGGTCATCGTCGGGTAAGCCAGTAACGTTCTTGAAGTTACTTGAGAGCATGCCGAGTGAGCGGGCATATTGATTCATTACTTCAGCGAAAACAGATTCACTTCCTGCGATGTGCTCTGCCAACGCGATGCTGGCGTCGTTTCCGGATTGCACAATCATACCGAGCAACAGATCCTGTACGGACACACGCTTGCCCACTTCGATAAACATCCGCGAGCCTTCGGCCCGCCATGCTTTCTCACTTATCGTGACTTCATCCTGCAATGTAATCTGGTTCTCTTTCAACGCATGAAAGACGCCATAGGCAGTCATCAACTTCGTAAGGCTGGCGGGCGCGACTGGGTTGTCAGGCTCCAGTGCAGCAATCTCGTGCCCGGTCTGGCTATCGATCACCAGGTAGCTCGTTGCGCCGATGATCGGTGGGTTGGGCATTGGACGAATATCGGCCGCGAATACGTTGGCGGCGACGAACAGTGAGATTAGTGCGAGTAAGCGGGCTTTCATAGAATTCCGGCGGCAAAATAGAACAGGCGCGTATTCTACCGACATTGAAACAAAACTGTAGGCGCGGCCTGCAGGAGTGGCCCAGGGCCGTCGTACCGGCGCGTCACACGGTCACGCTACCGGGTACGCGCTCTCGCTTAACTTCACTCGGCATCCCTGCCTCGCTCAGATCGAGCTCCGCTTGCTTTGGCGTCCTGCGTCGCGGCGCTGCGCACGACGCTCGAGCGCGCACACCGATACCGTGCCCCTGCGATGATGGTCGTAGGGCCGGGAGCGTGGGATCTTTTTTTCCGGAAATAAAGCGCAGCGAAGCGAGCCATTCCGGAAAAAAATGATGCCACGCTAGACGGCCGTGCGCTGTTCCCGATCGCGGGCGTAGGTCGTGTAACTACTCGTTGATGAGGTACGGGTCTGAGATGCCGAGGTTCTCGAGTTCCTCGACGAGGATGTCGTACTGCACAACATCCTTGATTGGCCCAATGCGTACCCTGTAAAGCGCCGGGTCGCTGCTTGTGTCCTTAATGACGAATGCTGTGCCGATACCACCCGACTTCAGCGCGCCCAGTCGCCGGTTAGCATTCTCGCGGCTGCCAAATGCGCCCACTTGCACATAAATCGTCTGCGTCCTTGAAGTTGTGGGCTGCGGAGATGACTTGCCCGGAGCTGCCGAACGGCGAACAGGCCTGTCGCCAGATGGCTCGCCAGAGCCGACCACCTCTATTTCGACGAGGCTCGTGCCATCACGCACCATGTCCAACTTCAACGCCGCCGAGTAAGACAGGTCGATTATTCGGTTGTCGACGAAAGGGCCGCGGTCATTAACTCGAACGACGACGCTTTTGTTGTTGCTCAAGTTGCGCACGCGTACGTAAGACGGTAGCGGCAGGGTTTTGTGTGCCGCGGTCATCGCATACATGTCGTAGGGCTCTTGCATGGATGTCATTTTGTTATGGAATTTCTTGCCGTACCAGGAAGCCACACCGCGTTGCTTGAAACCGCTGCCGCTGTTCATGACGACGTAGCGTTTGCCGAGGACTTCGTAAACAGGGCCATTGCCGTAACGGCTTCTGGGTTCCGGACGGGGTATAGCGTCACCGGGCAGGTTGGGAATCGACGCACTGCCAGACTCTGGAGCGCTATCTCTGACGTCATTCGAACCGCAACTCGCGAGCAAAATGCCGACAATCAACAAACATTTGTGTCTTGCAACGCGACGCAGTGTCACTGGCTAACCTCCAGTGCGATTTCCTGACCCAACTGATGCACCGCCAAGGCGTACATCACACTGTGGTTATAGCGTGTGATAACAAAGAAATTGTGGAAGCCGACCCAGTGCTCGCTGCCGTCGCCGCCGTCCAGTGTTATCAATTGGGCTATGTCGTCATTCGCTAAATTCGTAGAGAAAATCACGCCTTTCTTGCTCAGTGAGCTGACCGTGTTCTCGGGTTTCAAAATATTCCTGGGTGACGAAGCATTCCAGTTTGATCCGGTTGTAGCCCGTGCGACTACTTCCTCTCCGGTTTTCCAGCCATGCTCGAGAAAATAATTAGCAATGCTGCCGGCAACGTCCGTCCAGTTATTCCAGATATCTCGTTTTCCGTCGCCTGTTGAATCGACGGCATACGCACGGTAGCTGGACGGCATGAATTGTGGGCGCCCCATAGCGCCGGCGTAGGATCCAACTGCATCGGTCGCCTTCATGCCCTCTTCGCGCACAAGCAGGAGAAAATGCTCCAGCTCACTGCGGAAGAACTTTGAACGTGGCGGGTATGCGAAGGACAGAGTGGCCAGCGCATCCAGCACGCGATGCCCGCCGGTGATGCGGCCGAAGTAAGTCTCAACGCCAATAATACCGACCATGATTTCGATGGGTACGCCTGTGTCGCAGCTGACTTTCTCGAGTGCGGCGCGATTCTCGTGCCAAAACACCGTGCCCGCCTGGATACGCTCTTTTGTCATGAAGATACGACGGTACTCGGCCCAGGTCAGCGTTCCCTCGGCCGGCCTGCTGATCGAATCAACGATCTTCTGCTTAATCTCCGCTTGCCGAAGAATGTCCTGTAGCGTCTCGCGGTCGTAATCGTGCTCTCGGATCATTGTATCCATGAACACCTTGACGTCGGGCCGTTCGAGATCGACGGCATAAGTCGGTGACACAGTTGAAAGTAGAGCAGCGATGCCAGCAATTAGTCGTGTGGTCATCAACGCGGCAACAGTTTCCGGTGGGATTGAATGGACATCAGAATACCGAATCCAGCCATCAGCGTCACCATTGAGGTTCCGCCGAAACTGACCAGCGGCAAGGGAACGCCGACCACCGGGATCAAACCTGTGACCATTGCTGTATTAACGAATACGTAAACGAAGAAAGTCAGGCTGATTGAGCCTGCGAGAAGTCGCGAGTATGTATCGGGAGCCTGTATGGCGATATAGAGGCCGCGACCAATAACAAAAACATATAGCACTATTAGCGACAGCACGCCCAATAGCCCAAGCTCTTCGCCCATGACCGCGAAGATAAAATCGGTATCGCGTTCGGGAAGGTACTCGAGGTGCGCTTGTGAGCCGTTGGTCCATCCCTTGCCGAACAAGCCGCCGGAGCCAATTGCGATTTTGGACTGAATAATGTTGTAGCCGGCGCCAAGCGGGTCGCTATCCGGGTCAAATAGCGTGAGAACACGTTGCTTCTGATAGTCCTGCATGTAATTCCACAGCAGGAGCGCCCCTGGAACCGCGGCAATCGCGAGCCCAACCATCAATCTAATGGGTAGACCGGCAAGAATAATGACAATCACGCCGGATGCAGCGATCAGCAGAGCAGTGCCGAGGTCAGGCTGGCGCGCAATGAGCACGGTGGGCACAGTTATCATTACTGCGAGTATTAGCAGCTCTACAGCCCTGGGTGGAATCGTTCGGTCGTGCAGGTACCAGGCCAACATCATGGGCACCGCGAGCTTCATGACTTCCGAAGGTTGAAAGCGTATGCCGAGGTCAAGCCAGCGTCGCGCACCCTGACCCACTTCGCCTGTCGTGAGCACCAAAAGCAGAAGAATCAGCCCACCCAGATAAGCCCATGGCGTCCAGCGTCGCAGAAAATCCGGCGGCATCTGCGCGACGACGAACATGCCGACGAGTGCGACACCAAGCCGAATTACCTGGTTGACCCACAGTCGCATGTTCTCGCCTACAGCGCTGTACAGCACAACAAGCCCAAATGCGCAGATCAGCAAGATGCCGCCGAGCAGAGGGCCGTCAATATTCAGGCGCCTCATCAGGCGCGCGAAGTCGCCAAGTGGCGCGGCTTTTCGGGTGGTCAGCCGTTGCGTGTCACCTGGCCGCATTGCCACCGTACCCCAGGTATTCGTCCATGATAGCGCGCGCAATCGGGGCGGCGACCCGGCTGCCGCTTGAGCCATTCTCAACGACCACCGCAACAGCAATTTGCGGGTCGTCCAGAGGAGCGAAGGAAATAAACAGAGCGTGATCGCGCAAGCGCTCTTCGATAAGTTCCTCGTCGTACTCTTCCTCTTGCGCAACGGAGAAAACCTGCGCAGTGCCACTCTTGCCGGCCATTTGATAGGGAGCGTTGCCACCGGCTGCCCAGGCTGTGCCACGCACGCTCTGCATGACGTCATGCATGCCGCCGATGACAGCATCCCAGTGACTCTGATTGTCGATGCGGACGTCGTCGACACGCTTGGGCGATATCAACGTGCGTTCGCCGGTCAGCGCATCTTCGACTGCTGCAACAAGGTACGGCGCGAAGCGCGTGCCTCGTGTCGCCACGGCACCAGCAGCGCTTGCAAGCTGCAACGGGGTCGCGAGCATGTAACCCTGCCCGATTGAAGCGATTACCGTTTCGCCGTGAAACCAGCGCTGATCCGCCGGGTCACGAAACGCCGCGCGCTTCCATTCTCGTGATGGCACCAGCCCACTATGCTCGCCACCGATGTCCACGCCGGTTTTGCTGCCGAGTCCGAACTGGTCCAGGTAGTAGTGCATGCGGTCGATGCCAATGTCGACACTGAGTTCATAGAAATAGACGTCGCAGGATTGTTGGACTGCATCGTGCAGATTGACTTCACCGTGACCCTCAGGCTTCCAGTCGCGATATCGGTGCGTAGTGTTTGGAAGCGTGAAAAAGCCGCGGCATATGGTCTTGCGCGACAGGTTGGTTGCTCCGGTTTCGAGAGCTGCAAGCGCCAGCATCGGCTTAATAGTCGATCCGGGAGGGTATGCACCACGTACCGCGCGATTGAACAGCGGACGCTCGAGATTGTCCTGCAACTCTGCAAACTGGCTGGATGACATGCCAACGGCGAACAGGTTTGGGTCGAATGTCGGTGCGCTGACCAGTGCCAGAATTTCCCCTGAGCGTGGATCGAGGGCGACTATTGCACCACGACGGCCTTCGAGCGAGCGCGTTGCCAGTAGTTGCAGATCGAGGTCAAGGCTCAGGTGGATGTTCGCTCCAGGCGCCGGCGACTCGTTGTCGGGCAGCGCGTCAGAGAGGTTGCGTGAGTCCGTCGGAATTTGTCGGCCGAGAGCATTGGACACGACGTGCTGATAGCCGACATTGCCAAGCAACTCAGACTCAAAGCTATTTTCAACACCGGTTTTACCGGTGTGGGCGGTGCCGGCGTAATGCGACGGGATTAGCCGCGTCAGGTCATTCTTGGATAATGCGCCGACGTAACCAACAGCGTGCGCAACCGCGAGGCCGTGTGGGTAATGCCGGACGAGCCGGGGTTGAAAATCGACCCCCGGGAAACGCGGCCGCTGAATCGCGAAGTTCGCAATTTCCTCGTCGGTCAGGCGCAACTTGAGCGTAACGGGCTTGAATCTCGGGCCGCCGTCTATCAGCTCATTGATATGATCGATGTCACTCACATCAATGAGCTTGAGTGAGGCAAGCCGTAACAATGTGTCGTCGATGTCATCGACCTGTTCCGGAATCAATTCGAGCTGGTATGCCGGTAGGTTCTCGGCCAGCACGCGGCCTTTGCGATCGAAAATCAGGCCGCGAATTGGCGGCACGGCCTGGATCCGCACACGATTGCCCTGCGATTGTTCGGCGAATGTTTCATGGTCATAAATCTGCAATTGCACCAGTCGAGCAATGACAAGGCCAAGCAACAGGATTCCACTGACTGACGTCATGACGACACGCGAAATGAACAGCCTTCGTTCGGAGCGGTGGTCTTTAATTGATGACAGCAGATCCATGCTAGCGTAGCTGGACCCGAGAACTCACACCCCTGAGAAACACAGACACGACCGGCCAAAGCAGTGTTCCGGAGAGAACCGGCGCCCAGTAGGCAATGGCCGGCGCATCGACACCGGCAACGCCGTTAATCCAGAACAGCAGGAACTGATACAAGGCGAGTAGGGCGAATACGGTGGCAGCAAGCTGCTGCATCGGAAACACACGCACGAGCAGATGAAACTTGACGGTAATGAAAACGACAACGCTCAGGGCCAGCGCGTGCTGACCCAATATGGTGCCCTGCGCAACGTCGAGCACGATGCCCACAATCCAGGCGGAGCCAACACTCCAGGTGCGCGGCATAGTCATCGCCCAATAAATAAGAGTGAGGGTGACCCAGTCCGGTCGAAACGGTTCTGCCGCATCGGGCAGCGGGACGACCATGAGCATTAGCGCAACAATGATCGTCGCGATGACAGGCAGGCGGCCGGACCCTCGCACCCTAATCATCGGTCGCCTCTGCCTCGCGTTGCGGCTTG
>JAOTUU010000138.1 GCA_029863705.1 Gammaproteobacteria bacterium
TGCTACCGTTAACGGCCGAGTTCGGCTCGAAGATGCGGGTTTTGACTGGAAGATCATCGGCCCCGATTTCGACGAGCGCTGGGCCGACTACGTTGCCTGGCAATCCGATGAAGACGCCTACAACGCCGCCGGGCAAAAGTGTTCCGCTCAAAGCATCTTGTTCGTTCACGATAACTGGGTCGATGCCCTGCTGCCGAAACTGGAAACACTTGCAGGCCGGCGCAACCTCGACGACCTGACCGTTGGACCTGTGCTTTCCTGGACCGACAAACAAATTCAGTCACACATAGACGCCGTGTTGGGCGTTACGGGGACGGAGCTCTTGTTTGGAGGCGCGCCTCTGACCGGCCACAAGATTCCGAAGTGTTACGGCGCCTACGAACCCACGGCTATCCGGGCACCGCTGTCACAACTCAGTAACGGTCACTTCGACCTGCTGACAACTGAGCTTTTCGGACCATTCCAGATCATAGCAAGCTACAACGACGACGAACTTGGCACGGTACTGGCCCTTCTCGAAAAAATATCACACCACCTGACGGCAGCCGTCGTCAGCGCGAACGCCGAATTCCAGAACAAGGTTCTCGGCGCAACGGTAAACGGCACCACCTATTGCGGCATGAGGGCCAGAACAACCGGCGCACCTCAGAACCACTGGTTCGGTCCCAGCGGGGATCCAAGAGCTGCCGGCATTGGCACGCCCGAAGCGATTATTGCAACGTGGAGCGGGCATCGGGAAATCATTTTTGACCAGGGTACGTTGCCCGGAAACTGGTCGGTTCCGCCATCAAAGTAGGGGTCCGATGCACATGACAAACACGAGCACAGTGCGGTCACTCATCAAGCGAATAAATCTCGAAGATCGGTTGGGCGCTGACTCCTGGCGCCACCTGTTTTGGGATTGTCTAGCTTAGTCCGTCATCCACGTCGACATTTTCCGGAGTCAATTCCATTCCTGAGGCTTCCGCTTGAAGCTCCAGCAATATGCCAAAGTCGCGTTCTGTTTCACCGGCATCGATCGCCTGCTGCACGATTTCGCGAGTAGCAGCAGCAACGGGCATGGGTACGCCGAGCTTTTCTCCGGCGGACAAACCAAGATCCATGTCCTTGCGTAGCAACGGTGCGGTAAACGTCGGCGTCCAGTCCAGGTTTACAAATGCCGGTGACTTATAACGCGTGAACATCGACCCCATGACGCTGCCGTTAATAAAGTCCAGCAGAGCGTGACGTGAGACGCCGCCCTTCTCCGCGAGCACTGTGATTTCTGCCAGGCTTTGTGTCACAACGCCAAGCAAGACGTTGTGGCAGATCTTGACCATGCGTGCCAGTTCGCCCTTACCCACGTAAGTAACACCTTCACCGATCGCCTGCAGATATGGCTCGGCCATCGCGAAGGCAGTCTCCGGTCCAGACGCCACAATAGTAAGCAGGCCCGCCTTGATCACCTTCGCATTGCCGCTAACCGGCGCGGATAGCATCTGGCAACCGCGATCCCGCAAAGCCTCTCTGACCCTGATTGAGCCCTCCTCGGATACGCTTGAGCAATCGATGAGCAGCTTCGGTGCCGCGGATCCGCTCAAAAGGCCATTTTCCCCGCATACGACGCTGTACAGATCATCCGCGCTGGATACCATAGTGAAAACCACATCGCGATCAGCAAGCTCTGCCGGCGTATCAACAATTCGCGCCCCCAGGGATTCCAGGGGCTCCGCTTTGGCTCGCGTGCGGTTATAGACCGTCACGTCCCCATCAGATTCAAGCAGCCGCTGCGCCATGGCAAAACCCATGCGGCCGGCACCAATCCAGCCCAGACTGTGCGACAGGTTATTTTTCTCATTATTCATTTGATACCTGCTTTTCGATCTAAATAGTGTAAGATTAATGCAATCGTTTGCATACCATTATAAAGTGTCACCAGCTTTAAGCAAGCTTGAGGAAGGCCGTAAGCATCGGGCATGCACATGGCTGACGCCAGTCGACCGGTGGCTCTGGCACCAAGAGGCAAAAGGACCAACGTGTGGACATGAGTTCGATCAGCGTAGGCTTGTTGGTATTAGCCATGGTGACCATAGGCCTGGGAGCGTTCGCCAAGGGCATAACCGGTGTCGGCTTGCCGATACTGGCTGTGCCGGTGCTGGCGTCATTCACCAGCGTTGAAGAAGCCGTGGTCCTGATGGTACTGCCCGGTTTTGCCGCAAATGGCTGGTTGGTCGCGACCCACAGAAAGTGGGCAATACTGCGTGACCATAGAGGGTTCCTGCTACTCGGGTTAGTAGGCGGCGTGCTGGGAACCTGGCTTCTGTCGATCCTCGATGATCACTGGCTGAAATTGATACTTGCCGTCTGGCTGGGCGTTTACCTGTTGCAGTACTTCTCCAGGCGGTCATATGACCAATATTTCAGCGGCGGCGGCGGATTCGGTTCTGTTCTGGGTATGGCCGCCGGAACCATACAGGGAGCCAGCGGAATATCGGCGCCAATCGTCGCGCCGTACTTTCACGCATCTGGCCTGGTCAGGGAAACCTATGCGTTTGCAACCGCATTTACTTTCCTGATCTTCAGCGTCGCGCAGATTGTTGCGATGTTCCAACTGCAGCTATTCACACCGGAAAGACTGACGATCGGGCTCATTGTCGTTGTGCCCACCCTGCTGTTCACGCAACTTGGGATCCGCTGGTCACGCAGCATCAGCGAAAGGGCGTTTCACAATATCCTGGTGGCGCTCTTCATTGCGATGGAACTCAAACTCGTTATCGATATTGTGCGTTCGATACCGACATGATGCACATTCGCTCGTTGCTGTCAGGCAGTGTGACCTGTAGATTCCGTTGCTTGTTATCAATATAGAGGGTGCAGCTGGTAGACCGCTAAACTTATATGGCGAAAAGAAACGTCAATATCAAGGATGTCGCCGCCAAGGCGAAAGTCCATCCGTCCACGGTCTCCCGTGTCCTCAACCCCGAGACCCGGTCGATGGTCTCCGGCCCGGTTGCTGATCGAGTTACCCGAATTGCAGCCGAAATGGGGTATGCGCGCAGCTCACTCGCTTACGGGCTCCGTACCGGGCGCACACATACGATTGGTGTGGTCATACCTGATTTGACCAACCCACTTTTTCCCCCAATCATTCGGCAAATCGAGAGAACACTGGCCGAACAAGGGTATATCGCCATACTTGCCGATTCTGACAACAATCAGAAAAATGAAACGGCAATTGTGCGGTCGCTCATGTCCCGCAACGTAGACGGCCTGATACTCGCCACAGCACATCGACTGGATGCTGTCGTCAGCACTATTGCCGAAGACCGCGTTCCACTGGTATTGGTTAACCGAACCATAGATACGCATTCCGTTACTGCCGTGATCAATGATGATGAACATGGCATTGAACTGGCCGTCTCTCACCTCGTCGGCCTGGGTCACAAGTCGATTGCTTATCTTGGTGGACCGCAGGACACCTCGACCGGTCATGACCGATTCCTGGCATTCAAGCAGTTAATGCGCGCGGGCACATTCAAATCGCATAACGATCTGATCCTGAACTGCAAAGCATTCACAGAAGCCGAAGGCCACAGAGGATTCGTGTCGATTCTGGAAAAGCGCCGACAGTTTACCGCCGTAATCGCCGCCAATGACCTCCTGGCGCTTGGTTGCTATGATGCGATGGCTGAACGCGGCCTAAGTTGCCCTGGAGATATATCGGTCACGGGCTTCAATGACATGCCGTTCATGAATCGGCTTTCTCCGCCGCTCACTTCATTGCGTATCCCGCACGATGAGATAGGTAGCCAGGCCGCCACATTACTTCTGGAGAGAATTCGTAACGTGGAATCAAAGGTGATGACCGTCAACCTGCTGCCCGAATTGATTGTCCGAGCTTCGACGGCCGCACCTAAATCCAGGGAATAACTAGTCAGTACCTACGCACTGCGATACAGCTTGGTCATTACGAATTCTTTATGGCCAAGTGCTTCGGCAGCGGTCATCCGACCGTTTGATGTCTTGATAATCATATCAATCAGTTTGTCGCCGGCCTGATCCATTGTCAGCTCTCGTGTGAGAATGCCGGTGACGTCCACATCGATATGTTCGGACATCGTGCGCATGGTCCGTGGGTTCGCCGTAATTTTCACAACTGGCAGAATAGGGTTGCCAATGATATTGCCCTGGCCTGTCGGAAAAGCGTGAACGACAAAACCTCCGGCCGCCATCAGGGTCACGCACTCAGCCGCAGCCGATGACGAATCCATGAAATAGAGCCCCGGCCCTTTTTCCGGCTCCTCGGCGGGGCCGAGAACATCTATGAACGAAACGTTCTTGCCGATTTTCTCCAGGTTACCGAATGCCTTTTCCTCAATCGTGGAAAGGCCGCCCTCGATATTCCCTTTTGTTGGCTGACTGTCGGATAGATCCGTGGTCTTGTGGGCCTCGATAACGTCATCCTGATACGCCTGGAACGTCTTCATGAACTTTTCGCCAATCTCCGGGCTTATTGCGCGCTTGGCACACAAATGTTCTGCACCGGTAAGTTCTGAAGTCTCACCGAATACACCACAGATGCCCTTGGGAATCAGCTTGTCGTACATATTGCCCACGGTCGGATTGGAGCCTATGCCCGACGTTGTATCGGACTCACCGCACTTGGTGGAGATCCAAAGATCAGCAATGTCGCATTCTTCACGCTGCTGCTCCGTGGCCCAGTGCACGAACTCCTTTGCTTTACGTGACGCTTCGGCAATTGTCGTAATGTCGCCGTTTTTCTCAATGGCGAATCCGGCAACCGGCTTGCCAGTCGCTGCAATGCCATCAACAACCTGTTGCGTCCAGATGGGTTCTATGCCAATGACGACACATGCCGCGACATTGGGGTTGGATCCGGTCCCAATCATGGTACGAAAATGCAGGTCCAGGTCTTCACCAAACTGCAGTCGCCCATAGGCATGGGGTAGGCCGATGGTACCCTGAATATTATTCGCGACGGCCTCGCAGGCCGCATTGGATATGTCATCCAACGGCAGGATTGCTACGTAGTTGCGTACACCGACACGACCGTTCTCACGCCGATATCCCATAAATGTTTGTTGCGTTGACATCGTAGTCAGCTCCCTTACCAGCGCTTGGTCTTTAGGTTGTGGACATGGACATGATCGCCAGGAGCGAGCGGCGCGATAACCCGGCCGATGTCCTCACCGTATTTGACGATCGTGTCTCCTTCCTTGAGATCTGCCAGTGCAACCTTGTGCCCAATAGGTACATCCTGGCGCGCGACCATCGTGAAGTCAGAGTTGTCCTCGGTGACAACGCAAAACATCTCGTCACCTGCCTTGAGGTTTTCAACCACGACAACCCCGACGTTGTCGCTTTTATCGTGTACCAGCAATTGTGGAATAGCCATCCGTCCCATCCTTCACATAGTTTTTATGTCTTATATAAGATACGATATATCCGCCCTGGGGGCAACGCTGAGAGGCGCATTGGCATCAGACTATGGAGGCGGAACATCTGTGGCATCGATACCGGATTTTCAACCGCTTTATAAGCAGGTCTATGGCGTCCTGGTGCAACGCATCGCGGAGGGTGCCTGGAGACCAGCACAGGCATTACCGAGCGAACAGGCGCTGGCGGGCGAACTGGGTGTCAGCCAGGGAACCGTGCGCAAAGCGATGGATGCGCTGGCAGCGGAGAACCTGATTCTGCGCCGGCAGGGTAAGGGCAGCTACGTTGCAGAGCATACGCAGGAGCACGCGCTGTTCCGTTTTTTTCGCCTCGCGCGACCGTCGCCAGACTGCAGGCGAATAACGCCGCAACTTGGCGAGGAAAAAATCAGGCGTCGAGCCGCCAATGAGACCGAAAGATCCCGGCTGAAACTGAGAAAGAACGCACAGGTTGTCGAGCTTCGGCGGACGCGCCTGATCGACGAAATCCCCAAGGTTATTGAGAAGATCGTTTTGCCACTCAGCCTTTTTCCGGGCATCGATAAACAGCAAGCGCTACCGAATACGCTCTACTCTCTCTACCAGGGCGTATATGGAGTGAATATTGCTGTTGCCAAGGAGGAATTACGGGCCATTCTTGCCAACAAGGGCGACGCAAAGGAACTGCGAATCGAGCCCGGCACTCCCCTGTTACAAATCGACCGTATTGCAGTAGCACTGGATGGCCAGCCAGTCGAGTGGCGGGTCAGCCGTTGCGACACGCGTGATATCGTCTATGCCGTGGACGTAAACTGATGAGGGCCTTTACACTCCTGCTGGTTCTTGCGTCAACGGCGTCCGCCGAAGTGACGCGTATTGATGTGACGTCGCAAGGCGACCTGCCCGGTAACACACAATATGGACTCGCTGGCGCGTACGAAAGACTGTCGGGGAAAATTTATTACGAAATCGACCCGGCCAATCCCGCCAATCAGATCATCGTCGACATCAATCACGCTCCTTTGAATGCGGCAGGGAGAGTTGAGTTCTCTGCGGACTTCTATCTGCTGAAACCCAAGGACATGCGCCGTGGTAACGACACATTGCTTTTCGGCACCTCAAACCGCGGCAGCAAGAGGCTACTGACTTTCTTCAACCACGCATCTGCCGAAGGCCGCAAATGGGACGCGCCGATCCTCGAAAACGAAGCCAACCTCGGTGACGGCTTCCTGATGCGAAACGGATTCACGATGCTGTGGGTCGGTTGGCAGTTCGACCCGCCAATGAACGGGGAAAACCTGCGCGCCTATCTGCCAGCTACAGTTGATGATGACGGGCCAATCGAAGGATTCGCGCGCAGCGACTTTGTTGTTACTGAAAAAGTATTCGATTTCACGCTGGGTGATCGTAATCACATCGCCTATCCGGTTTCGGATTCCGAAGACCCGAAAAATACCCTGACAGTTCGCAATTCCGTAGAAGACAGTCGACGGGTCATCCCGCGAGACCAGTGGAGGTTTGCCCGAGCAGTGGGCGACGAGGTCGTTGCTGACTTGACGCGCGTCTACCTTGCGTCGGGGTTTGAACCCGGGAAAATATACGAGGTCGTTTATAAGGCAAGCAATCCGACAATTATCGGGCTCGGACCGGCAGGAATACGCGACATCGTTTCGTTACTGAAATACGGTACCGCAGACGCCCTGAAGATTCCGGCTGGAGCCATTGAACGTACGATCGGTTTCGGGCTGTCTCAACCAGGACGCTTTCTGCGCAGCTTCGTCTACGCGGGTTTTAACGGCGACGAAAACGAGCGCAAGGTTTTTGACGGCGTCATGGCTCATATCGCCGGCGCTGGCAGAGGCAGCTTTAACCTGCGCTTTGGACAGGCGTCCAGAGATGCGCATGCCTATCTGAATTTTTTCTACCCCACTGATATTTTTCCGTTCACTGATGTGGCGCAAACCGATCCGGTGACAGGCCAGACAGGTGGCTTGCTTGCAGCCGTTGAACCGAAGTTTATGCCGAAATTCATCCAGACTAATTCCTCGTACGAATACTGGGGCAGAGCCGCCTCGTTGCTGCACACCACCATCGACGGCAAGAAAGATGCGCCGATGCTGCAGAACGCCCGAATCTACCATTTCACCGGTGGCCAGCATCTGCCCGACAAGTTTCCGCCCAAATTCAAAAACGGCCAGCAGCTGAATAACCCCAACGATTATTCCTGGGCAATGCGGTCACTGCTGCTGGCGATGAACCGCTGGATTACGGACGGCACGCCACCGCCGCCGAACCGCTATCCAAAAATTGACGACGGCACTCTTGTCGAGCTTGCCCAATTCGACTTTCCGGCCCTGCCCGGCATTAATATTCCAACTCAACCTCACAAAGCCTACCGGGTTGACTATGGCCCTGAATTCGCGAGCCGCGGAATTATCAGCAAGCAGCCACCGGATGTTGGCCCGGCCTTTCCGATACTGGTTCCGCAGGTAGATGCCGACGGCAATGAAACTGGCGGAGTTAAGATGCCGGGTGTCGCAGTACCGCTGGCAACTTACACGGGCTGGAATCTTTATAGCCCCGAGTACGGTCCCGTTAATGAGGTCGCCCACATGTCCGGATCGTATATTCCTTTCGCGAATAGCGTTGCAGAACGTGAAGCAAGCGGTGACCCACGACCCTCGATACTCGAGCGTTACACGGACCGCGCACAGTACCTTGGCTTAGTCGCCGAATCAGCTATGCAACCGATCGATGAAGGGTTCC
>JAOTUU010000015.1 GCA_029863705.1 Gammaproteobacteria bacterium
GAGGACTGGTATCGCTTAATTGAGGCCCGCAACGGACAGCCGGTACCCTGATACGGAGTAACTACGGTGTGGCGTGGTACACAGTGGCCGTTCGAAGAGGCACCGTTATCGCGACGACGCCGGAAGCGTCAGCAGCAATAGTGCCACTGCCACCGAGCACGATATCGAAATCCGCATTCGGACATGAGGTCATCGCGGATACTGGCTGATCTTGACTGCTGTAATTGATCGCAATCACGGCACATGCGCTGGCCGAATTGCGTGCAAACAGCAGCACTGGATCGCCACCTTGGGTCTGCACGTCCAGGTTGCCTGCACCAATCACAGGATAGTTGTTTCTCAAGGTCATCAGTTCGCTGTAGTAGGCCAACAAAGATGTTCCATCGGCGGATTCAAGTTCGACGTTCTGCGTCGTTGAATTCGCCGACAGTTCACGAAACGGCATGACTGCCGAAAACCCGGCATTGTTCGGGTCGCTCGTCCAGCTCATGGGCGTGCGCAGCGCAGCGTCGCCGGATAAGCCTGCCGCGCCCGCCAATCCGATTTCTTCTCCGTAATAGGTGAACGGTGTACGCGCCGCCAACAGGTAGCTGGCCGCGGCGAGCTTGTATTGCTCCTGGTTACCGTTGAGTTGGTTCCAGATGCGGTCACCAGCAAAACTATCGTGATTCGAAAGAATCAACGGCATGTAATCTGTGCGCGCGAGCTCGAGCTGATCGACGAAGTTGGAATCCACGGTACTGTTTCTGGCCGAATTCAATATCGCGCCGGGCACCTGGAAGGCGAATGCGCGCCCGCAGGATGTGGCTGCAGCATAGTCAGCCGGTGACGCAGGGGCCTCGCAAACGAGGTAGCGCTTGTTGTAGCTGTTGATGAGAGTCTGCAACTCTCCGAGTAGCGTGTGGTTCTCCGGCGCATCCTCCCACTCACCCGAACCGTTCTCAAACAGTACGCTAACAGCATCAAAGCGGAACCCGTCGACGCCCTTGTTAAGCCAGAAGCGAAGATTGTCCTTGTGAAACTCCACAACTTCAGAGTTGCGCAAATTAAAATCGGGCATCAGCGGAGAAAAAATTCCGTAGTACCAGCCGTTGCCATTGTTTCGCCAAGGGTCGCCGGCAAAAGTGTTCCAGCCCGAAGGTTGATTCACTTCCCAGACATACCAGTCACGCTTGTCGTTTGCCGACGATGTCGACGCGTCCAGAAACAAGGGATTAGTGCTCGCTGAATGGTTGATCACGTAGTCGATAATGACCGCGATACCGCGATTGTGTGCTTCGGTCAGCAGTAGTTCGAAGTCCGTCATCGTGCCATATTGCTGTTCGATCGCACGATAATCCTCGACAGCGTAACCGTGATCGTTATCGGCACTTTCGGTAACCGGCATCAGCCAGATTCCGTTCACTCCAAGCCCGGCAAGATAGTCCAGCCGCGAAATCAATCCCTGGATATCACCGGCGCCGTCACCGTCGGAGTCCTGGTAGCCGCGAACATAGATCTCGATAAAGCCCGCGTAGTCCGCCCAATCGGCCGGCAAACCGCTGTCCACATCGTTACTAACGACGCTCGATAGATCCAGGTTAACGGACGCATTTCCGAGCGCGTTCAATGCCGCCAATGCGTCCGCCTCGTTGTCAAACAGGGTTCCAATGGTGCCATTTAGTGACGCGACTGTATCCTGTACGACCCAGGCTCCGGCCGCAAAGTCTTGCGGCACAAGTGTAAGATCGTAGATCGGACTCTTGAGATCGCCGTTGTGCGCGATGAGATTCAGATTACCCGCTCGGTTGGTAATCGGAATCTCGAATATCGCGGCTCCGTTCTCTACACGATTGAAAGAGCGCGGCGAGTTCCACGTCGTGGCTACGCTTGCATCGATCGCGCTGCCCCAAAGGTGCAGCCCCCAGCCGCTGTAAGCAGGTTCCACACGCAGATAGTTAATCGTAATCGTGCTGGCTGGAGGCGGCGGTGGCGGCGTCGATTTGCTCCCACCGCCGCCGCAGGCCTGCAGCGACAACACGAAGCAAATTAATGCCGCTATTCGGTTTGTTGACACTCGTGCTCCAGGTCTTTCATCGCCTCGGCAAACGCTGTGCCGAGACGCACGAAACCCTCCGTGTCGTAGTGCCAGGCATCGCTCGAGTGCGTCAGGTCGTCGGTCACCGTGACATAGGTGGCGCAGGCATCGTCGTCCACGTACGCTTGCTGGGCCTGCTGTACAGTTTCGATGTAATCCATGACGGAGCCGTCCTCTGCCATCCCAGAATCCGTGATCTTGCCGATGACCACAGGCAGGTCATCAATGCGCAGCGCGGCTCGAAGCAAATTCATCAACCGCTCCAGGTTCGCCCGGTAATCATCGGCGGCCGCCTGACTGTCATAGGCATCCGCCTCGCCCTGCATCCAGACAATGCCGGCTGGAACCAGTCGATCGGCAACCCCGTCGCCGTCTATGTCCGTATGTGCCAGCGCGTTGCGCATTGTCGTCAATGCGTGGTCGTACTGGTTGATGCCAGCACCGTCGGAGAAGTCGGGGTGCCAGTTACCGTAACCAACGCCAATTGCCAGCCCCGAACCGCCTAGCGCGTACTTGATAATGGCGATTTTCGAGCCGGGCGCGAGATCCGCTATCGTCCGGCCGAACAACAACTCGGGGCCGAATCGATTCGATAGCTGATTGGTCTCGCCATCTGTCTTGAACCCGGTGCCATGACCAGGCTGCAGTTGCTGCCAGATACCAACGCCACCATTCGTTTCATTGTCGAGCGCCATTTGTCCGGTGAAAATCATTACGTCCTGAGACGTATGCGTCGCGTCCTTCGGCAGTTGGTCGACGTAACCGAAACCTTCCATATTCGACTGGCCGCCCAGGTAGTACAACTTGTACTCCGCGGCGTTCGCGGTGGAGATAACGCTCCCTGCAAGCGCTAACGTCGTGAGCACTGCATAGCCGATATTACTGAGCTTCATTTTGCCTCTCTTGCCGGTAATACCAGTCATCTCTGGTCCCCGCGTTTGAATTGAGATTGAATGACTCGAAATCCGCATAATTATCAGACACCATCCCATTCGCAGAGGCGTACAAGCCGACGTAGACGCCCGTATAGTTGTAGCCCCTCAGGAAATAAGGAGAAAGCGCCGTACCGTCCACGCTTTCACCTATTTCATGCCAGTTTTCACCGTCTGTGGAGTAGTAAAAACCGTAGTCAAGGTAGGTTCCCGCAACCTTGAGGTACACGGTATCGCCATCGACAGGCTGCTTGGCCAATAGCGTAACGTCCCCGTACAGAGATTGTGAGAGTCGCAGATGATTACCAGCATCACTCGAGGCCATTGTCAGCATAAATGCTGACTTGTCATTTTGAATGACGATCAGGCCGGCCTCTTCGTCGGTCGACGGACCAAACGTCATCTCGGTAGCCGCATCAAATTCGAACTGCCGCTGTCGTAAACCGACAAAGCTGTACTGCGCTTGCTCAGCGACAGCACCCGGCTGCAAATACAATCTCAGCGACCCTTCGTTATCAGTCAGGCTGTGGAAAACCTGCGTCGGCGCGCGCCGGAAATTCCATTCAAGTCCAAGTGTCGGCTTCTCGAAGTCATCGATGAATTTCCCGAATTCCTGTTGCGAGGTATCTGCGAACGGCACCGGGTAATGAAGTTCTATTCGCCCGGTTTTCGGACTGAACACCGGAAATGTCAGCTTCTCCTCTTTCCACCAGTAGTGTTCGGTCTCCCAGACCACCGGCAACAGGAATGTCTCTCTGCCAAGGATGCCGTGCCTGCCATCGACCAACCTCCAACCGAGTGCGACCGCATACCAACGACCATCCTGAAGTTCAACGAGATCGGCATGACCAACGCCGGTTATCGGAAAGTCGTAACTCAGTTGCCGGTGGGTCAGAACCGGATTGCGGGGATTATTCTGGTAGGGACCCGTGATGTTCTCGCTAATCGCAACGGCCAACGCGTGTTCGTAGGCTGTACCGCCTTCCGAAATCAACAGGTAGTAATAGCCGTCCTTCTTATAGATGTGCGGACCTTCGGCCCACACGCCACCACAACAACCGCGCCACAGGTAGTGCCGCTCGCCGATCAGCCCCATGCTGTCGAGGTCGAGTTCCTGCAACCATATTTCAGCTTGCCCATCGAACTCCGGATCGGGCGGCATGTGGTTGCCGACATACCAGGCCCGACCATCGTCGTCGAAGAACAGCGATGGATCGATTCCCGGCGCACCTTCGATTACATGCGGCGCAGACCAGGGTCCTCGCGGGTCATTGGCAGTGACGATGAAGTTCACCATGTTTCCCGCAACGTTGTTCGTGGTGATGATGTAGAACAGACGATCATGGTGTCGAATCGTCGACGCGTGGATTCCATCACTCGACTTGATGCCACTTAGCTCGGCCTGTGTCGGCTCGTGAATGGCATAACTGATCAATTCCCAGTTGACCAGATCCCGGCTGTGGTAAACAGGAATCCCCGGAAAATACTCGAATGTAGAGTTAATCAGGTAAAAGTCTTCATCCACACGGACAATAGACGGATCCGGTGCAAAGCCAGGAATGATCGGATTGCTGAATGTCGGTACAGAAGGCTCGTCATGCTCGTCGGCGTCCTGCGCACACCCGGCCACCAGGAGAAAGGCGACGCAAATCAGCGTAAATTGAGGACGCAAGCAGATCATCTTCAACTTGCCTTACAGAACATCTCCAGAAAGTCGTCGTGACTGGGGATTTTCGGCATTGGCTGCAACTTGGTCTTCTTCGTGTTTTCCAGCTTTTGCTTGAGCTGTTCCTCCGTCAGGGTATCGGCAAGCGGATGATAATCCTGGGGCATGATTCCCTGCCCCAACATGACCTGAAGCCACGAGGACTCGAGGAAAATATCCATGTTGTCCTTTGTCAGCGTCCCGGTTGCCCTGAACAAATCCATCTTCTCGGTAATGCGCTCTGGCACAGCCATATCGCGTACACCACGCCAAAACTCACTGTCGTCTCGCTCAGTTAGGTGGTAGTGCAAGATGATGAAGTCCCGAATGTATTCGAATTCGTATTGTGATTGCCGGTTATATTCGTCCATCAGTTGCGTTGTGACGCCGGCGTGCGGGAACAGCGTAATCAGCCGCACGATGGCAGACTGAATCAGGTGAATACTCGTCGACTCGAGAGGCTCGAGGAAGCCGCTCGACAAACCAACGGCCACGACATTTCGATTCCATTGCTTGCTCGTACGCCCGGTTCTAAAGGGAATGATCTTCGGCTCGGCTATTGCTTTTGAGTCCAGGTTATTCAGCAAAATATCGGCCGCCTCGTCATCACTGTAGTGCTGGCTACTGTAGACCAGGCCGTTGCCATTGCGATGTTGCAGGGGAATTCGCCATTGCCAACCCGCCGAATGCGCAATGGACCGGGTGTATGGCAAAGTCTCCTGGAACCGGTCGGAAGGCACTGCCATGGCACGGTCACAAGGTAGCCAGTGACCCCAGTCCTCATAGCCCGTATCCAGCGCCTGGCCAATGAGCAGACCCCGGGTACCGGAACAGTCAACAAAGAAATCGCCAGAGATCTCCGTGCCGTCTTTCAACGTCAGGGTCTCAACATAGCCGCTTTCGGCATGGACGTGGACCTGTTCAATCATGCCTTCTGTACGTTTGACCCCGAGTTTTTCGCTGTACTTCCTTAGATATTGGCCATACAGCGAAGCGTCAAAGTGATACGCGTATTGCATTTCCCAGACCGGATCGTTGACCTGCAATTTGGCGAATTTGCCGGCCTCGGCACAAAGGTAATTCAGGTCATAGTCCCAAAGGTTCGACTCGTATCCTGCTTGCTGGGCGCGAACCCAGAAATGATGAAAATGGCAGAATGCCTGGCTTCGCCCCGGCGCACCGAAGGTGTGGAAGTACTTTTCACCCTGGACTCGCCAGTTTTCGAATTGAATCCCAAGCTTGATCGTCGCCTTCGTTTCACGAAGAAATTCAGCTTCATCAAGCCCGAGTACGTTGTTGGCTAACTGGATGGGTGGGATGGTCGCCTCGCCGACGCCAATGATGCCGATATCTTCCGATTCAACGAGTTCGATATCCAGTTGGTCCGCATACAGCCGCTTGAGTAGTGCAGCAGACATCCAGCCGGCTGTGCCGCCACCAACGATCACGACTTTCCTTATCTTGTCCTTCATTTGACCCTCACCCTCTGTGCGTACAGCGAAGACGATCGAGCAATTTTATCAGGCCTTTGATTTTTGCATAAAAAAACCCTGCCAGCAGAACTGGCAGGGTTTCTGGCTAAAGCCATGCGAGCTTACTTGAACCTGTAATTGACGTTCAACAGGTAGTTCGCACCAAAGGTCTGATACTTTGTCACTTCTCGCGCATCGCTGTTCGTTTGCAGCGTGTCCTCGTCCGTCAGGTTCTGGCCCTGCAGCGAGATAAACAGACCATCCAGTGCATCGATTCCGGCAAGACCGAAGTCGAAGCCGATCTGCGCATCGATCAGTTCCGCGCCCTGATCAACGGCCGGCGTCAGCGCCAAGCTCAACTGAGGTGTCTCTGTCGAGAACGCGCTGCGCTTGGTCCACGAAACACGCGCCTGGAAACCGCCTCTCTCATAGTAGACAGTCGACTGCAATGATCTCTTCGACAAGCCTGGTACCGGCTGGCCGCCGTCCAACTGGCCATCATACGATGCTACCGACGCGATCAAACCCAAGCCGTCCAGTGCTTCCGAGACTTTGTGGAACGGCAGGTTGCCCTGCAGCTCCCAGCCCCTGACGAAGCCTTCAAGCCCGTCTGCCTTGGCCGAGACAACTCCGAGGAATGTCCCAGGCGTCACAGTCGAACCGTCGCTCGGATCGGTCGTCTCGTGGTAACCGGGAACGTAGAAATCCGTGAAGTCGGCAATAAACGATCCATCGGCGTGCCAATTGGTCAGGTCCTTGTAGAAGAAAGCTGCTGAAACAAAGCCATCGTCGGCGAAGTACCAGTCGTAGGCAAGATCGAATTGATTGGCCTCAAGTGGCTTCAACCTGGCGTTACCCAGACTTGCGCTCCACGGCCCGTTTAGAGGGTCGGTGCTCGACACGTTGGCGAAGTTGAAATTGAAGTTAACCTGGCCATTCGGCTTCATCTGATCCATACGGGGTCGACTGATCGACTTCGACAGAGCTGACCGGAGGATGTGGCCGTCCATGAGTTCGAAGTTGATGTTGAAGCTTGGCAAGACGTCCGTATAGTCATCGCCATCACTGGCGTCCACCGTCTCAACAAAGCCACTCGGCCCGATCGCCGCGCTGAGGCCTGTGCCTTTCTGGTCGGCGCTGATAATCTGCACACCGAAATTACCGTTGACTACTACGTCGCCGATATTCGTGTCGAAGTCGACTTTCGCGAACACTGCCGTCAGCTGCTCATCGATCGTGTAGCTGTCGCCTTCACGATCCGGCTGCAGAATCGCGGCATCGCTCGCTGTATAGAAACCACTCTGGAACATGCCCAGACCGTCATAAGCAACCATGGTTCCGAGACCAAAGGCGCTGAGATCCGTCACGCCAAAGCGGACGTCCTCGGGGATCGGGCCATCAGCCGGCCAGGTCGGCGCAGTCAGGTAGTAGCCACCATTGTCCTTGGACTTGCTACGATCCGAGTAGTAGACACCAAACTCGACACCGCTCAGGATGCCGACGTCCAGCGAACGCTCTGCTGTAACCTTCAGGGTCGTCAGTTCTTCGTCAAAGATGGGCTCGTTGATGAAGCCGTCCTGTGCCTCATTCGGACCGATTGTCTCGCCATTCGGTCCAATTGTGTCGGCGAACTGGGGCAGATTCTGCATGCCACCACCCCAGCCTTGTGGGCCGGCCAGCGTGATTGTGTTGAAGTCGCTCAGATCGACCGGTGCAAGTGTCGGGTGATTGCCATACATGGCGCCCGTCGGTGTCATCGTCCACGAACGCGGTGTCGGGCTACCCTGCGAGTCGAGACCCGCGCGGCCGACACCCGAATAGCTTTCGATGTTCGTGACGCGCTTGTCGGATTCGCTGAGCGCCGCATCGAAATTGAGCGACCAGTCATCGTTGAGATCGTATTCGACGTTGATACCGAATGTTGTCAATTCGGCGTCCTTGCTCTCAGCGTCGTTGCGGATGACGGACGTGAAACCTTCGTAGAATCCCGACGTCACCAGGCCGTTTTCAAGGCCGGTAACGGTGTAGGCGGTTCCACCCCACTCGGGGCCGCCATCCTCGATACCGCGGAAAACCTTGTCCTCTGTGTAATCGATGAACAGGGCGTCCAAAGTCACTGTCAGGTCGTCATTCGGGGCGAATTGCAGAACGGCGCTGACCGTATCGCGCTCCAATACACCGGAGCGAACAAAAGAATCGTGGCCGCCCAGAATTTTCTCACCACCGTTCAACGTGATGCCCGGACCTGCCGTAGCATTGCCCAAATTAACGTCCGCATAGCCCCAGCCACGGAATTGCACCTCCTGGCTCGGCGATTCAGTCGTTGCGACAGCCACTGCCAGGCCAACGGTGTCATCGGCAAAGGTATCGGAGTAGCTCAGTGCAAGGCGATGACCAGTGTCGTCAAAGTCCGGGTTTGCCGAACTCAGGTCATTCGACTCGTAGTTGGCGTTGATGACGAGATAGGACTCTTCATCGAGCGGTCGCGCGGTACGCAGATCGACGATACCAGCGATACCGCCAGTGGTCATCGTGGCATCAGGTGCCTTGTAAACGAGCACACCCTTGATGATCTCTGAAGGATACAGGTCGTACTCGACATTACGGTTGTCACCGATACCAAGCAATTCGCGGCCATTCATCGTGACGCCGCTGTAGTCCCCTTTAAAACCGCGGACAGAGACGTCACTCGTGCGACCGTTTACGCGCTCACCGGCAAGGCCTGGCAGGCGGGCCAATGACTCGGCGATACTGGAATCCGGCAATTTGCCGATGTCCTCAGCCGAGATGGCTTCGACAATTGTTGAAGAGTCGCGTTTTGTGCCGATCGAGTCGACCAGGCTTTGGCGGAACTTACCGTAGGAAATGATTTCCTCAATAACGTCACCATCGGCGGCTTCATCCTGAGCCATTGCTGCCGTCGGCAGAACCATGGCGCCCGGCAATGCTGCCGCTACGGCGAGCGATACCGCTGAGCGCCGGATATTCATTGAAAAACTGGTTTCGTCAGCTGCTTGCTGCGCTTTGTTGCGCTTTTTGGTGACCATTGAGCATTCCCCCGGAAGGTCTGGATTCATATAACTTCTCTCGCATCTTAAGAACCGCACTATCGAGGGGCAATGCAATGCAAACGTATTCATTCCTTGAATACGTATTCATTGAGTTGCGGGGGGTGCTCCTCATGATTAGTTTCCCAAACTGTTAATTGCGAACAGTTCTCAAACATAAAAGCAACCGATGACCAATAAGCACGAAGAATCTGTTCTGCCACCAGGCAGGCAAGCCGGCGTCGGCCTGCACATAACATCCTTGCCGGGACCTTATGGCATCGGCGAAATCGGCCAGCATGCGCGGCAATTCGTCGACGCGATGCGGGATATGCAACTTGGCGTCTGGCAATTTCTTCCGACCGGCCCGACCGCCTACGGCGACTCGCCCTACCAGCCACTGTCGACATTCGCAGGTAACGAGCTTCTGATCGACATCGCTGAATTGATTTCTTCAGGCTTCCTGACCGAAGAAGAGGTCTCCGAACTAACAACGCTGCCGAGTGACTTCGTCGACTACGGCGCCCTGATTCCTATAAAGAACCACCTGCTGAGATTGGCGGCTGGCCGCTTCGAGGAAAGAGCCAGTTTAGAGCTAAAAAAAGCCTGTGATGATTTTGTCGAGAAAAACGACAAGCTCTGGCTACATGATTATGCGCTGTTTCGGATCCTCAAAACGCAGCACGGCGAGAGACCCTGGCCCGAGTGGGAAGCCAAGTACGTACATCGCAAGCCGCTAGCGCTGCGAGAGTTCGAATTGACTGTTGATACTGAAATCGCTGACGCCAAAGTCCTCCAATTTCTGTTTTATCACCAGTGGCAGCGCTTGCGCAGCTATGCCAATGAGCGCGGCGTGCGGCTTTTCGGTGACATGCCGATCTGCATCGCACTCGACAGCTCGGACGCGTGGGCCAACCGGGAAATACTGCGTATCGACCGCGACGGCAATCCCGATCATGTTGCCGGCGTTCCACCAGACTATTTCAGCGCGGACGGCCAGTTGTGGGGTAACCCGCTGTATGCCTGGGATATTCACGCCGCCGATGGCTACCGCTGGTGGATTGAGCGCTTGCGGGCTTCGGCCGACCTTAACGATATTGTTCGTATTGACCATTTCCGTGGCTTCGAATCGTACTGGTCAGTTCCAGCTGATTCGGAAACCGCGCGCACGGGCACCTGGGAACCGGGACCTGGCGATGCGATTTTCGACGCGATGGAAAAAGCACTGGGGAATCTTCCGATCGTAGCCGAGGATCTGGGTGTCATTACGCCCGCCGTCGATGAGCTCCGCGACCGCCACCAGATTCCCGGGATGGTCGTGCTGCAATTTGATGTGGCGGACGAGGACTTCGATTTGCTAACTGTCGCCGAGAACAGAGTTTGCTATACCGGCACACATGACAACGATACGACGGTAGGCTGGTTCCGCGGCAGCCCCGACGACATCCGCAGCGATCTCGAAATCAAACAAACTCAACAAGCGGTTCTGCAGGTCACCGGCGGCAGCGCTGAAACCATACATTCTGACCTGATCAAGGCGGCGTTATCGACGAATGCCCGGCTGGCGATCGCACCGATGCAGGATTATCTGGGCCTGGGGTCCGAGGCCCGGATGAACATACCAGGCACGTCGAGCAACAACTGGCGTTGGCGGGTCAGCGATGAGCAATTGGGCAACGGTGTCCGAGTGCAGGTCGCCGCCTGGGTTAGTGATTCCGATCGCGCACTACAAAACTGAAAGTTAAGCAGTTTTTCCAAAATTGATACCCACCCGGGCCGTGAGTCTGGCAGACTTGAAGCGTCAAAGTCTGACCTCGGGAATACCCAACATGGCCGCACAGATATATTCCGACGATCCGCGCTTCATCAGCCGACTGACGCGGGAAACACTCGCATTGGTACTTGCGGGCGGGCGCGGCTCGCGCCTTTACGAACTAACTAACTGGCGGGCGAAACCTGGGCTGTATTTCGGTGGAAAATACCGAATTATTGATTTCGCGCTGTCCAACTGCATCAACTCAGGCATTCGACGTATGGGCGTGCTGACACAATACAAAGCGCACTCGCTGATCCAGCATCTCGTACATGGCTGGTCGTGGTTCCAGGCCGGAAGTCGCGAATTCGTAGAGATTCTGCCAGCCTCGCAGCGAGTTGGTGGCGAGTGGTATCGCGGTACTGCAGACGCCATCTACCAAAACCTCGATATTATTCGCACGCACGAACCGAAATTCGTTCTGATTCTGTCCGGCGACCACATTTACAAGATGGACTATGGCCCGTTCCTCGCCGCCCATGCCGACAAAGAGGCGGACATGACGATTTGCTGTATCGAAATGCCGCTCGAAGAGGCGGCCGGGCAGTTCGGCGTCATGACCGTCGACAAGACCGGTCGCATCATCGCCTTCGATGAAAAGCCCGAGAAACCGAATCCCATACCGGGTAAACCCGGTGTGTGCCTCGCATCAATGGGTAATTACCTTTTCAATACCAATTTCCTGTACGAACAGGTTATCAAGGACGCCGACACGCCCGGAACGCAACACGACTTTGGTCGTAATGTTATCCCGTCGATCATCGATGAACATAAAGTCTATGCCTTTGCTTTCCGCGATCAGGAAACCGATGCGCAGGCCTACTGGCGCGACGTCGGCACGCTCGATGCTTTCTGGGAAGCGAATATGGAGCTGGTATCAGTATCACCACAGCTCAATTTGTACGACCAGAAGTGGCCTGTTTTTACACACCAGATTCAGTCTCCCCCGGCAAAGTTCGTATTTGATGAAGAAGGCCGACGCGGCGAGGCCATACAGTCGATGGTTTCCGGTGGCTGCCTGATCTCCGGTGCGAAAGTAACAAATTCGTTGATGTTCTCGCGCTCGGCAGTAAAGTCATACAGCAGCATCGACCAAGCTGTTGTTCTGCCGGATGTAACTGTCGGGCGCCACTGTCGCATCACTCGCGCCATTATCGATCGCGGCGCGGAGATCCCGGATGGCACGGTAATCGGCGAAGATCACGATGCAGATCGAGAACGCGGTTTCCGCGTCACCGAAAGTGGCCTAACACTTGTAACGCCCGACATGCTGGGTCAACAGTTACATTTCACGCGCTAACGTAGGTCTGCCGTCATCGGAACAAAGCACGTCATATTCATTGCCGCGGAAAACGGTGCCCTGCCAGGAGGAAAAGTCGGCGGCGTGGGCGACGTCGTGCGCGACCTGCCTGCCGCCCTGTCGGGGGTCGGGTGGAACGCCACTGTCCTTACGCCATCTTACGGTATGTTTCATCGACTACCCGGGGCGAAGCAGATTGGAACGATCGAAGTTTTATTTCGGGGCAAAGAACAGGCGCTGCAGGTATTTGAGATTCCGGGCAGCGAAGACAGCGTGTGTAACATCGCGTTTGAACACCCATTTTTTTCACCCGCCGGTTCCGGGGTGATCTACAGCGATGACGATCCGGATCGGCCATTCGCCAGCGACGCCAACAAATTCGCTTTTTTCTGCACTGCGGCCGCCGCGTGGATAGATCAGCAACAACAATTGCCGGATATCGTGCACCTGCACGACTGGCACGCTGCCTTCTATTGCGTATTGCGTAATTTCGCCGACGGTTACAGGCGCCTGCGCGACATACGCACGGTATTCACTATTCACAATCTTTCTTACCAGGGAATACGCCCTATTTCTGGCGACGAGTCATCGCTCGAGTCCTGGTTCCCGGATCTGCGCTACACCTACTCCGCAATCCGCGATCCGCATATCGCAGAATGCTTCAACCCTATGGCAACAGCGATTCGCCTCGCGGATGTGGTTAGCACTGTATCTCCGACCTATGCAACCGAGATCTGCCGGCCGAGTAACGACGAGCAGGGGTTTATTGGTGGCGAAGGCCTGGAGAAAGAACTCGACACTGCCAGTCACGACGGTCACCTGATCGGCATCTTGAATGGTTGTAACTATCGGCAACGGGTCGGTCGTCGGCCAGGCTGGCAACGCTTGCTCAACATGGCAACGGAACAGGTTGATGCGTGGCTGGCTGAGAACCCGTCATCGCGAATGCATGCACTCGCCAAACGAAGGTTGGCATCATTACCGAAACGACGGCCAAAGAATGTCCTGACGAGCGTCGGCCGACTCGTGCGACAGAAAGCCGCCCTGTTCTTTGAAGAGATGCCTGATGGGCGCGTAGCGCTCGAACACGTTCTTGATATCGCCGGCAAGGATGGCATTTTAATCTTGCTTGGCAGCGGCGAGCCGCAATACGAACAGCGTATGGTCGAGATTGCCGAACACGCAGACAATTTACTGTTACTGTGTGGGTTCTCCGCAACGCTTGCAGATCCACTCTATCGCGCCGGCGACCTGTTCCTGATGCCTTCGAGTTTCGAACCGTGCGGCATCAGTCAAATGCTCGCAATGCAATTTGCGCAGCCTTGCGTGGTACACGGCGTTGGTGGCCTCAAGGATACGGTTAAGCACGAGCGCTCTGGATTTGTATTCGAGGGAAATACTTCGCACGAACAGGCCGCCCACTTTGTTGAAACAGTCCAGTTAGCGCTGAACGTCAAAGCTAACGATCATGACCGCTGGCAAAGCATCTGTATTCGCGCCGCGTCCGAGCGCTTTAGCTGGAACGAGTCGGCCCGACAGACGGTAGAGAATCTTTATGAGCATTGATACCGACATCAAGCGTAATGGCGACGCGTTTACTGCCCTCGCCGAGGGTCGCCATCGCGACCCGTTCGCTCTGCTCGGCGTCCACAGCGTTGGCAAATTGCGTGTCGTGCGAGCTTTTCAACCCCAGGCCAAGCAGGTTGATCTCATCGATGCTGATGGCAACCACCTTGCAGACATGCAAAAGGTGCACTCCGACGGACTGTTCGTAGCAGCCATGCCGCCGAGAAAACGCCGCTACCGGCTTCGGGTTACTACACACGACGGTCACATCGCAGACATCGAAGACGCTTATCGTTTTCCACAATCGCTTGGCGATATCGACTTGTATCTGCTTGGCGAAGGGTCGGACCGGCAGATCTACAACAAGCTCGGCGCGCAGGTGATTTCGCTCGAGGGCGTTCCAGGCACACGCTTTGCTGTTTGGGCGCCTAATGCGTCGCGCGTAAGTCTCGTCGGCGACTTCAATGACTGGGACGGGCGCCGTCACATCATGCGACTTCATCCGGCTAATGGCATTTGGGAATTTTTTCTTCCCGGCGTTGGCGGTGGCGCACGCTACAAATTCGAAATGCTCGATAAAGACGGCAAGCTGCTGCCGTTAAAAACAGATCCTTATGGCAATTACCATGAGCCCCCGCCTGGCAACGCCTCTATCGTTTACGAAAGCGGCTATCAATGGAAGGACAGCAGCTGGGTCGGCAAGCGCAGCGTCGTCCCTAATCTCGATAGTCCTGTCAGTATTTACGAAGTTCACCTCGGTTCATGGCGACGCAAGGCTGATGAGGGCAATCGATACCTTACGTACCGGGAGCTCGCGGATGAGCTCGTCGACTATGTTGCGGATATGGGGTTCACTCACATTGAGCTGCTGCCGATATCGGAGCATCCGTTCGACGGCTCCTGGGGTTACCAGCCCATTGGCATGTTTGCCCCGACGCAGCGTTTCGGTAGTCCCGATGACTTTCGATACTTCGTCGACCGTTGTCACAACGCCGGCATAGCTATCATCATCGACTGGGTGCCGGCGCACTTTCCCAAAGATGAACATGGCTTGCGACAGTTTGACGGTACGGCATTGTACGAGCATGAGGATCCTCGCAAAGGCGAACACGCGGACTGGGGCACGTTGATCTTCAACTTCGGGCGTCGAGAAGTGATCAACTACCTGATTGGCAGTGCGCTGTACTGGATCGATGAGTTTCACATCGACGGCATTCGTGTCGACGCAGTCGCGTCGATGCTTTATCTGGACTACTCGCGCGAAGCGGACGAGTGGCTTCCGAACGAACTTGGCGGCAATGAAAACCTCGAAGCGGTCGCGTTCTTGCGTAAACTCAATGCCGAGGTACATGCTCATGGAGCGACTTCGTTTGCCGAAGAATCCACTGCCTGGCCCGGAGTGTCGCGCCCGGTCGACATGGGCGGACTGGGGTTCACCTACAAGTGGAACATGGGCTGGATGAACGACACATTGTCGTACATGAGCGAAGAACCGATTCACCGCAAACACCATCATGACATGATGACGTTTGGACTCGTCTATGCATTCACCGAGAATTTCGTCTTGCCGTTGTCACATGATGAGGTCGTGCATGGCAAACACTCCCTGCTCGGGCGCATGCCCGGTGACGAGTGGCAGCGATTCGCAAACCTTCGGGCCTACTACGCCAGCATGTACGCCCACCCGGGCAAGAAACTGATGTTCATGGGTGGCGAAATCGCACAAGGCCAGGAGTGGAGTCACGACCGATCGTTGGATTGGCATCTGTTGGAGTATCAGAACCACAGTGGCGTGCAAATCCTGGTCAAAGACTTGAATCATGTATACACGCAAACTCCAGCGCTCCATGAGATCGACTTTTCGGACGAAGGTTTCGAGTGGATAGACTGGGATGATCACGACAACAGCGTGCTGTCGTGGATTCGCCGCGACAAGTCTGGCGGATACGTAATCTGTATATCCAACTTTACGCCTGTTACCCGTTACGACTACCGAATTGGTGTCGCAACAGGAAACCCACTTAAAGAAATCATAAACACTGACGCGGAAAAATACGGCGGCAGTGGCACTGGCAACGGCGTTATCACTCCCAGCGAGCAGCAACATTATGGCAAACCGTTTTCGGCATGCCTTACAATCCCACCGCTTGCAACGCTCATACTTTTGCCTGAATAATCAGAATTCCTTACGGAGCACGATGAATGTCTGCACGATCTGACAAAACAGTGGGAATGGGTGATATGGAGCTGTTACGGGCGCCCGACTTGCCAATGACTTCCGAAGCTATTCTCAAAGACTTCACACATTACTTCGGGCGTATGCTCGGCAGACGCACTGTGCGCACGAAGTCGCCATTTCTTTACCAGGCAGTTGTCTACGCAGCGCGCGATCGAATCATGGAGCGCTGGGGTGACACGCTCAAAGCGATCGAACGCGATGACAATCGCCGCGTCAGCTACCTTTCGCTTGAATTCCTCATGGGCCGCTTGCTGCGCAATGCGCTATTGAATCTCGGTATCGAACATGAAACATCCGAAGCACTGCAGCGTATCGGCCTCGATCTGGAAGACGTCTACGACCGCGAACATGATGCAGGTTTGGGCAACGGCGGGCTCGGCCGCCTCGCTGCTTGTTTCCTCGACAGTTGCGCGACAATGGCGTTACCTGCGGTTGGCTATGGCATCCGCTATCAATACGGCATGTTTCGCCAACGCATAGAAAATGGTTATCAGTACGAGGAACCGGATTCCTGGTTGCGTGAAGGCTTTCCCTGGGAAATCGAGAGAATTGAGTTTACGCAGACAGTAAAATTTGGCGGCCACACATCAGTCACCAAAGATGCAAAGGGTGTGAAACATCATCAATGGACTGACACTCAGGATGTCCTCGCGATTCCGTACGACGTGCCTATTCCCGGATACAGGAATGGCATCGTCAACACATTGAGACTTTGGTCGGCAGAGGCAACCGATGAATTCGACCTTGACGAGTTCAATGCCGGCAGTTACACCGATGCGGTTGCGTCCAAGAACCTCGCCGAGAACATCACGATGGTTCTGTACCCGAACACAGCCACCGAAGGCGGCCACGAGTTGCGCCTGCGACAGCAATACTTTCTCGCGTCTGCCAGCCTCCAGGATGCACTTCGCTATTTCACCTACCATCACGGTAACGACGTCAGGCTGTTTGCCGAGAAGAACTGCATGCAGCTGAACGATACACATCCTGCGATTGCCGTCCCCGAACTCATGCGGCTGCTGATGGACGAGTTTGATCTCGAGTGGGACGAGGCCTGGGAAGTTACCAGTCAGACCATGGCGTATACGAACCACACGCTGTTGCCTGAAGCGCTCGAGATGTGGCCTGTTTCAATGTTCCGCCGCCTGTTGCCACGCCTTCTCGATATCATTTATGAGATCAACGCACGCTTCATCACCGAGATCGGCCGTCGGTGGCCCGGCGATAATGAACGGATACAGCGCATGTCCCTGATCCAGGAAGGCCACGAACCGATGATCCGCATGTCCTACCTCGCGATTGCCGGAAGCTTTTCCGTCAATGGCGTGGCCGCATTGCATTCAGAATTACTGAAAGAAGGTCTGTTCCGGGACTTCGCCGAGTTGTGGCCAGAGAAATTCAACAACAAGACGAATGGCGTCACTCAGAGACGCTGGTTGGCCGCATGCAACCCTGCCCTGGCCAATCTTATTTCGGACAAGATTGGGTCAGGCTGGGTGACGGATTTATCAGAACTCAGTAAGCTCAAAACATTTGCGGAAGATGAAGCCTTCCATGAAGAGTGGCGCGCCATAAAACTCGCCAACAAGGTGCAGCTGGCACGAAACATCGAACGGAAAACCGGCCTCGATGTGCCAACCAGCATGTTGTTCGACGTACAGGTGAAACGCATCCATGAGTACAAACGGCAGTTGCTGAACCTGCTGCACGCGATTCATCTTTACGACCGTATCCGTCGCGGTGACGGTGATGACATTGTGCCGCGCGCCATAATAATTGGCGGCAAGGCCGCGCCGGGCTACGAAATGGCGAAGAGCGTCATTAAGTGCATCAACAATGTCGCTCGTATCATCAACACCGACCCGGCAATGGACGACCGCCTTCGTCTCATCTTTTATCCCGACTACAACGTCTCAGCAATGGAATTGATCTGCCCTGCGGCGGAATTATCCGAGCAGATCTCGACGGCCGGCAAGGAAGCCTCCGGAACTGGCAATATGAAGTTCATGATGAATGGCGCAATCACGATGGGTACGCTTGACGGCGCAAACGTGGAAATCCGCGAGGCGGTCGGTGAGGAAAACTTTTTCCTCTTCGGCCTGACAGTCGATGAGATTAACGAACGTCGTGGCCGATATGACCCGCAGGCGATTATCGAGGCGGACGAGGACCTCAAGCGTGTCATGCGCCTTGTTGAGAGCGGCCATTTTAATCCTTTCGAAAAGGGAGTATTCGACTCAGTAGCGCAGTCAATTCGTGAGCCGGCTGACCTGTGGATGACGGCGGCTGACTTCCGCAGCTTTGTTGACGCTCAGGAGCACGCGGCGCAGGCATATCGGGATCAAACTCACTGGACAAAGATGAGCATCCTGAACACGGCGTCTTCAGGAAGGTTCTCGACCGATCGCACGATGCAAGATTACAACGAAGACATCTGGAAACTCGAAGTAATTAAGCTCAATCGCGAATGATCGAAGCAGGTAGTCCAATGCCGCTCGGTAGTACCGCCGATGCCGAAGGCACTAACTTTGCGGTCTTTTCGTCTGTAGCCGACGGCATTGAGCTTTGCCTGTTCGATACGAACGGCAATGCGACGCAGAATCATCAACTTCACAAAAGCGCAGATGATATCTGGCATGGCTATCTGCCCGGCTGTGGCCCTGGACAGCTATACGGCTACCGCGTGCACGGACCCTTCGAGCCTGAAAGCGGTCTTAGATGCAACCCGGCCAATCTGCTTATCGACCCCTATGCACGTGCCATACAAGGTGAGCTCGTCCGAAACGACGCCGTGCACGACGACAACGCCCATGACAGCGCGGCATTCGTACCGAAGGGGTTGGTTATCGCCGATAGTGCGGTACCTGGATTCAATCGCCCTCAGATACCGTGGTCGGAAACGATCTTCTACGAGGCGAACGTGCGCGGATACACGATGCGCCATCCAGCAATCATTGAATCCGATCGTGGTACGTTTAATGGCATGCGTAACAAAGAGGTAATTGCGTATCTCAAGGCGCTGGGCATCACATCGCTTGAGCTGATGCCGGTTCACGATTTCATTGATGAATACCACCTTGTTAGCAATGGCCTGAGAAACTTCTGGGGTTACAACACACTGGCGTTTTTCGCGCCGAGCCAACGCTACGCAATTGCGAACCCGGTCGCAGAATTTCGCGATATGGTACGCAGCATTCACGATGCCGGGCTCGAGGTCATATTGGACGTGGTATACAACCACACGGCCGAAAGCGACGAGCTTGGCCCTTCGCTGTCTTTTCGCGGTCTCGACAACCTTGCCTATTACCGTACAGAGCCCGATCGTCCGGATGTTTACGTGAACGACACCGGTTGCGGCAACACGCTTAATACTGACCACCCTCGCGTGCAGCAGCTGATTCTGGACAGCCTCCGCTACTGGCATCGTGACATGGGTGTGGATGGTTTCCGCTTCGATCTCGCGCCGGTACTTGGCCGCCATGATCACGGATTTTCCCCAAACCACCATTTACTCGAGACCATTTCGAGTGACGCACGATTGCTCGATGCCAAACTCATCGCGGAGCCCTGGGATCCCGGCCCCGGTGGCTACCAACTGGGGCAGTTTCCGCAGCGTTGGGCCGAATGGAACGATTTATATCGCGATGACGTGCGGCGTTTCTGGCGAGGTGATGACAAATCCAGCGGCGGCCTCGCCCGACGTTTGCACGGTTCTTCTGAAGTTTTTGAGCACAACGGTCGATTACCCTTCACGAGCGTCAATTTCATCGCCAGCCACGACGGCTTCACACTCGCCGACGTTGTCAGCTACGAAAAGAAACACAATGAAGCAAATGGCGAGGACAGCCGCGATGGTCATTCTCATAACTACAGCTGTAACTACGGTGTGGAAGGGCCTTCAGAAGATCAAGCGATCGTTGAGCTTCGCCGGCGACAACGTCTCAATATGATGGCAACGCTATTGTTGTCTCAGGGAACACCTATGTTGCTGGCAGGCGATGAGTTTGGGCACTCGCAACAGGGCAATAACAATGCCTACGCCCAAGACAATGACATCGGCTGGCTCGACTGGTCCGGTTTGCAGCAGGATCCCGACTTCGTTTCGCAAGTTCGGCAGCTCATACAGCTGCGCAAGCAAACGCCGTTAGTGAGACTGGAACAGTACCTTCATGGGAGCCTCGAGACCGACTCCGGCACTTTGGAAATTAGCTGGCTGACACCGGACGGTGAGCCCAAAGCAGACGACGCCTGGGAAAATGGCAGAGTGTTCTGCATGTTGGTTTCCGAGTCTGGAACGGGCGGAAAAATGTCAGCTGCAATTCTTATTAACGGTACCGATACTGTATGTGAGTTTACTTTGCCGTCACTCGGTGAGTGGCAGTTGGCTTTTTCGACGTCCGATATCGAACGACCTGCAACAACAGTTGGTGCTTTGTCGATTGCGTTGTTGCTCTGCGAGGGCGCTTAGTTTCCAGCCATTAATGACGATAGCGTCTTTCTGTTGATGCAAGCGCAACGCTCCGTTGCCATTCTGGTCTCGCAATAGCTGATAGATCCGGCGGGGCACCTGAGGCCGACGCGCACAGCACGCCTTTGAATGCTGCGCTCGCGCGCTTCGACGGCGGACCAGTCACCTGTTACGAGCGCTTTCTCTTCAAGTCGCTCCAAAGATGGACCGGACGCGCACCCCGCCAGCAAACATGCAGTCAGAATCAAAACAACCCTCATATTCCGTACCTCCTGAGCCAGCGTCTGTGTTGCGCTGACAAGCAATTGGTACCGCGAAGCCTGCGTCTGAAAGGTGACTAAGGCCACATTCTGGCGTCAGGAATTAGTGAGCGCGATTGTCTTGCGTTTGGGCAACACATTCATCTTCGAGAAAAATGCTGTATGCCAGTGTGTTGTGGAAAAAAAACCACGCTTTGAACATAAGCAGGTTTTTGGGACGCAGATCACACTTGTGAGGACAGAAGTCCTGGTTTTGTAAATACCTGCGCTACAAGAGATCGGCGTGACTAATATTTTCTGTAGCACGTGCAATGTTCGACAGCGCCTTCGTCAATACAAACACGAAGCTCATCTTCCGAGCATTTCGGAAGGTCTCCTCCTTGCTGCGTTCTGTTGACTCGTTCGCGAAGTTCGACGGCCGACCAATCGCCGGTAAGCAGCGCTTGTTGCTCCAGTTCCTCGAGGGGTATAGCAGGCGCGCACGCCCCCAATATGCATAAGACAAATATGCTGGTTATCGCCTTCATGTCAAAATTCGACAGCGTCCGCTGAGATTTGTTCAGCCAAATATGATCAGGTGAACATCCTGTGCTACACCAGGCGTGACTCGGAGCAATCATCTTCCGGCAGGATATTGCCATCGGGCGAGAGCACGAATGCACGCATTTGCCAGGCGATGCAGAAACTGCCCGTCTCGTCCGGGTTCTCCGCAACCAATATCTCGTCGGGCGCGATGTTGCGCCGCGCGTGCTCGCTTAGCAGTTTGGCAATACTCGTCTTTTCTGCTGCATATACGATATCCATGACAACCTCCTCCTACATCACTCCTTGATGTTCATGATCAGGATAGAGCACCGATCCTTAACCTCGACTGAAAGATTTCTGAACAGACACTGAAGCGAATCATATGACGCCACGACTTGGGGTATATTGGCAACTGTGGGCGATTAGCTCAGTTGGGAGAGCGCTGCATTCACATTGCAGAGGTCACTGGTTCGAGACCGGTATCGCCCACCAAGTAAATCCGGAGTCCAGGCGGACGGCGCGATACGACGGATATGAAATGAACTGGGAAGCGATCAGTGCAGTAAGCGAAATCGAATGTCGCTTCTCGTCCGCGCTACATTGAAAGGATTCCAATCTCAATGCAGCGTCTGTAGTCATGAATGGCTGCTGCAGCACAGAGTTCCCGCCTCGAAACCCGCAAGTTCCTGAAACAGAACAAGTTAGACTGATTCCAGAATTCCTTATCTGCGCCTAAATAACCATTTCAGCGCCAAAAGAAAGCAATCAACGAGTAGCGATAGACACACATCAGAGGACCATTATAATTTCACCAGAAACAATTCAAACGCAAATAAATGTCGTTCATTGATTCGGCACTGGGAAGAGAATATGTCGACAGATGAAATCGGGCATGGGCTAAGTCATACGATTGCCGGCGCGGCCACGATGCGAATCGCATCGCTCCACAAAACAGATAGTTTCTATACGCCGCTGGAAGAGCGTTTCGAACGTATCACTCGTCTTGGCAGGAATGCGATGGGAGTTCGCGTTACGTGTGTCACACTGATCGCGGGCGAAACCGTGTGGTTCAAATCCGTCCTTGGCTGGCGCGTTTCTGAGTTGCCGCTAAAAGACAGTCTGCAGCAGCCGATGTTGGAAAGTGGCAAGCCGCTGATCGTCCCGGACACACACAAAGACCCGCGATTCAAGAAGTTGCCGCTGGTTGTCGGGAAGCCGAAGTTTCGGTTTTATGCGGGTTACCCATTGCGAGATAGCGACGGCAAGATCATCGGTACGTTCTGTGCTCTTGATGTTGCGCCGAAAATGGCCGACCACGGGCTGGGTGAGATGCTGGCAGACCTGGGGCAGCTGGCTGAACGTGAATTGTTGACTACCGATTTGTGGAATGCGCAAAGCCAGCTCGTTGGCAAACTGGACATAGCACGGCGCCAGGCTCTTTTGGACCCACTGACTCGAGTTTGGAACCGCAGAGGAGGTGGGGAACTGCTTGAGATGGTGCAGCAGGAAGCTATCTCCAGCGGCGAGCAGTTTGCGATTGTGTTGGTCGACATCGATCATTTCAAAGAAATCAACGATCAGCACGGGCACGCGATCGGCGACCAGGCTCTGAGAAAAGTTGCTGCCAGTATTACTGCATCGATTCGACCCGATGATGTAGTGTCGCGATACGGTGGTGATGAATTCCTTGTGATATTGCGCAATGCAACGCCTGGCATATGCAGGTTGGTAGCGGAAAGGATTTGCGGAAAGATCCAGACAACACGGGTGCGCACAGCTGATGGCGGCCTGGCTGTATCCGCCAGCCTTGGTATGGTTGTCAGTGATTCCAGTGAAACGACGACGGTTTCACAGCTAATCGAACGGGCCGACAAAGCTCTATACCAAACCAAGCATCGGGGGCGAAACGGGGCGACCATCTGGACGGACGACAATTAATTATCTACGATAAGCGCTGGCCGACTATACTTAATGGGCTAGATACAACAACAATACTAAGCAGAAAACTCCTAGGGGGACCGACTCATGACTAAGAAAGCACTCATTTGTATTTCTTTTCTCGCAGCGACATTCCTTTCGGCCACTACGATGGCGGAAGATGGGGTGGCAGCTGATCCGGAGCATTACACAGTCGAATTTGAAAACGACAAAATTCGAATCATACGGATCAAATATGGTCCGGGCGAAAAGTCCGTTATGCATACGCATGGCCCGAACGCGGCAGTTTTTCTGACCTCAAATGCCGTTCGCTTTACCCTGCCTGACGGCACATCCGTGGACACGATCTCAGAGGCGGGTGCCACTCAATGGTCCGATTCGGAAGAGCATTTACCAGAAAACCTGAGCGACGAAATACTGGAAGTTGTTCTCGTTGAACTAAAAGAATAGTAACTGCGAATACAGCGGTTTAAGTCATGGCCGGCACTTCACCGTTTCTGGAGCGTCGTCTTATGGCCGTTGGCTGCCTATCGTTTCATTGGATATTCAATAAACTCAGCGTCCGCTTTTGATAAAAGCGGACATACGGCTACGTGACTGAAAACCCTCTCAATCCACGGACTATCAAACGTGCGGTTCAATTATTTGGTCCTGACAGGCTAGCGGCCACGCTCTCGAGCTGCTCTAGTAACCTGGTGTAGCGCGGATCCGAGCGAAGATTCGCGAGGTCCTCGTCGTTGCGCATCCATGCGGCGCTGACCGTGCCATGCTGCACCGCGGCATCGAGATATTCCATCGCGCTCTCAAGTTCGCCGAGCGTGGCAAGATTGCACGCCACGTTGTAAAGCACGACCGGGTCGTCTGGATCTATTTCGATCGCACGGTGCAACCAGCGCTTCGCGCGTTCGGTATCGCCAAGGACCACCAGCGTGCCCGCGCCCAGGTGATAGGCCCGTGCATCGTCAGGGTTCCACTTGAGGTTATTCTCGACAACCTGGATCGCCTCCGCGGACTCTGCAACGGCCTCCTCATCGCGGCCGAGGCCACGCAGCACCTGTATGCGCAGGCACCTCGACTGGTAATCGGTCGGGTCCATTTCACCGGCAGTCTTGAATAACTCGATGGCCTCCTCGAGCCGACCCTGGTGGAAACGCGTACGCGCGAAATAATAATGGGCTTCGAACAAACGTGAATTCAGCTCCAGTGCTTTTTCGAATTCTGCCTCTGCTGCATCGAAGTCGTTGCTAATGAGATACGCTAGTCCGCGCGATGCATGCGCCTCGGCCAGACTCGAATCGAGCTCCAGTGCCCTTTTGCTGGCACTCCGCGCCTGCTTCGCGTAACCCGGCAGTGGATCCGCGTACATGACAAGAAAGGAAAAGCAGTCTGCATAGCCGGCCCAGGCCGGTGCGAACTCCGCGTCAATATCGATCGCCTGGCGGAACATCTGCTGCGCATACTCGATATCCGTTTTTCGAAATCGTTTGAAAAACTGGCGACCGCGAAGGTAGTACTCGTAGGCGCCGACATCCTTGCTCACCTTTGTCCGGAGTGCAGAATGCTGCTTCGGTGTCAGTGACTCGAGCAAGGCCTCTGCGATGCTCTTCGCGATTTCGTCCTGGATCTTGAACACGTCCTGCAATTCTTGATCGAAACTCTTGGACCAAATGTGATAGCCATCAGCTGTCTTGACCAGCTGCGCCGTAATACGCAACTGGTTTCCTGACTTGCGAACACTGCCTTCGAGCAAGGTCTTAACGCCCAAATCGCGCCCTATTTGGCGGACGTCTGCGGCACCGGTGCTGTACAAGAACGATGATGACCTGGCTGCCACGGCGAGCTGCTGGACCTTGCTCAACGCATTGAGAATCTCCTCTGCGATTCCTTCGCAGAAAAATCCCTGATCCTGTTCGGGGCTCATGTCGACAAAAGGTAATACGGCGATCGAGGGCTTGTCGCCAGCTTCGGCAGCCTCGTCTGAATACCTCAAGGTTCGACGGATTCCATGGGGCGTAATATCGAAGATCCAGGTGAGTATGACGGTGACCGGGAAGCCGATAATCACGAGCACAATGAGTGTGATCATGACCCAATTCGGGAACCCTAGCGGCTGGAATGTAATTTCGCCAATCTGCAGCAAGACGAAAGCGGCGACTGCATAGGCTGCGGTTACAGGATAAACCCCGCGTCGCTTCAGCTCGGCCGATAATATCGCCGGGGAAAAAAATCGTTTTTTGTTCGGGCCAGCCACCGTTCAAGTCTACGATAAGTCGCAGTCCATAAGTACACAGTGCTGCACAATAAGTCGCGTCCGAGCAAAAACAAAGAAGCCTTTTCTGAGTTTTTTTGGGAAGCAAGAGAGCTTAACTTCGATCCAAGGTTTATACTGAGAGTACAGCGAAGGCTGGAGCATGAGTTGGGAGAGTGACATGACTGAGACAAAAATCGGCACAGTAACCCACTACTACAATCACTTACATGTGGCGGGTGTGACGATTGCCGAAGGCGAACTACATACAGGCGACACCATTCACGTCAAGGGCCACACGTCAGACTTCGAGCAAGAAGTCGAATCGATGCAGATCGACCATGAAGCGGTGGAAGTCGCCAAACCGGGCGACCAGATCGGGCTTACGGTGATTGAGTACGCAAGGGAACACGACACTGTCTATATGGTGACCTAAGTCTGACCCAACGCCTACCTATTCTAGGGTCCGCTTTACCCCCGAAAGCGGACATCCAGCCAAACTTGTCCCGAGGGGCTGCTAATGACCCAAAGCGGACATCCAATTAGAGACGAGTTTCAATGAGAATAAGAAACGGTGGTGTATTACTCGCGTGTGCAGCCCCACTAGTATTTGCGGGATGTACGATCGATAAGCAAGAAGCGAAAGACCTCGTTAATGATCCATTTATTGATCAACAATCGGAGATTCGTGAAGCCGTATTGTCGATCAAAAGGGACATAGAATCGTCCAACATTGTGGGACTTCAGGCCATACACCTCGAAAGCGAAAAGTTCACGAAATTTGGGCCACGCAGCTTTGAACGTCAGGATGTCGCAAGCACTAACGAGTCAGAGGCAGGGTTCTTTAGCTCAATCAGCAACGCCAAGTACGAAGCAAGAGACTTGAAGATTGACGTATTTGGTGACGTAGGAATCGCCACCTACTACCCGGAGGTCAGCTTTGTAAGGGACGGAAACGACGTTGAAGTGAGCGGCCGACAAACTCTCGTGTTCCTTAAGACCGATTCCGGCTGGAAGCTTGTGCACGAGCACGGAACCGTTAGAAGACCATAGCTAACCAACGGCCGGTTCTGGCCGAAAGCAGCCACTCGCCAGGTTGTATACTGAGTGGCTGGTCATGACTGCGATTTCAACCGGTCGATGCAACACCTAAGCTCTAACTATAGAGCGGGAGGTGTTGATAATGAAGCAGAGAAGGTATTTCACTCAGACCGAGATCGCAGAGGTCTATGACCGCTGGGAGAACGGCGAGTCCCTTAACTCGATAGCCCGAAGTCTGGAGCGCGGTCACTCAGCGGTGCAAGGCATGTTGTCGAGAACCGGTGGCATCCGACCCGCACCAAAACTACGCTCACATCTTGCGCTGACACTGACCGAACGCGAAGAGATCTCTCGAGGTGTTGCCGCCGGCCACTCGATGCGAACGATCGCCTCACAACTCGGGCGAGCGCCGTCGACAGTCAGCCGCGAGGTTAACCGCAACGGTGGCCGGCGATGGTATCGCGCCAACAAGGCTGACGAAGCAGCCTGGCAGCGAGCACAGCGTGTGAAGACCTGTAAACTGGCCAAGAACCCTGCGCTGGCACGCATCGTGGCTGAGAAGTTGATGGGTCGCTGGTCGCCACGTCAGATCGCAGGTTGGTTGAAGCGCCGCTACCCGGACGATGAGAGCTTCCAGGTGTCACACGAGACGATCTACTTAACCCTGTACATCCAGGCCCGCGGGGCCTTGAAGAAAGAGCTGATCAAGTACTTGCGACGCAGCCGCGCCATGCGTCGTTCACGCCATCACACACAGAAGACGAGCAACCATGGGCGCATTGTCGGTGCCGTGTCGATCAGCGAGCGACCACCGGAAGCCGAGGATCGTGCGGTCCCGGGTCACTGGGAAGGTGACCTCATCTGCGGCAGCAACAACAGCCAGATCGCGACCCTGGTAGAACGTCACACGCGCTACGTGATGTTGGTGAGAGTGCCGAGCAAGGACACCAAGACCGTCATCAATGCGTTGATCAAACAAGCGCACAAGTTACCGCGGGAACTCTACAAGTCTTTGACCTGGGATCGCGGCAAAGAGATGGCCGATCACAAGCGCTTCAGCCTGGCGACCGACATCGACGTGTACTTCTGCGATCCACAGCAACCGTGGCAGCGTGGCTCAAACGAGAATACGAATGGACTCTTGCGACAGTACTTCCCAAAGGGAATGGACTTGTCGAACGTGCATCAGAATCGACTAAATGCTGTTGCAAGACAACTCAACGAACGGCCGCGAGAAACGTTACAATTTTACTCACCGGCGGAGAAGTTTAATGAATGTGTTGCATCGACCGGTTGAAATCACAGTCACTAGCGGCCGCTCGGAAGCATATCACCCCGATGTCTGCTATCGGGGGTAAAGCGGACGTTTGGTAGCCCGCGGATTGAGAGAATTTTCAGTGAGCTAACCGTATGTCCGCTTTCATCAATAGCAGACGTTCAGATTGCTAGAAATCGAGCAAATCGAAGGGCTGCTTACGGCCAAAAGCAGCCATCGTGCAGCCCTTATTGCTTTTTTCGTTGAGCTATTCGCGCAGCCACTTCTGCCAAGTATGCCTCTTTTTCCATTCTCAGCCTTTCGTATCTCTGACCCAGCTCGGACAGAGCCCAAGCCTCAGGATCATGCGGTGGATCCATCAAATGATGGTTCTTGGATTTGTCCCACTCGTAGATCATCACGTATTGAGGGTTATTGACCAGTGGCTTAATCGTATATACGCGACCACCAGACTCGCCAAACGGGTCTGAAGGCTCGTCAGTTATTGAGCCACCGACACTGTCGAATGAACGAACATCGGCAGGCAGCGGCCTGGCACGTCGGTAATTGTGAGCTGTTGAATACTCTCTGGCGTCTGCCGGAATTGCAGCGATGCGATCCAGGACGTGGCCAGAAGGCTTACACGGCACCTGTAGCCTCATGTGTTTGCCGTGCGTAAATAGATAGCCGTTACCGGCACCGGTTTGTTCAGGGCCCGTAGTTTGCTGCACGGCCTCAAACGCAGCGACGTTTTCCCGCGCCCTGTCGGCGGCCTGGTTCGGCAGGTCAGGTGCCTGTTCGCGACTGTTGGCGAATGCCGGCGAAGAGTCTTGCTGATCGCACGGATAGGTGATACCGGTTCGCTCAACATAGCTTTTGTAATTCATCTCGAATGACAAAATGGATTGCAGCTCTCCGCTTTGTGCGTGGATGACGTATTCGTCTGCATGATCGGCGGCTTGGTCGAGTACAAGCTCGTCAGTATTGGGATCCAGCAGGTGCGGTCGAAGCTCGAGTTTCACAGTATTTACTTGTGAAATAGTCTTCAGGATCTGATCCTTTGCCTGCCGATTCAGGCCCGTCTCATTTTCGATCGCCTCTGCTAATTGACCATTTTGATCATATCTATCAATGCGGTTATAGATGCGCGTTCCGATCCAGGTGTTGCCGTAGTTGCCGCCCATGCCGAGGCTTTGCAGCACGATCGGAGGAACATCCGCAAATGGCGTGAAGGTGATCTCTGCGGTCGAGTTTCTGAGGGCGTTGGTATCGATCCTCGCAATCCGGATACGGCCGTTTGAATGCCATTTTGCCTCCTCGTAGCGAAGCTCGTCCGCCCCATTTCGCTCCAGGGCAGCCCGTGCCTCGGCGTCCGGGACGTCAATAACAACTTCAGAATAGGGCACTGTCTGCGCCTGGGTAATGCCCGTGCAGAGAAGCAGGGCCGTCGAAACAAAGCTGAAAACAGTCGCCAGAATGATCAAGATTCGCATGCCAATCCGAGCGGCTCCTTTGGGTCGATACCAGCCTCTGAGTATACAACCTGGCGAGCGGCTGGTTTTGGGAGTATAGCGGTCACTCAGCGGCCGATATTCACAAAGCCTCTATCTGAGCGTCCGCTTCAACCGATAGCGGTCATTCAAAACTCAGGATATCGAGCAAATCGACCGGCAGCTTACAGCCATAAGCGGCCATAGAAAAACCCCGCCGAAGCGGGAATCTCAATGTCGGTGACAGGCTCAATAGCCTGGATGTACGAGCCTAATACGAAACGCCCGGCGTCATGCGAATGTAGCTATCGTCTGCCAGCTGGGTCAATACGAAATCGGCGACATCAGCACGGGAGATTTTGAGTTTGAGTCCCTTTTCAGTCGCCGGAAACCCGTGGCAGTAATCACCGGTAAGTTCGCCGTCGGTGTACGCCGCTGGACGGACGATCGTCCAGTCCAGCCCACTTCTTATTACATGGTCTTCCTGAGAGACATGATCGGCGAATGCCGCGCGTAGCAGCATGCCAAACATGACGTACTTCCATAGGAAATTCAGATTGTCGCGGCTGTCGCCTACACCAAGGGTTGAGAGGCAAACAAGCCGCCGCGTGCCGCTTTTTTGCATTGCCTGAATGATATTGCGAGTACCCGTCGAGCGAACTTGACCTTTACTGCCTGCGCCCAATGCAATCAGGACAGCATCATGATCTGGCACTGCCCGATCGACGGCTGCCGAATCCATAACGTCGCCCTCGATAATTTCGAGGCTCGCGTGACTAATCGCCAATTCCGATGGATCGCGGGCAAATGCGGTAACTGTATGACCCATTTCGAGTGCTTGCGTTACTAGCAGGCGACCGACCGTACCGGTGGCGCCAAAAATTAGAACTTTCATGCTTCTCTCTATATCTTCCTCGAAAACAAACATCCGCAGGTGGTCATCTAGACTCTATCCGAATGTCCGCTTTGGGTCACAAGTGGCCCTTCAGGAGTAGTTTAGCTGAATGTCCGGTTCCGGGGGTAAAGCAGCCACTCGGAACCCGCATTTTGGAAAGCTACGATTTGAACGTCTGCTTTCACCCAAAGCGGACGCTCATAACACTCGAAATCGAGCAGATCGAAGAGCGGCTTGCGGCCAACAGCGGACATCGCACACCTGATTTAAAGCTCAATTATTGGATCGAAACCACCATAAATAAGACGTTTACCGTCGAGCGGCATTGGATTTTTCTTTGGGTCCATCCGTTCGTCCTCGAACTCCTCAGACATCATTTTCTGCATCGCAGCATCGCGGGTATCTTTGTCAGGCCATTCGATCCATGAGAATACAACTGATTCCTCCGCCGTCGCCTTCACCGCTTTACGAAAATCGGTGGCCTTTCCTTCGGGCACGTCGTCACCCCAGCATTCGATCACTCTCGTAGCGCCAAGCTCGGTGAAAATGGTGTCCGCCTTCTTCGCGTACTCGATAAACTTCTGCTTGTTTGCAGTCGGAACAGCTATTACAAAACCGTCGATGTAGCTCATTGCTCTACTCCTGAAAACACAGTGACGACTACCAGATAGGCGATTTGCCGGGTCGCGCAACTCATGGTGGAGTCAGTGTCCGCTTTGGGTCACAAGTAACCCTTTAGGACTAGTTTAGCCCAATGTCTGCTTCCCGGGGTAAAGCAGTCATTCGGAAGTGGCGTTTTCGGTAGTCCCTAGCTGAACGTCTGCTCTCACCCAAAGCAGACGTTCAGATCGCTAGAAATCGAGCAAATCGAAGGGCAGCTTACGGCCAGAAGCAGACATTCGTAAGATTGCGCCTGGGTCACGTTGCTTCGTTTACGGTTAAGATGCCCTTAACGTGACTGCTGTAATAGTTGCGGCACATCGTTCCTGATTGTTACCGGTAGTCGGTCAATGGAAAATCCATGAAGATTCCAAAACTCCCCTGGGCCAGACTTCTCGCCGAGGGCGCCCTGATAATTGTCTCCGTATATCTGGCGATCGTTCTTGAAGGTATGTCGCGGGATCGCGAATCAGCTCGGGCGGCTCACATTGCGCTGGCCCAGATGCTCGACGAGATGCGCGAAGATCGATCCGACGTCGCCGAAATCCGGGCAATTCAGATCGAGCGAGACGGGCAGTACAAAGCTCTGATCCATTCGTTGACAAGTCCCGATACCATGCCGCTCGACCCGGTGGCAGACGCAATGGACTCGATCTTCTTTTCAAACCGGACGCTTTATCCTCGACGCGCAGCGTGGACTACTATGGTCGCCGCAGGACAGTTGGCCGAGCTCGACGATCCCGCTCTCGTCACGCGGCTCGGTAATTTCTATGAAAGCGTTACGGTTCGGGTTATCGATAGCGGCCAGGACTACGACGAGAATATTAACGAGATCGGGCGTAACTCGGCAACGGAGATCTGGGACGGGCTTAATGGTCGATTGCTGATTAATGATGTCCACCAACTTACAAAGTTTCAGAATCAGCTTCGGTATTTGCACATCGGGTGGAACATCTGGTACCTGGATCGAATGGACGATTACAACCAGAGGCTGGACTCACTGATCATTGATATCGAGTCGTATCTGAAACAACACGCTGGCTGATGGAATGCATCGCATTTATAAACGACGGCCGCTTCGGGTCAGTAGCAGTCGTTACCACGAACCGAGTACGCCCAGCTCCTGGAACAGGTAAATTAATTGTGCCGAAAATGCAACAACAGCCGCTCCCAGTTGGATCGAGCGACGCTCCGTGATAAATGCAGCGATTGCCACAGCGATAATTACACTATAATTAATCCATA
>JAOTUU010000152.1 GCA_029863705.1 Gammaproteobacteria bacterium
GCAAGATGAGCCAGGCTCCGCTCTTCTGCGATTCATTCATCGGTGATCCTCGAAATTCAGCGATTGGCACCATCGGTAATCCATTGCCGAATATTGTCAATTACCGCCTGATCGAGTGCGGGAAGGCCGGCAGGCATCCGGACTCCAGTTGCAGCAGTGCCTTCAATCTTTTGAACCAGATAGCTATTGTCCGGATCAAAAGCCGCCACCCTTGATATCGCGGGTTGCTGCAAGCTGGAAACGCCGACAAGACTCGTAAAGCTCGCATCCGCACTGCTCAGATCCATGCCACTTGGCAGGGAGCTGCTTGTCGGACCACTGTGGCAACCGGCACAAGATGGCGAGAAGACATTGGCTTGAATATCACCGAGAGTTGGGTTCATTGCCGCCGTCGTCAGCGCAAAGTTGGCCTCGAAGTCACCTCCGGCAGCACCGTCACCAGAGGGGAACGAACCTGAAAACTCGCCATCGAGCGCGTTCGCATCAATGTCCAGAATGAGAGATGCGCCGGAACCAAGCAGACGCACTCTGTAAGTATCGTCAGCCAGGGCAACACCTGTCAGATCAAATGTTGCACTCATCGGCGTTGTGCCTGGCGTAGTAATCGCCGCAGCTGTAATTTGTGTTTCATTTCCATCGCCAAATGTCGTATCGCCACCACTTGCCTCCAGTACAAAGGTGTTGGCATTGACCGTCGATACGTCAAGTTCACGATCGAACATCGCAACGATATCGTCTGGCGCAGCATTTAGTTCCGAACCCGGTATAGGTGAAAGCGACGTCACCCGAACCGGGTCCGCCGACGTTGCACGATCATCGATTGCGCCGTCCGTAATCCATTGCCGCAAAATATTGATAACAGCCTGCTCGAGTGCCGCTGCGTTTAGCGGCATTTGCGCGCCCACTGACGCCGTGCCCTCGAGTTTTCTTATCAAGTAACTGTTTGCCGGATCATTTGCAGCGACACGAAGTACGGAGGGGACCTCGGAGCTGGCAACGCCAACCAGGAGCGCGTAGCTGTTCGCGTCATCGAGCCGCAATCCCTGTGGAGCACCAGCTCCAATGTGGCAGCCTGATGTGGCGCAGGTTGGCGTGAAAATGTTGGATTGAATCTCGGAGAAGTTCGGACCAAATGCCGCGGGCGGCGGCGGCGGCGTATTTTCTTCTGCCGCGCCGCTACCGCCACTACAGCCGGCGATCGTCACGAATAGAACAGAAAAGAGGCTCGTAAAGCAGCCGTGACGAATTCGAAGTATTTTCATTTGCAGCTCATTGTGATTGTGATGGCGGTATACAAGGTAGGTGCCGGGCTGCAGACAAATGGTTCAAAACGTGGGGAAATGGCGAGGAAAGAATGAAAAGTCGATTAATACAAAGGGTGAATTGAACCTTTTGGAACCGACCTGTCACTTACGTTACAGCCATCTATGGTTTTGGATAAATGGAGTGGATCACGGCAATATCATAATGACGTCGAAAATGGGAGATACGGTACCGACAAGCAATGCGCAGGAGGCGGCACTCCTGCAAAGTATTGCTGCCCAACATCGCGGTTCATTTGAACAGCTTTTTAGCTGCTATCACCCGCGCGTCTTCAAGTTCGTTTTCCGGCTAACGCGTTCGTACAGCGCCGCAGACGAACTTGCAAATGATGTGTTGCTCACTGTGTGGCAGAGTGCCGGGCAATTTCGTGCCGAGTCGAAAGTCTCGACCTGGATATTCGGGATCGCGTACAGGAAGTCACTCAGGTATTTGCGTAAACGGAAACTAAAGGTCTTTTCCGTATTGGAACAGGATGCGCTGGCCGACGACATGGACAGTAATGTCGAACGACAGGACTGGGTGCAACAAGCAATTCAAAAGTTGCCAGCAAAACAGAAACTGACTGTAATGTTGGTCTACTATTTAGGCCTTTCTTGCGAAGAAACGGCAGTAATTACAGGTTCGCCTGTGAGTACAGTGAAAACACGCATGTTCCATGCGCGACGAAAGCTGAAAACTCACCTGGCAGATAGCGCCATACCAAAAACGGCGGTTGAGGAAGTCGAAAATGAGTAATCTCGCTACGAGTCCGGATCACGATGAAGTCAGAATGCTAATTCCCTGGCTTGTAAACGGGACTTTGTCGGAATCAGAGGTAGTGCTGGTACGGGCACACGTCGAGGTTTGCTCTGCCTGCCGGGCTGACTTGGCGCTGCACGAAACAATGAGGCTTGCAGTCATTCGCGATGAAGCAACGCCAATTGTGCCATCTGCGAGCCCCCATTCATTGCTCAATGAGTTCCCGCTTCGCGATAGGCGAGCGAGGGCGCGGTATCCATCGAGGAGAATCGCAGTTGCAGCAGCATTTGCTCTGGCCGTGCTGGTAACAGTTGTCGCGATTACAACGGAATTTGGGCCTGGCGTGAAGAATCAAACATATCAGACAGCAACTACAGCAAAAAACGATTCTGAAATAGGCTATGTTTTACGGCTAAGATTTGAAAACGGGGTCTCGCCTGACAGGCGGGATCGAATATTGAAAGAACTCGGTGGCGCTGAAGTTCGGGAGCTGGATAATTCGGCATCGTATGAGGTCCTGGTGCATCTACCTTCTTCGTCAATTGAAGACCTTGAGCGCTTTGCTAATGAGACTAAGGCGCGCTCGGAAATAAAAACCGCCGAGTTTGTTGCGTTGCGATTGCCTGTGAGGTGAAGGATCATGTGGACCCGAGTTTTCATCTTCGGAATATTGCTGGCTGTCGTTCCGCAAGGTCCCGCCAATGCTGAACAGGTGACGGACTTCACCCGGGATATTCTCGTCACATTCGACAACAAACACGCGGGTGTCGCCAACGGCGGTCTTGCAGCGCCATATCGCAATCGGAAGCGATATTCGATCGGACGCGGCGTCCGTCAGGATTCTGCCGCAATAATGGCGGAACATAATTTAATTGAAATCGAACACTGGCCAATCCGCGCTTTGTCGGTCTATTGCTTTGTGTATCGTGTGCCGGACGGGGTGGAGCGGTCCAGCGTTATTGAGCGCCTGAACGCAGACGATCGGGTTGAGTCAGCGCAGCCGCTGCAACGATTTGAGACGAGCGTAAATGCAATCGTCAGTTACGATGACACTTACGCAGATCTGCAATATGGCCTCGATGTTCTCGATATTACTGCTGCACACCGTGCTGCTTTGGGTTCCGGTATTCGAGTCGCAATTATCGACAGTCACGCGGACAAAGACCATGAGGATCTCAAGGGCCGTATATCCCGGGTTGAAGTATTCTCAGATCATTCAAAGTCAGCGGATACCCAGCATGGGACCGCGGTCGCCAGCGTAATAGGTGCGCGGTCGAACAACGCTCTCGGAATAGTGGGAATCGCCCCCGAAGCGTCACTCGAAATATACGTTGCCTGTTGGAGTGACGGCGAAAATCGTCCGGCGGTCTGCGACAGCTTCAGTCTATTAAAAGCCCTGGACGCCCTGCTTGATGATCCGCCGCATGTGCTTAACATCAGTTTGAATGGGCCGCATGACCCCTTGTTGGAGCGATTGTTATTGAAGACGCTTGATGCGGACGTTGTAATTGTTGCAGCGGGGCCAGACAAGGCGGGGAGTCAACACGAATTCCCGGCCAGCATGGGCGGGGTAATTGGCGTGGCCAGCAGCGAGCAGAATCCGTCAACAAAGCGAACTTCGAACAAGACGCTGTTCGCACCCGGCGAGCGGATACTGGTTGCTGTTCCGGTGGACAAATACGACTTTCGATCAGGAAGCTCTTTAGCGGCGGCACACGTCAGTGGGGTTGTTGCACTGTTGCTGTCGCGGGCGCCGGAGCATTCTTCGGACGCAATACGGAATATTTTGCACCGCTCGCAGGGCTCGGATTTGAAAGCGCACATGTCGGTAAACGCTTGCACGGCAATAAATCTGGCAAGCTTATCTGAGCCGTGCGCACGCTAATCCTGATTCTTGTCTAAAAAGGAAATCGCACGGTCAGGGCTACCCGGCCTGCGGCGCGGTCGGGCGTGCTGATAATAAATACCCAACGGCTGCTGTCGTGAAAGCGGATATCAACGTCGACGTATTTGAATGAACCTGTGGCGCCGAGATGCCAATACCAGTAGGCGCTTTCGGTTAGCTTCGAGGTGTCGTAATAACCAACGCCACCCCCCATAGCCCAAGTGCTATTTACAGGCCACTCGAGGTATGAATCGACATTTCTTGATGACAGCCCCGTATTGTAAAGGTCAGGAGAAAGTGAATACTCCAGCCAGAGGCAATCGTCAAAGCTGAGACCGGCAGAATATTCCAGGTAATTATAGTCAACACCTCCGGTCTGGCCGGGGTAGCGATATGCCACGACATTGGCAGTAACTCGCCAAACCTCGGAAACATCGTGCGTGTAGCCGACGTAGTAATTCACTTCATTGTCCCGGCGCCGAGACTGGCCGTTGTCGATATCGATAGTCGAGCCCCAGGCGCCAGCAAAGAAACCGCCCGTGAAGGCAAAGTCGACACCGAGTTGTACGGCAGGGTCACCGCCGCTTTGTGTAACACCACGCTTTACATAGTCAGAAGCTATCGCAACATATCCCGTGACATCGGCAGCTATCGCCCGCGCACCGCACATGATCAAAGCCGAAACCAGCACAAATTTCAGATAAGTCGACATCTACTCTTCATCCGTGATCGACAGGTACTTGCTGGGGTGCCGGTCGAGTGCGTTTTTCTCGAAACCAGCAATGCCTGGGCGGACCAGGTGCTTGCTAACAAAGAAGTAAAGCGGCGCAATTGGATGGTCGGCCAGCAATAAGGACTCTGCCCTGGTCATATGGGCAGAATGACTTGCTAATTCTGTGTCGGAGGAGGCAGCAGCTAGCAAGCGATCATATTCGGGGTTAGCGTAAGCTGACAAATTCTGCGGGTCACTTGACCGAAAGATGTTGGTAAACGTCGATGCATGGTTATAGTCGCCGAACCAGGCGAAGCGCATGATTTGCCACTCGGCGCGCTTGTCACGAGTCTGGAGAAAGTATTGCCATTCCCTTTTGTCGAGGGTTACCTCAACACCGAGAAATTCGCGCCACATACTGCTAACTGCCAGGGCAACTTTTTCATGGATGTCGCCAGCATCGTACGTGTACTTGATGGCGAGCGGTGAGTCGTCGCTGTAGCCGGCGTCTCGATACAGGCCGCGTGCCTGTCGTAAGCGCTCATCATCGGAAAGCGCTGCCCAAGCAAACTCCGATCCGACGTGCCCTGTAACTCCATGCGGCACGACGCCGTACGCTGCTTGCTCGCCGCGACCTATCAGTGAAACGAGCTGCTCTCGATCGATGGCCATGGTCAGCGCCTGGCGCAGTAGCGCATTGTCGAGCGGCGGTTCGGTTAAATCGAATGCCAGGTAATAAAGAGCGAGCGATGGCGCGATTCTGACCTGGTCAGGCAGATTTTCTCTAAGTGAACGAACATGTTCCGACGGAATCGTATTCGTAATATCGACCTCGCCAGTGCGGTACAAATTGAGTTCCGTCCGGGGATCCACGATGGGCAAATAAACAATTTCGTCAACGGCGACCGAACTGGCATCCCAATACGTCGGGCTGCGACGCAATCGTGCCCGACCGCCGATGTTGTACTCAATCAAGGAATAGGCGCCGTTGCCCACAAAAAAATCGGGATTCGAAAATGCATGCCTGGCGATCGTGGAGTAATGCGCAGGAAAAGAGATTGGCATTGCAAGCACGGCCAGAATTTGCGGCGATGGCTCAACCAACCGTATTTCCAGAATTCGTTCATCGACGGCGGTTACACCAAGCTGGTCCGCCGGCAAGGTTCCATTCTGAACATCAGTAAAGTGCAAAATCGGTTCGAGAAGGAAGCCGTAAATTGATGCTGTATCGGGGTTCGCGACTCGACGAAAGGCATTGACAAAATCAAGTGAGGTAACCCGGTCGCCATTCGACCAGCGTGCGCCGGGCCGTAACGTAAATGTATACGTCATTCCGTCGTCGCCGATAGTCCACGATTCAGCGACCCCCGGCACAATTTCACCTGTTGCGGACTCGGCCACGAGACCTTCGTAGAGGTCCGTCAATATGTTGAACGCATGTATGTCTTCGGCCGATGCGGGGTCAAGCGAGCCAGGGTCACCCCCGTTGCCACGATAGATGATCGATGTCGAGCTCGGGTCAGAGCTGCCATCGCAACCGACGACCAGTGCCAGAAATGCCAGTAGCTGGAGTAGCGTGAATGCCGCTGTTTTCATGCCACTATAATTCCACACGATTGAGAGGGACGCGAATCGACGATTGTTCTAAGATCGCCCCATGCGAGATTTAGCGAGATCCCTGATAGCGCTTATAGCATGTTGCAGCTTGAATGCCGCGCTGGCCGAGCCGCCGGTCTGGAAAGGCGCCCGGCTGGCCAATTACCTTGAATCGCTGAGCGCAGACGGGCTGCGAATCATCTACAGCAGTGACCTTGTGAATACCGATCAGGTCTTGCTGGAAGAGCCGAATCCATCCGATCCACAAGCAAGCCTCGCACGCATACTTCGACCCTACGCGCTGAAAGTCATTGACGGGCCGTCCGGAAGCCTGCTGGTTGTCCGGGACGATTCGCTGGCGACGACAACCGAGCCGGCCAAACCGCCGGAAACGACGCCGCTTCCTGAGATCATCGTTACATCGAGCCTGCACAGGCTGCGTTACGCAGAATCCGGCAGCCATACCTATCTGGAACGGGAGCTGTCAACGCGCATGCCTGCAGCGGCCGAAGAAGCGGTGCGTCTTACAAACAGGCTGCCCGGTACGGCGAGTGGTGGTATTTCCAGCCGCAATCATATTCGCGGCGGAGAAGTGAACGAGGTTCTGTTTTTGTTGGACGGGCTTCGCCTGTATGAGCCTTACCACCTGAAAGATTTTCAGTCGGTTGCATCGATCGTAAATGCCAGCGCAATTTCCGGAGTTGACTTTTACACTGGCGGCTACCCGGTTCGCTACGGCGACCGCATGAGTGGCGTCATGAACCTGTCACTGCGCGAACCGAAGGGTCGGACCGAAACCGAACTTGCATTGAGTTTCTTCAATACGTCCGCGTTATCGCTGGGGCGATTCGGGTCAAGAGACCAGGGTGATTGGTTGTTAGCCGCAAGACGCGGCAACCTGGACTTGATCGTGGATGTCATCGATCCTGAATATGGCAGCCCCGATTACCAGGACCTGTTGCTGCACTTCGGCTGGGACTTTGGTCCGCTGGCAACGATAAGCGCTAACGTCCTCACCTCGCACGACAAGATCAGTTTGAGCGACCCGGATGTTGGTGAGGCAGCTAATGCAAATTACGACAACAAGGTGTTCTGGATAAAGTGGATCGCCGACTGGAGCAGCGAATTACAGAGCGAGACAATCGTATCCTCAAGCGATATCAGCAATTATCGTGTCGGTTCCGTCGATATGGACGGAATAGTGTCCGGGGTCCTGAACGAAACGCGCGACTTCAGGGCGTTTGAGATTCAGCAAGACTGGACCTTCGCTCCGGCGGACCACTGGATGTTGGCATTCGGGTTTCGGGCACGCCACCAGGACGCTGA
>JAOTUU010000139.1 GCA_029863705.1 Gammaproteobacteria bacterium
TGATAGTCGCCGGCGGGTAACTCGTAGTTAAAGAGCAACGGTGCGGCGTTGTCGCCCTGGAATTCGAGAAGGTTTACTGACTCGACCGGGTCAAGAACTTCTACGATCGAGTCGCCCGCGCCCTTGAATTCAATTTCGTTAAATGCGACACAAACCTTGTATGCGTCGTGAACCGGCCCGTCACTGATACCCAAGGATATCGTGCCGGTCTTCTCGCCGGAGCCAGAGCCGCCGCAGCCTGCAAGCCCAATAAGCAGTGCGGCCAGTAAGCTAGCCGTGAGATTTCTGTGCAAATGAGTCATATCAAATCCCCTAGATTCAAAAGCGATGTCCTATCGCAATGCTATCTAACACCAACTCGCTTCTTTCGGGCTGGATCTTTTACATAACTCACAAATTTGGCGAACTGAGAACCGATCAGTCCAGCGGAGCCACCAAAAATGTGCCTGCCGATCTCGACGTCCGGATCTCAATTCGTACAGCCAAGCGTCACTCCGTGAACGGCTCCCTCAAATACGCCGCAGAGTGTTGAGCCGCACTTGCCGCAGCGAATGCCCTGATTTTGCTACGATCTACCCGCTACCCCTCCCGACGTCGACGAAGAAGAGGACAGAACTTATGGACATCAACACTGACTGGCACGTCATCAAGCATCTGTTCAGAAAGTCGTTCGCTTCCTCGTTTCACTACGCCATAGCTACCGTCAGCGACGATGGCAGACCACACGTAACACCGATCGGCTCATTAATACTCGGCTTGCCGGGGCACGGGGTGTATTTCGAGGAGTTTCCGACCCGCCTCCCGGGCAATCTGTCGAACAACCCTCAGTTGTGTGTTTTGGCCGTGAACAGCAGCAGATGGTTCTGGCTGACCTCGCTGATTCGGGGGCGGTTCCAAAGTATGCCAGCGGTTCGTTTGCTCGGCGAAGCGGGGGAAGTCAGGGCTGCAACGGACAAAGAGATCGCGCTTTGGCAGAAAAGGGTCAGCTCGGTGCGGTTTACCAAAGGTCATGCAAAGATATGGAGGAACATGCGAATGGTTCGAGACGTCAAGTTCACCAGCATCGAACCCGTCCACATCGGTGAGATGACCGTCTGAAATGCGGCCAGTTCTGACGCAAACCTGCCACCGAGTCGAAACCAGGCCAGCGACTGCTTTTGGCCAGAAGCCGACTTCGCAAGCTGGGCCCAAACGGTCCGGGCCCACTTCGCGGCGGCTCAGCTATTTTCCTACCAGAGCCGTTGGCGTCAACTCGCCACTTGCTCTGAGATCCCGAACACGCTCGGCTTGTGCTGCCAGATCTTCTTTCAGCTCGGCCTGCAGCAGCTGAAACCCGGGCTCACCACGAATTGACTCGAGGTTGGGATCGTACTCCAGGTAAAGCCATGAAAAAACCCGCCATCCCTCATCGATTGCCTGGCGCAGTGCATCGAGTGCCAGCTGACGGCGTTGCTGCAGCGCGAAAATTCGGACGTCGGTAATGTAGTAACCGTTGATGCCGAGCCGTGGCAGATTCTTGATAACTTGCAGGCTACCCTCGAGGAGATCGTCCGCACGCTCCTGCTCGCCCAGGTGCATCAATACGAGCGCCAAATCGACCGCCGCGTGGTAATTTGAAGTATTGACGTTCGGGACCTCGGACTCGATGAGTTCTCGATGTGCTCTTGCGTAGCGCGAACGTGCGACGTCATAACGACCGGCGGCAAGGTCAGCATTGCGCAGCAGGTGCAGTGAGCCCCAGTTCTGCGGATATAGCTCAAGCATTGTGCGTGCATCGGCCTGGGCAGCCACATCATTGCGTGTGTAAACATTGTGCAGCAGACTGCTCCAAAGCGGCCAGAAGGTCTTCGGCCCCAATTGCAGGCCCCGGTCAACCCATTCTTTCGCGCTGTCCGGGTCGCCCAGTTCCAGGTATGCGATCGCCTGCGCCGACTGCAGGCTCGGACTGAGCGCATCGTTCTCTGCTGCTTTCTGATACCAGATCAGGGAATCATCAGCACGGCCGTAGACCAGGAAATGAATCGCGCCGATATACACATACGCGAACGCATGATCCGGCTCGATTTCAATGACCCGCAGATACCTCGCCAAAGCTTCCTCGAAGCGACCCGATATATCGTAGAGCAGACCGACGTCATAATTTACTGGTGCCGAATACGGATCAAGGCTCAGCGCTTTTTGCAGGAGCTCCATCGCCTCCTCTGTCCTTCCTTGCTGTGAGCGTAAGCGACCATACAAGCGAAACACGCGCGCATAGTTGGGTTGCAGAGCTATGGCCTGCTTGAACGCCTGTTCCGCAGCCGGCAGGTCGCCTTGCTGTTGCCTTAGCAGCCCGAGGGTCGCATGTGCTTCTCCTGAATTCTCGTCCAATGTGAGCGCCCGACTAAGCGGCGGTTCGGCGAGCGCATTGCTTTCATCGACCGTCAGTCCTCCCCAAAAATTCGTGCTCAGCGTCAAATAGGCATCTGCCAGTCCGACGTAAGCCAAAGCAAAATCCGGATCCAGGCTCACCGCCATTTTGAAATGATCGATCGCCGCATTCAGTGATTCGATTGATTCAATATCGGCTGTACTTCTGCCTTTCAGATAGGCGGTATAGGCGTCGAAGTTTCTTGTCGGCATTGCTGCCAGTTGCTGAGTTTCCCGGGAGGTGAGTTTCGCGTCTAATTGTCTGACGATCGTCTCGACAATTTCTGACTGAATTGCGAACACGTTGGTTGCCGTTAAAGTCCGATCATAGGTTTCCGCCCACAGGTGTTCGTCGGTAGCCGCTCGGATCAACTGCACATTGATCCGGACTCGGTCCCCGGCTCGCTGAATGCCACCCTCAAGAACAGTCGCCACGGCAAGCTCCTGACCTATCTGCGGTATCGATTTGCTGGTCTCCCGGTATTGTTCCATCGACGTCCGGGATATGACTTTCCCAAAAGACGAGACCTTTGCGAGCTGCGTCAGGATGTCATCGCGGATACCATCGACAAAGTATTCGTCTTCAGCCACAGCGCTACGATTACGGAAGGGCAATACGGCGATAGAATTGTCATTTTCTGCAGACACCGCGACAGACTCTTGAGTGACTTCTTCGGCAATCTCCAACGGTGTCAACTCAAGTACATAGTTATCAAAAACCAGATAGAGAATGGCTCCGGCCATCAATCCAATGATGGCAAAATCGATCTTACGTCCGGTGATATGAGAAATTGACTCAGCGCGATCAACTTCGTTTTCTTTTTTCAGGCCTTCCGGAGTGAGTTCAAAGGCCCAGGCAAAGAACAATGCAATCGGGAAGCCAAGAATCAGAAAAAAGGCCAGCGCGCTGTTGACCCAATCGTCCAAGCGCAGTGCCGGCGCCAAGGTGTCGCCCACCTGCAGGATTATCCAGGCGATAATTACGTAGGCAATCGCTACGCGGAAGACGTTGCGGCGCCTGAGTTCTGACACCAACCCCATATGACTACCTATAGTCCAGTTCGACAGAACCCACAATAGCGGTCGTCCGCAGAACCAATAAATGTCCGCTATGGGTCAAAAGCAGATGCTCAGGATACACCCGAATCACTCATTTGAGCTGCTGCTGTTGGGTGCAAAGTGGTCGCTCAAGGGAAATGCCGACACGGGAAAGAACTGCGTGGAAGTACTTGAGGAAGATGGTGCCGGATAGAAGATTCGAACTTCTGACCCCATCATTACGAATGATGTGCTCTACCAACTGAGCTAATCCGGCAGCGGCGCGAAGTATAGCTGCAGTGCAGCGCCCCGAAAAGGGGTTTTGGCGCCTATCGGCTGCGATCCCTGACCTTGATCAGTACCTCGATGCTCTCACGCTCGGTGCCTTTGGGTAGCTCCGGCAAATCCTGGAAGCAAACCTGCTCATCCGGTATGTCTGACAGCTCACCTGAATCGACGTTATAGAAGTGATGGTGCGGGTGAGTGGTCGAATCGTAGAACATTCGTACCGGGTCGACCATGACTTCCCTGACCAGGCCATGCTTCGAGAACAGATTCAGGCTGTTGTAAACGGTTGCTTTCGATACCTTGCTGCCCGAGTTTCTGAGCTTGTCGATGATGTGCTCGGCTGACATGTGCTGGGGTCGCCGCAGCAGGATAGCGGCAATATCGAGACGCTGTGGCGTTGGCAGAATTCCGAACTGTTCAAACAGAGACAGGAGATCCGCACGAGTCATTGCCGAACCCTTGTTAATGACGATTCACCAATTATAGCCCAGATTCGCGACGTGCCGAGTCAGGCAATGCGACCTACCCTGCTTGCAGGACAAGGAGGTCCGCCATGCCGAAACTCATTCGTGGTTATTCGTTGTTTGAACTGCTGCTGACCCTGACACTGGCCGCATTGATCCTGGGGCTGGGCTTGCCCTCGTTGGCCGGGGTCACCGCACGCAGCCGCCAGCACGTCGAGATAAATGCTCTGTTTCATGCGATTCACCTGGCCAGGAAGGAGTCGATCATGCGGCGACAGGTCGTGTCGCTTTGCCCGAGTGTCGATGCCACTCGCTGCGCGCCCGGCAAGGACTGGTCGTCTGGCTGGCTGATGTTCGCCAACCACGATGGTGACGAACCACCGCAGATTGACGCGGGCGAGCCACTGTTACAGGTTCATACGGTCGGCGAGAACATCAGAATCACCGCAAACCGCCGCGGATTCACTCTCAGAGCCACCCAGAAGCGCGCCACCAACGGTACGATCGTAGTCTGTGACACGGCCGGCCGCATCCCGGCCAAGGCGCTGGTCGTAAGCTACACGGGCAGGCCGCGCGTCACCTTCAAAACCACGCGCGGAAAGCCCTACACCTGTGCGGATTAAGTTAAATTCCAGACGCCCGAATCGACCGCCTGTCGGGCTGATCTGGCCGTTCGTCGGTTGCCTGCGAAGCCCTGAATCCCGCGCAGTATATTGGCTGCATGAAAAAGCGAACCCAAACCGGCTTTACGTTGTACGAGTTGCTGATCACGTTCCTGGTCGTTGGCACGGTACTGGCGTACGGCATTCCGAATTTCGCGGAGTACACGGCGACCAGCCGCATGACGAGCTCGGCCAACGACCTGCATGCAGCCTTCCAGATGGCACGCACTGAGGCAGCCCGCGGCAAGACCAACATCACGATCTGCGCCAGCGCTAATTCGATGGACGCAGCTGCTGATTGTGGCGGCACATGGGATCAGGGCTATATCGTTTTCATTGACGACAATTTTGACCGCGCCAGAGCCGGTGCAACGGAGACCATTCTGCGTGCGCACCCGGCTGCTGAAACAGGCGTCACTCTCGCCGTCGCCAACGATGCAACCTACTTTATGTACGCATCGACCGGCATGGGTCGCCAGGATACCGGCGGCAACATTGCGCTCTCGCAGGTGGTTATGTGCGACCAGCGAGGCAACATAGTCGGTGCTGGCGGAAATTCGGCAGCACGCCTGTTCGTCGCCACGCCGTTAGGCCGGGCAACGATATTGCGAGACATCGGGCTGATCGGCAATGCACTGACCAATATGGGCAAGAGCTGCCCATAAGCGCCTTACCGTATATATAAGGAAAGATATCGATGCGGATAATCAAAGACATCAGGGCTAGCAGGAATCAGCGAGGCTTTTCGCTCGTTGAGGTTCTGATCGCGCTGATCATCATGTCAGTTGGCATGCTCGGCATTGCCGGTCTCTACGTACAAAGCATGCAGGCCGGTCGCACGTCCTTGTTTCGGCATCATGCCGTCACGCTGGCAGGCGATGTCGCGGATCGCATTCGCGCCAACCCCACTGCGGGCGTTGCGTATACCGGTGTCGGTGCAGACTTCAGCTGTGTCGCCGCGGGCATTAATTGCAACCCGGTCGAAATGGCATCCAACGATATCTTGCTCTGGTCACAGCAGGCCAACGAATCGTTGCCTAATGGCACCGTCGTAGTCGCATTCGATAACGCGACCGTCCCCCCAAACTACACGATTGCTGTCGGCTGGGATGAGCCCGGCGAAAATCTGAACTACACGATCGTCATTCCGGTGATAGGGCTATGAACACAATTAGCAACAAGCAAGCTGGCCTGACGCTGGTAGAACTGATGGTCGCTCTTGCGATCGGGTCGTTCCTGATGATTGGAGCAATTCAGATCTACAGCCAGAGCCGACAGGCGTTTGTCGTTAACGAGTCGATTGCACGCGTTCAGGAAACGGCGCAATTCGCGATGGACACGATCGAAGCCGACTTGCGCATGGCCAGCAACTGGGGTCGAAACAGCCGACCGCTTGCCGTCGAAGGACGCTCGATCGGCGGAACGCCGAACCCGAATTCACTTCCCGAGCCGAATGCATGTGGTGACGGCTGGGCGCTCGACGTCGCCATGACCGTAGACGGTGATAACAATGGCTATACGCTCCCCTGTGCCGCTCAGGGCGGCGCGCAAGCCAATACGGACTCGTTCACTGTGCGTCGCGCAACTGTAGCGCCGGTGCCGCTTCAGGCTGGCCGCCTGCAAATTCAGACAACGCGTATCCAGGGCCAGATCTTCGCCGACGGAGTCGTGCCAGCTGGATTCAATCCCATCCAGTCATCAACCCACAATCTGCTCGTCAATAGCTATTACGTTGCAGCGGATTCCAACTTGATACCGGGTGTACCAACGCTGCGACGCAAATCGCTTAGTACGGTCGGTGGTGGCTCGAGCATTGTCGATCAAGAAATCGCGCCAGGTGTTGAGAATATGCAGATACAGCTTGGCATCGACGTCGATGATGACAATACGGTCGATCGGTATGTTAACCCGGGCGACGACGTTTACGACCCAGCCGCAGCGGGCTACATTGCCGGCGCACGAGTTTTGACGGCCCGCGTATGGCTCGTTGTTCGTGGCATCACCCAGGAAATCGGAATCCAGCAAGTACGGGACTTTCAGCCTGGAGATGTCAACCTGGGCGTACCGAATGACACATTCCGTCGTATCCAGGTATCCAAGACTATTCTTCTGCGAAACGCCAGAACCTGACTGAGAGAACAGGCCATGAACACAAAATATAAAATCCAGAAGCAACAGGGCGCGGCGTTAATTGTCGGCCTGATTCTTCTTGTTGTCATTACGGTTCTCGCCGTCTCGGGTATGAACACGGCGACGACCGAGCTTGCGATGGCACGTAACGACCAAAACTACGAGAACGCGTTCCAGGCCGCCGAAACCGGCCTCGAAGGTGCGTTGGCACAGGGCCAGTTTACGACATTGGCCGGCGTAACCGTCACCAAGGTCATTAATACAAACGATTCTGTAACCGCACAGATCGAGTTTGAGGACTCAACGCTGGTGCCAGACCGGGGATTCAGCCTTGGCGTCGGCAGCGGTGTTGAGGCCTATCACTTCCTGGCCACTGCACAAGCAGAATCACTACGATCACCAGGATATACAACGGATCGCGATTCGTCTGCGGTCCATACCCAAGCATTTTATGTGGTTGGCCCGGGATCGACATCGCTTTGATATGAGCAACTACTTCACGGAAGAATCAGGAGAAGAAGTAATGAATTACTTGAAAGGACTTGTATTGGGTTTCGCGCTAATTGCCGGACATTCGGCGATGGCAGATTTCAAGACAATTACACGAGCTTACGAAGTTGTCTTAAGCGATTTTCGTGCTCCCGCGTCCGTCAATGGCATCGTTTCGTTCAAGACTTGCGAATCATGCGAGGTACAGACTGTGAACGTAAGCAGCACGACGCGGTATCAATTGAATGATCGTACTGTAACGTTGCCGCAGTTTCGCAGGAGCTTGTCGACAGTTCAGGACCGCAGCGACGAAACCATCGTCGTAATGCATCACCTCGAATCGGACGTTGTGACGTCGATTTCGATCAGCCTATAGCCAGCTGGCTAATACACAGCATTGAGGAAAAGATCATGAAGATCGCTGCAATTAAAACCACATGGATGAGCGTCGGATTTGCTCTGGCACTGCTGGTCAGCGCCCCCACCTGGGCGGATGATACAGAGCTATTACTCGTAACGCCCGGCACTAATGAGAATCCGTTCAATGCTAATATTCTCTTAATGCTGGACTCATCGGGCAGCATGAGGACCGAAGAGGAGACGAACAAGCCCTACGAC
>JAOTUU010000140.1 GCA_029863705.1 Gammaproteobacteria bacterium
TCGCAGCGGTGGAGCGAACGCTTGAAGTCCGGTCGAGGGGATATTCTGCTCAGGGTGATCGGCCTTGCGGCAAGTGTGCTAGTGCTTTGGTACCTCGGCGCGTGGTCCGAGTTCAGCGCGATTATTCAGGATATCGCGCCGCTCATTCTTATCCTCGCGCTTGCACTGGCAATGATAAGCACCTGGATCACCAGTGTCCGTTGGCGCCTTCTGGATCCGGATCTTGGCAAGCAGATGCGGGGGTGGGACTACTTCAGGTACGTGATGATTGGCGCAACCGCGAACATGTTCATGCCCGGCGCGCTGGGCGGTGATGCCATCCGGATCGCCTTGGTCGCAAAGGATCTCGATAGCCATCGAGGTGACGCTGTTGCCGCTATTGTCGCCGACCGATGGATCGGCCTGTTTTCCATCATTTTGCTTGGAACCATCGCATGCCTTGGTGCTACCGGATTGGAGCACCGAGCCGAGCTATTGTCGGTCCTCCTAGCAATGGACCTGGCATTCTTGTTTGGGTGGATTGTTGCCACCAATACTTCGCTCAGCAACTGGTTGCTCGGTGTCGTCGACCGACCGGGCACGCTCTGGCGCTTACTGGGCTCTGTCTTCAGTGCCTGGCAACGGAGCATCGAGTTCTACGCAGCCCATCCAGCGCGTGTTCTTGGTGCATTGACGTTGTGCTTACCGATCCATGCATGTTGGTTTCTCATCGTCTATTTGTTAGCTCTGGAAACTGGAATTGACATGTCCTTCCTGAGCCTAGCGATGATCACCGCGCTTTCGTGGGTCATCGTCGCGGCTCCTGTTTCATTCGGCGGTGTCGGTGTTAGAGAGCTCTCCTTCGTCTATCTGCTCTCGTTGCAGGGAATAGATGCTGAGCGAGCGCTGGTGCTGGGCGCGTTACAATCGGCCATATTCCTGGTTCGGGCGATCATCGGTGTTCCGCTCTTCTGGCTTGGGCGAAAAAGCCTCGGCATGCAATCCGGCGCAGGGGACGGGTGACGCCATGGCACATCGCATCCGCGGGCTGTTCTCGAATGCACGGGCACTTAGCTATTTTGTGGTCCGGATTGCTGTCGCAATATTGGGCAATGGGGCGGCGCGCCGCTATCTGGAATCACCGGGTTGGGGCGCTACGGAATCTCCGCCTAGCGGGCCTTTCCTGGACGTCGACAGCAAGGAATTCGAGCTTCCTGGATGCCCTTTCGATGTGCTGCCAACGTCGGACGGAGATTGTGTCTTCGTCTCTCTTCATCAGCCTGGTGGAACGCAACGATCACCTGGCACTATCGCCGTGCTGCACCGAGACGGCGATACGTTTCGCTTGAGTCACCAGATCTTTCTGACGGCTGCTGCCTGGGGGTTAGCATTGGTTCGGGACGAAACCATTCTTGCCGTCGCAAATAGCCACGGCGTAGCATTGCTCGACGCCCATGCAGCGCGGAAGCCTGAACGAGACCCGATCGTCGCTATCGCGCACTACGGCCGTGATCTGCAGACGATCCACGTCCTCGGATCGGCCGACGGGCGTTGGCTCTATGCGAGCGACGAGCACAATCGAACGGTCAGTATCCTCGACTTGAATCGTGCTTTGAGTGGCGACCAACTCTCTGAGGTTCTGGCGAGCCAGGTTCCAGTAGACCTGTCACCCCTTGGCATGGGGTTGTCTGCCGACGGAAAATATCTCTACGTTACCTGTGAAATGAGTCGTGTCGATGCGCCCGATCTCGTGAATTGGTTCGTTTGGGGGGCCACGATGCAGAGCCATCTGCACCGCGCCGGCGTGCTGAGTGCGATCGATCTCGACGTCGCCATTGAGGATCCGGAGAACGCGGTTGTCGCAAAGCCAGTGGCTGGCGGTCATCCAGTACGCCTGCAACAATCGCGTGACGGAACGCTCGCCTGGGTTACGGCACGCGCGAGCAACCAGCTCATAGCGTTCAGCACAGAACAGTCAGATTCGCCGGAGCAGATCGCAACGACACCCGTTGGGCCAGCGCCAGTCGGCCTTGCAGTTCTTGACGAGTTAGGCGTTGTTCTTGTCGCGAATTCCAACCGGTTCGCGTCGGCGGGGCGTCGCGAGACGTTGTCCGTTATAGACATGGAGCGCACACTGGCAGGCCAATCTGCGTGCTTGGGGCATATCCCGGTCGGCTCCTTCCCTCGTGAGATTAACGTCGACCTCCGCCAGCGCCTCGTTTACATCACTAACTTTGACTCTGGAAGCCTCACCGTGATCCCAATTGAGTCCATTGAGCAAGCAGTCGGTTCGGCACGTGTCCGAATGGCTGCGCATTTATGATGAATATGCCGCAGCAACGCCTCTTCATCCTCGCCGGCATGCCGCGCACGGCTACAACGTTTCTGTACCAGCGCTTTCAGGAGCACCCGGCGATCTTCTGTCCTTACCGAAAAGAGACGAATTTCTTCTCTGTGAACTACCACAAGGGCCCTGCCTGGTACCGCAAGCTCTACGACGACATGGCAGACGGGCAGATCGGCGCTGATGTGAGTCCGGCGTATTTCCTCGACGAGCTCGCGATTGACCGTATCCACGCTTTCGAACCCCGAACGCCAGTTATACTGGGCGTGCGACCAGCCAGTGAGTGGGCACTCTCGTGGTACACGCAGGTGCTCAGCAACCACCTAGGGGCGAAGCCTAGCTTCGAAGAGTTCGTTACAGGCTACACGCTTCGAATCAGCGGAGGGGATATCTGGCAAGACTTCCGAAACGGTTTCGTCCGGCGCATGATCGATCGTTATCGAGATGACTTCGGAGACAACATTCTCCTGTACCACTACCGGGCTCTCCGCGAGGATCCCCTTGCATTGATCAACGGCATCGAGAGTTTCCTGGGCGTGCCGCAGCAATTCTCCGAGGACAATCTCACGAATGAGATTGTCAACGCCGGGACGCGCCGAAACATTGGTTTCATCGCATACTTGCTGAGTCAGGAAAAATTCGTGGATTTTGTTGGGCGGCTTGTACCACGGCAATTGGTGCAGGCCGCCCGTAACGCCTACGTTTCGCTGGGAACGACCAAAGGGATGGCTGAACGACCCTCTTTTACCGAGGAAGAAATCGCCTTTACGAAGCAAATCTTTGCCGAGGACGATCGTTGGATAGAAACGCTGTTCGCCGAGTCATCGATTCAGCTAGGGTCTTCGGGCAGCTCCGCGACGTAGATTCGTTGGCGACACACAGACCTGTTTACCCGTATTCGCATTTTGAATCAAAATATACGTAGTCCACTCTATGAAATCGGTACATATTCCTTTTACCCATTTTGCCGCCCGTTTGTATCCTATCAATTGACGAATCAGAGGGATGTGCCTTGATCTCAGCGCTATCATCAGAAGACTTGTTCAATGCAGGATTATGCCGAGATTCTTATTCTTCGGGCACGATAGAGGTACCTAATATCTTATTGACGACGTAGTCGGCTAGAAGCGCATACGCTCTGGCATTTGCGTGTTTGTCGTGCGGGCTGAGTACGAAATCGTCCGGTGCAGTGGCAAAATCGGGAATGATTTTCGTCACAGGATGCACGTCTATACCGGCCGCTTGCAGCCACTCTGTCATGGCCGCGCAAGGCTCGTTCTGTTGTGAACACCTATCCGGCCAATCCCAGAGGAGGACATGGAACTCGCTCACGCTGTATGCAGACTCTGCATATTTGCGCGCCTGTGCGACGATCGCCGCGAACAACTCAACCTCGCTATCGCCCGGGTACGAATTACGGTCAAGCACGAAGCTGACGATGCGCGATTTGCGGGCCTGCCAAACGATTTCACGTGCGAGCGGTGTTGGGGTTGGTTCGTCATTGCCGTACAGACCGGAGAATTGCAGGCTGCCATCGTCGCCGATGACGTATCGGGGGCCAAATGACGACCACTTACCCAGGCCCGCCGCACGCGAGATGTGGTCAACGATCGCAAGATACACGATATGACTTGGCGCACAATCGATGGCAGCATCAACCAACCCATGCTCCATTGCCGCCAACATCTGGTGTGGGCCGTGTCCGTGAAACCCAAAGTTGTAGACGCGGTAGTTTCCGTCTGAGCGCACGCCCGTTCTGTACGGGAGCGTCTGGTCGTCCGCAACGCCCTCCCCATACACAAATGAGCCGCCGAAAAAAAACACACATCCGACGATGTTATCACCGTGGTCCAGTGGGGATAGGCGTAGGCCATTAGCGCCAATCGTATACCGCACCTTGTAGAGCAATTCTTGGTCGATTTGCAAGGTCGCGGTCTCAACGACATCGGGCATTGGGCGCGACCCAAGATATGGATCCGGGACGTGATAGCCCAGTTCGAAGGTCTCTTCCCTGACAGGACTAGCCCACCTGGCGATCTCGAACGAGGCTTCTATGCCAGAGACTGCAACTGCCACGATACCAAAGTTGAACGCAATGACACCAGCCGTCGCATTTCGATAAACGAATCCCACGCGACATAGGATGGTACCTAGTGTCAACAGAATCCATACGAACGGAGCGGGCAGGAACTTCAGAGCAAGCAGCGTTCCCGCCACAAGCGCAACGATTGCGCACGCCACTCGCGTGAGATATTGGATAGAATGAAGCTTGGCTAACATATAAGCACGGGTCTCGTCCGCGGCGATGTCTTATTCGGAGATTTGGGCTGACGCGGTCCCTGCCCGTCAACAGGTTACGATTTCATTCTGCTATCTTACCGCGATGTGACCAGTCGAAAAACGCTGAACCTCGGCGTTGTCAAGAATTCTTCCGCACTCGCCCAAATTCCGTGATGCTCTGAGAGGTAGATGAGAGCGAGATTTGCCTGCGTGGGCGAAGAGACCAGGATCGCCTCGTTATCGTCGACAAGCGCCCGAAGGGGATCAGCTACTCCCAAAGCACCGAACTGCTTCTGCTGAAGAGGCGTGCCTGTCTGCCAACCTCCGATTCGGATGATTTTAGCTCGCTCACGGGGGTCTTCATTTGCTCGAACCGGGGCAAACTCAAGTGGGATGGCGCTTGGCCATACGAATACCCGCAGATCCTTCCGACTCTCCAAGGGCGAGACGACCTGATAATACTCGTCGGCCAAATGTTGATTCCGGCGTTCTACAAGTGTCGCATCCACGAGACCGATGGTGAGCAGCGCAAGTAGCCCGATGCCTGTGCCGTGTCGTAGTGCCTTCGAATGAAACTTCGCGAGGGGCGCGCCGGTTACCAGGATTGATCCGGTCAGGTAGAGCAGGCCGGGACTGACGACTCTCGTGGGGAGCTTCAGCGCGATCGCTATGCCGACGAAGACCAGCGCCACCCAGAGGGCGCTCACGCACGCCCACCATGTTGCAGCGCGATTGCGCAAACTGGTTACAATGAGAGCTAGGCAGACAAAAAGCTGCATGAGCATGCCGTTTTCTTGGGATAGACTAATTAAGTCCCACAGACCTTGTTTTGCGGATTTGATCCAACCCTCGATGTTCCAAGTGCTTTCGGGCGCGGACGGTGCGAGGCGAGCGCGAATGATCTCGAGGGACTCTATCGAGTAGAGGGCTCTATCGAAGTAGACCCAATCGAAAAAGAGATCAGCATCGTTCTGCGTCCAACCAACCTCGCTGAACGTATTCTCGACCAACTGTCCCCCTGTTTCCACCCGTCTCTTGACTGCGAATGAGTCGTGCACTGCAACGCGGGCGCGACTGTAATGGAGTGTCTCGGACCAACTGGCGTCAGACTGGTATTCGTACTGATGTATCCACGTGAAACCGCCGCCAATGGCCAAGATGAGCAAGAGAGTGGTTCCGGTTTTCGCAGAACGACCCTTCATAGCGCACTGAACGAGCCCCGGCAAAGCCAGAACGAGTATAAGTGCAAAAGCCTCTGGTCGGACTAGCGTGGCAACGCCCAAATAACACAAGCCCAGAGTTACTTGGCCACGTGCGGTATTTGGTTTCTGGAGCCCACCGAGGACGAGGAGCATGCCGGAGGCAGCGAGTATCGCAGCGGCCGTTGTATAGGTCAGCACAAGGACCTTAGGTATGATAAAGACCACAGTCAGGACTGTGAATGAGAGTCCCATGCTAAGTCGTGGAGCATTCTGGTCCAGCACGATCAGGCCGAAACCAGCAAGAGCGAGCGCGTGGCAAAAGAGAAGGCAGACAACGTACCACTCGATCGAAGGAATTGTGCAATAGAGCCAAGCCAACGCCCTTGCCAGCCAGATATGGACGTAAAGGACGTGCGCCTGACAGGATCCGGTAAATCGACCTGAGAGTATGTCCGCGATCAGCCAATCGTCGTTGAGTTCGAAGCGCGTTGTGGCTCCGCTGTGTATCCCCGTAACCGCTATCACGCCGAGCGCGAAAGTGACGACCCAGAACGTTCGCCGAGAATTCGCGTGGCTCATTAGTGTCATCGTGTTTGATTCATCCGACAACATGGCTCGCTGGCTCGAGGTTTAAACCACATCGCCACATCCCGAATGATTTGACCCTCCATAAGCGCGTGCACTCAAGGTACTTGGCCGAAAAAGTCATAGACTTCGCGACAGATTAGGTCAATATCTTCGTTCCGAAGATTGGGATAAAGCGGCAGTCGCAAAAGCCTATTGTGAATCCGCTCGGTGACGTGCAAGGGTCGACCGTCGTGTAGCTTGCTCCCCACTGGTGAAGTGTGCAAAGGAACATAGTGAAATGTCGCGCCAATACCCTTGTTTTGCAAATGCTCGAGCAATTTGTCTCGAGACGCAGAGTCCTGAAGTAACATGTAGAACAGATGATAACTAGGCCTGCAATCTTGCGGAATGATTGGCAATCGAATACTACCCGCATCCTCAAGCGTCTGAAGTTTATTGACGTATCGATCAAACAACGACTTGCGTTTACGCTTGACTGATTCAATGTGCTCGAGTTGGCAGGATAGAAATGCCATGTTGAGTTCCGATGGTACGTACGACGAGCCACGGTCTACCCACGTGTACTTGTCAATCTGGCCACGGATGAATGCTCTTCGATTCGTACCTTTTTCTCTGTGGATCTCGGCTCGCGCGAGAAGCTCCGGCTTGTCGATTACCAGCGCCCCACCTTCTCCACAGTGATAGTTCTTCGTGCTGTGAAAGCTAAAGCATGCGACATCTCCAATAGAGCCAAGTGCACGATTCTTATAGCTGCCACTTAGAGCTTGAGCCGCGTCTTCGACTACGGCGATATCTCTATCTTTCGCGATACGCTTGATCTCATCCATCTCGCAAGAGATGCCGCCGTAGTGAACGGCTACGATAGCCTTGGTACGTGACGTAACAAGATCGGAAATCTTTGATTCGTCTATGTTCAACGTATCTTCGCGAATGTCGCAGAACACAGGCTTCGCGCCGAGGTTGGTAAAACAGCTTACGGAGGTGACGAATGTGAATGATGGAACGATGACTTCGTCGCCGGGCCCCACTGTTAGCATTGCTGCGATTTCGAGAGCCGCTGTACAAGACGGTGTGAACAGCACGTTTTCGGCTTCCAAATAAGCTCGCAGAAGATCAGCGCACAACTCAGAGAATGGTCCGTCGGATTGGAGCACGCTCGGATCACGACAGGCGGCTGCAACACGCTCGCTCTCTGAGCCTGTGATCGTCGGTACATGAAACGGAATACTCATGGATATCAGGCGAGGCTCGCGGCTGAATGGCAGGCCGGACTCAGCCCACCTCCTTGATCACGCCCTCGAGATACACCCCATACGCCGAGTTTTTCAGCCGGGCAGCATGCTCTGTCAGCTGATCGGCAGTGATGTAACCCATCCGAAAAGCGATCTCTTCAGGACATGCAATTTTTTGTCCCTGGCGTCGCTCGATTGTCGCGATGAACTGCGCTGCCTCGAGAAGCGTGTCATACGTTCCGGTGTCGAGCCAAGCCATGCCCCGACCAAGAGGGATTGCATTCAATTGTCCGCGATCGAGGTAGGTCTGGTTGACGTCGGTGATTTCGAGCTCGCCGCGCGGGGACGGCCGCAACGCTTTTGCAATATTGACGACTTCCGAGTCGTAAAAATAGAACCCCGTTACAGCGTGACTGGACCGCGGCTTCTCAGGCTTTTCGACAATCTCAACGG